>CAYRXN010000343.1:0-3789 GCA_964428275.1 uncultured Planctomycetales bacterium | reverse complement strand
CATCCGGTTCGACGGTGTCGGCGATGTCTGGGCCAACCTGCGTTCGGCCGAACAAGGCGGCAGCCACTATACCGTCCACGTCACCGACGGCGTGCTCTACGGTTTCGACGGCGCGCGTGGCTGGGAACACACCTCCGGCTGGGTCACGATCGACGGCCGGATGCAGACGCTGCGCGGCGTCACGGCCCGACGCCGCGGCGGGAAGCTGGAGGTCTCGGGCAAACTGCCGGCCAGGCTCGGACACCGCAACCCGGTGACGCTCTCGTTGCGCGCCGAGGATGCCGACCTCGACGACCTGCTGCGGCGGCTGGTGCCGGGGAAGTGGGCCCGGCTGCGCGAAACGCTGGGGCTCGGCGGGCCCGGCACGCTGGCGGTCGAGTTTCATCCCCGGTCGGATGCGCAGGGGGGGATTCAGCAGGCGGCGGACATCGACCTGCGTGCGGACCGGATCCGGCCGAGCCCCGTGCCGCTGGACCTTCGCGACGTGAGCGCGCGTTTGTCGCTCTGTGCCAGTGGATTCGAGCTGCATCACGCGCGAGCCCGCTACGGCGCGGCCGGCGTCGTCGAGGTATCCGGCAAGGGCGGCTGGGAGGGCGCCGCGGCGTGGTCGGACGTGCGTCTCGACGCGCGCGATGTGGACCTGACCGCCGACTTCGTGGACGCGATGCCGGGACCGCTGGCCGGTTTGCTGCGGCGAATGTCGCCGCGGGGGCGGGCGCGGATCGAGCTGGATCGGTTGCGGATGCGTGGCAGCGATCGACGCAGTTGGGATGTGATCGGCCGGGTGGAGTTTCAGGACACGCGCATGGACCTGGGCGTGGGGCTCACGCGGGCGTCGGGGCGCGTACGCGGGCGTTGCGTCGTGAAACCCGACGGGGATGTCGCGCTGGCTGCGGACTTCGAGATCGACCGCGGGCGCCTCGACGGACGCCCGATCGAACGCTGGGCGGGGCAGCTCGTTCGCAAGGCCGACGATGCGCTCGTACTGCTGACTGACATCAGTGGGCGTTTCTGCGACGGTGAGGTGTCCGGGTTCGTCCGTGTCAACCCGGAATCACACGCCTACGAGCTGTCGTTCGATCTGCATGACGTGAGCCTCGCCCAGTTTCTGGCGAGCAAGGACGCGAAGACGGAGCGGGGACGCATCGACGGACATGTGTTCGTGCGCGGGCGTTCGGATGATCCGGCGACGCGTGTCGGCGGTGGCGAGCTGCGCATCCGCGGGGCGTCGCTGTTGTCGAGCCGCGTGACCAAGTCGGTCGTCGAGGCCAGCCGCAAGGGCCGGCGTCCGCTCGGTACCGATGTGGACCAGGCGCTCGTCGAGTTCGTCTGGCAGGGGGCCGAGCTCAAGTTCACGCACGTCGATATCCAGTCGCACTCGCAGCGCATGATTGGCGAAGGCCTCTGGAACACGAAGAGCGGAGCCATCGATCTCACATTGGTTGGCGCGACGCCCCACGGCGCGCCGCGCGTCTTCCCGCTGACGCAGGTGTTCGAGGCGACCGGACAGGAACTCGTGCAGTACCGCGTCAGCGGAACGATCGAACACCCGCGCGTCGCGGTCGAGCCGCTTCACAACCTGACCGAGCCGTTACGGCGCCTGTTGCGCGGCAACCCCGGGCGCCGCTGACGCGCGCGGGCATTTCCGGCTGCGTCGCGCGCGATGGGACCGGCAGGGGACTATGGGGCCGGCCTGCTGCTCCCGTCGACCTGGTGCCATTGCGATCTGCCCTGCGGGTCGACCCACGTGCGGTGATAGTCGGGGTCCTCGATGGCCGCGGCTGCGCTCGTGAGCCGGAACGGCGCGTAGGCGTCGCACATGACGGCGAGCTCGTCGCTGCGGCGGGTGCCGATCGACTGCTCGTACGCGCCGGGGTGGGGGCCGTGGGCAACGCCGTACGGATGCAGGCTGATCGACTCGTTGTCGATCCCGCGTCGCGAGGTGAAGTTTCCGTTGACGTAGTACATGACCTCGTCCATATCGACGCTGGCGTGGCCGTAGGGACAGGGGATCGCCTGGTCGTGGAAATCGGTCATGCGCGGCACGAACGAGCAGACGACGAACCGCTCGCCGGCGAACGTGGTGTGGATGGTCGGGGGCAGGTGGACCAGCCCGGTCTTGGGCTGGAAATCGTGGATGTTGAACGCGACGGGGTAGAGCGCACCGTCCCAGCCCACCACATCGAGCGGGAAGTGTCTGTAGCGGTGAACGCTCAGCCTGTCGGCCACCTTCGTGACGATCTCGAAGGGGCCGGTTCCGTGACGCGCGGGGTCGTAGCGGAGCAGCTCGGCCGGCAGGCGGAAGTCGCGGTGGGTGTAGGGGGCGTAGTCGGTGAGCTGGCCCCAGGAGTTGCGATACGCGCCGGGGATGCCAAGCCACGGCCGCCCCTCGAACGCCAACAGCGTGCCGCGGTCGCCGTCGAGATGGAGGCGGTACGGCGTCGATCTGGGGATCAGCACGTAATCGTGCTGCCGGAAGGGCAACACACCGTAGAGGCTCTCCACGTGACCGCTTCCGTGCGTGACGAACCACAGCTCGTCGCCGTCGCCGTTGGAGAAGAAACGTTGGGGCGGCTCGACGGGTTTGCACGCAGATATGCGCAGATTGTCGTTGACGAGCAGCGTCTGGCGGCCCGTGAGGAAATCGCCGGTGGGCTTGAGATCCTGCGGGCGGATATGGCGGCGCTGCAGCGGCTGCTCGGCGATCAGCTCGAAGGGGCAGAATCCGGGCAGGTCCAGTGGCTGTACGTCGAACTCGTCGGTGGGCGGGATTCGAAAGTAGAGAATCGAGAACGGTCCGTCGAACCCCTGCCGCGTGACCATTTGCTCCATGAGCAGCCGCCCGTCGGCGTCGCGAAAGACGGTGTGCGGCTTGGGCGGAACGCTTCCCAACGTGTGCCGGTGCAACATGGCGTATGCTCCCTGACCCGGTACGCCGTCGCGAAACCCGGCGGCGCTACGGTCTGATCACTGAGTATCGTCTTCGCCCAACGGATCCGGGCGGCGGCATGAGCCCGGCACTTGCGATCCGTGGCCCGTCGCGCGTTCGAATCGGCCCTGGTACTGCGCACACTATTGTCACGGCAACCGCCGGGTGGAGCAAGGTTCCTGCCCGAGACGTCACGCCGGCGGACGGACGAGGCCGGCACCGGGCGTACGCGCCATCCGTTCACGGCCGGCCTGCGCTTCTGGGTTCGCAATCCCGCGTCGTTGCCGGACGGTGCCGAACGCCACGCACGATGTCGCGGGCCAGTGTGGGCGCTGAACTTCCCGCCGGGCCGCCCGCGGTTCAGGTGGCCAGCGCCGAGCGAATCAGGTCGAAGATGAAGCTGAACAGCTGGGCCAGGAAGATATAGAGCAGGTTAGACGCGAACATGGGGTTCTCCGTGTGTCCAGCGGTAGGGTGGGCAATGCCCACTCTGCGTTGCTGTAACAACCAAGGGCTTCCTACAACGGCCGGTACGGGGCCCGGACGCTACATTTGCAACGAACGCGCTCAGGCCTTTTTCTTTCACTTTGCATTTTGCACTCTTCACTTCTTTCGCAGCGTAAACTGTTTGGCCACCAGGAAGATCACCGGGTAGATCAGCAGTTCCATCGCGAAGCTCGTCAGCAGGCCGCCGAACATCGGCGCGGCCATGCGTTTCATCACGTCCGAGCCGGTTTGTGTGCCGATCATGATCGGGACCAAGCCCAGCATGGTCGTCATGACGGTCATCGTCTTGGGGCGAATGCGCAGCACCGCGCCTTCGTGGATCGCCGCCTTGAGGTCGGACATCGAATTCATCC
>CAYRXN010000342.1:0-5321 GCA_964428275.1 uncultured Planctomycetales bacterium | reverse complement strand
AAGGATCTGGCCGAGAAGTACTCCGACGATCCCGTGGTCTACAAACGGCTTGATCTGGCCACGCGGGCCACGCTCGCCGCCGACCGTGCTTTCGCGCAGGCAACCGCCGTCTTCGGCGGGCAGCCCGTTTCGGCGCTCGATCTGGCCTTTCGCGTCGAGGGGCTGGTGACCCCTGCCAAGGACGACGTGGTTCCGGTCCTCCACATCGGCGAGCCGGGTCCGGTCGTGCTGCGAAAAGAGGTGATGCCGGGCGCGAAGCGGCCCGTGCCTTACCAGGCCTACGTGTTTCGCGTGATCGACGTGGCGCCGGCCGGACCGCCGGCCTCGCTCGAGGAGGTGCGCGACCAGGTCGTGGCCAACGTCAAGCGGATCAAGGCGTTCGAGATGGCCCGCGCGCTGGCGGACCAGCTCGCCGCCCGGGCCCGCGAGGTCGGCCTCAAGCAGGCCGTCGAGCAGGCGACCGAGCTGCGGGCGCTGCTGGGCGAGCGCCCGGACCAGCCCACCAGCGGCCCGGCCGCCAGCGTCGCCCGGCGCTATCTGCGCGAGCTGGAGCCCTTCGAGCCCAAGCGTTTCGGCCGCTGGCCCACGTTCATCCCGAACATCGGGCGTTCGGAAGCGCTGCACGAGAAGGTCTTCGAGCTGGCCGAGCAGGGTCCGCCGGCCGAAGGAACCCACGCCATCGCGGTCGTGCCGGTCGCGACGAGCGGCAAGTGGGTGCTGGCCGAACCGCTCGAGGTCGAGCCGGTCTACCGCGGCGATTTCGAATCGAAGCTCGACCAGATCGAGTTTCAGACGATCCGGGCGACGTACATGACTTTCCAGTTGTCGTGGTTCGACGCCGACAACATCTGCAAACGTACCGGTTTCGTTCCGGAGCCGGAGAAGGCCGAGCGTTGACGGCCTTTCCCGGATCCAGGCCGGGGGGATGGTGCGGGCTTGCGGCCCGGGTCTGCGCCGAGGCGGCGCGGCGGTGAGCCGGGGTCGGCTGCTTATCGACGGACGCCCTCGCCGAGCGAACGTCTGCGCCGAAGCGGCGCGGCGGTGAGCCGGGGTCGGGGCAACACGATGCGGTGATTCCATGAACAACGAACCGTACGCCTATCGTGAAATCGAACCCAAGTGGCAGAAGATCTGGGCGCAGCGCCGGGCGTTTCGCGCCGCCAACCCCGGCGAGCCGGGCAGCGAGCAGCCCAAGTTCTACGTGCTCGATTTCTTTCCCTATCCCTCGGGAGCGGGGCTGCACGTGGGCCACCCGCTGGGCTACATCGCCTCCGACATCATCGCGCGCTATCGCCGGATGCGCGGCCAGAACGTGCTGCACCCGATGGGCTGGGACGCCTTCGGTCTGCCCGCCGAGCAGTACGCCGTCGAGACCGGCGTGCATCCGCGGATCACGACGCAGAAGAACATCGACACCTACAAGCGCCAGATGGGCATCATCGGTCTGGGGTACGACTGGGACCGCGAGATCGCCACGTGCGACCCGGCCTATTACAAGTGGACCCAGTGGATCTTTCTTCAGATCTTCGACAGCTGGTACGATCCCGAGCACCGCTGGACCGACGCCGACGGCCGCGAGGTGGTCGGGGCGGCCCGGCCGATCGCCGAGCTGCCCATCCCGCCGGACGTCAAGGCCCAGGGCCAGCGGGCGGTCGAGCAGTACCGCGACGCCCACCGGCTGGCCTACCTCGCCGAGGTGCCGGTCAACTGGTGTCCGGCGCTGGGCACGGTCCTTTCCAACGAGGAAGTCACCAACGAGGGCCGCAGCGATCGCGGCAACCACCCGGTCTATCGCCGGCCGATGAAGCAGTGGATGCTGCGCATCACGGAATACGCCGATCGGCTGCTGGCCGACCTCGACGCGCTCGACTGGCCCGAGCCGATCAAGCTCATGCAGCGCAACTGGATCGGCCGCAGCGAGGGGGCCTACGTCAACTTCACGCTCGAAGATCACCCCGACGACGTGATCCGCGTGTTCACGACGCGGCCGGACACGCTTTTCGGTGCGACCTACATGGTGCTGGCGCCCGAGCACCGGCTCGTATCGCTGATCACCACGCCCGACCGCCGGGCCGAGGTGCAGCGTTACGTCGAGCAGGCCCGGCACAAGTCCGATCTCGACCGCACCGCCGACACCAAGGAAAAGACCGGCGTGTTCACCGGCGCGTACGCGATCAACCCGGTCAACCGCAAGCGCATCCCGATCTGGGTCGCCGATTATGTTCTCATCAGTTACGGCACCGGTTCGATCATGGCCGTGCCCGGTCACGACACGCGCGACCTCGAATTCGCCGAGACGTTCGGCCTCGAAGTGATCCAGGTCGTCCAGCCGCCCGAGGGGCAGGACTGGCGCGGCTTCACCGGCGACGGGATCGCCGTCAACTCCCCGTCCGAAAACGAGCCCGAGCGGTTCGAGGGCCAGTGCATCCTCAACGGTCTGCCCACGCCCGAGGCCAAGCGCAAGATCACCGAGTGGCTCGAAGCCCGCGACCTCGGCGAACACACCGTGCAGTACAAGTTGCGTGACTGGCTCTTTTCCCGCCAGCGTTACTGGGGCGAGCCCTTCCCGATCCTCTACCGCGAGGACGGCGGGATCGTGCCGGAGAAGGTGGAAAACCTCCCCGTCACGCTGCCCGAGATGGAGGACTACCGCCCGCACGCCAGCGACGACCCCAACGCCGAGCCGCAGACGCCGCTCTCGCGCGCCCCGGACAGTTGGAAATACGTCGAGCGGGACGGCCAGCGCCTGCGCCGCGAGCTCAACACCATGCCGCAGTGGGCCGGCTCGTGCTGGTACTACCTCCGCTTCTGCGACCCGCACAACGATGCCGCCGCGATCGCCCCCGAGGTCGATCGCTACTGGCTCGGCGGCAAGCTGCCCGACGGCCGCGAGAAGGTCGGCGGCGTCGATCTCTACATGGGCGGGGCCGAGCACGCCGTGCTGCACCTGCTCTACGCCCGTTTCTGGCACAAGGTGCTCTACGACCGCGGCTTCGTCCACACGCCCGAACCGTTCCACAAGCTCTTCAACCAGGGCATGATCACGGCGTACGCCTACCGCGACCGCCGCGGCGTCTGCGTCCATTACGACGACATCGACTTCCGCGAGGACGGGGCCTACCACAAACAGACCGGCGAAAAGCTCGCCGAGAGCGTCGAGAAGATGTCCAAGACGCTCAAGAACGTGGTCAACCCCGACCGGATCGTCGAGGAGTACGGGGCCGACACGCTCCGGCTCTACGAGATGTACATGGGTCCGCTCGAGGCCTCCAAGCCGTGGAACACGCGTGACATCATCGGCGTCCACCGCTTCCTGCAGCGCGTGTGGCGGCTGGTGGTGGCCCCTGGCGAGAACGACGCCGCGGGCGCGCTCAACCCGCGCATCGGCGATCAGTCCGACCCGGAGCTCGAGCGTCTGCTGCACAAGACGATCAAGAAGGTGCAGGAAGACATCGAGCGTTTCGCGATGAACACCGCGATCGCCCAGATGATCGTCTGGAGCAACGAGGCCCAGAAGGCGCCGCGCATCGGCCGCGACCAGATCGAGCGTTTCCTCAAGGTGCTCTGTCCGTTCGCGCCGCACATCTGCGAGGAGCTCTGGCAGCGACTGGGCCACGAGACGTCGATCCTCGCCGAGTCCTGGCCGGTGTTCGACGAGCAGCTCACGGTGGACGCAACCGTGGAGATGGCCGTGCAGATCAGGGGGAAGCTGCGCGGCCGCATCACCGTGCCCGCCGGCGCCACCGACGATCAGGTCGTCGAGGCCGCCCGGCGCGACCCGAAGGTCGCCGCCGCCCTGGGCGATCAGCCGATCAGGCGCGCGATCGTCGTGAAGGGCCGGCTGGTAAACCTGATCGTCTGAGTTCGAGAAGCGGGTGGGCAGGACCACGGCGTCCGGACCCGCTCACGGAATCACGCGGCCGTCATCGAGCGGGTCTTCCCGCCTTCTGCGCAGCTCACGGTACAGGTACCGCAGGTCGCGGATGCCGCCGATCGTGAACCAGACGGTGACAGCCAGCGCGCATGCGAGGATGAACCACGTCCAGCCGTGCCAGAAACTCAGCCACGACTCGTCGGGCACATCGACGGCGAGATTGTAAACCGTGAATACCACGAAGATGACCGTCCAGCCCAGCGGCCAGGCCAGCGTAATCCACGTCACCAGCTTGTCCCACCCGGTGAAGTCGCGCGTAAAGCCGAGTTTCTCCCATACGGTGCGGGCATCGCGAAACGAGGTGGACGTCTCGCCGGGGATGGCGTACTCGCCGCGGTGCAGCAGCTTGTCCATGTTGTGAACGGTTCGCGGCCCGAGCAGCGAAACCCCCACGTACACCGTGACAGACGCCGCGATCGCCCAGAACGCCATTTCCTGTCCCGTAAGCGAGTTCTTGACGAACAGCACGCCGGACGCCGCCGGTCCCCAGAAGGGCCGGTCCACCGCCGCCGTCAGCGTCGCGGAATCGATCTGCTCGATGCCGATCTTCGCCAGCGACAGGCACATGCCGGTAATCATCGCCGCCCAGGCCGCCGGCGTCGTTCCGCGCTTCCAGTAGAGCCCCCCGATGATCGCCGACCCGGCACCGCCGATGAAGATGGCGCCGGTGATCGTCAGGAACATGGCGATGTACTGTGTCTGCCGAAAGAGCAGGCTGAAGAAGAAGATGAACACCGCCACGCCGAGGATCGAAACCCGCAGCAGCCAGATGTGTTGGCGCGGCGAGAGCGGCTTTTTGCGAAACGGCAGAATCACGTCCTGGACGAAGATCGACCCCCACGAGTGCAGGTAGGTGTCGTGCGTGCTGACGAACGCGGCCAGCATCGCCGCACAGGCCAGCCCCATCAGCCCCGTCGGCAGCATGACGCCCAGCGCGTACGGCGTTCGCAGCTGGTGCCGCAGCGCGTCGCGCACTTCGGGGGTGGGGGCGTCGATCGTATCGAGCGAAGCCCGCACGACGGCGGCCTTGTCCGCGAAGTCGGGGTGGTGCATGAGCGTCCGCACGCACACCGGCACGACGATGACGATCAGCATGAGCACGCGAAACCGCCAGCCGGAGAGGATCCCCGCCATTTTGGCTTCGTGGGCGTTCTTCGCCGCGCAGTTGTAGCCCTGGTTTCCCTGCCAACCCAGCGCGCCGTAGAAGAAGATGACGATGCCGATCACGTAGAACCAGAAATCGAAATACTTTTCCTGGCCCAGGTGGAAGGGGTGGACCAGCGACTGTCCCTCCGGTGCTGCCAGCAGCGACTGCGCGATATGGTCCCAGTCGAAAGTCGCCAGCAGGTAGACCACCAGCACCGCGAAGACGATGTTGCAGAACGTT
>CAYRXN010000341.1:0-7098 GCA_964428275.1 uncultured Planctomycetales bacterium | reverse complement strand
CGCGGATCGTCGGGGGCCCAGCGCCCCGTGGTCAGACAGACCATGCGCATGAACATGGCCAGCGCGCAGTCGAGCAGGAACGCGGTCGAGCGGAAGTGCGGGATTCCCGTCAGATGGTCGATGCGTTGCTGCTCGCAGAAGGCGACGGTCTTTTTCAGCGTCCCCGGCTCGAAGTAGACGTCGGCGTCGCTGAACAGCAGCCAGTCCCCCCGGGCCATCCGTACGCCCTGGTGCAGCGCGTGAACCTTGCCCAGCCAGCCGTCGGGCAGGCGCTCGATGTGGAGCACGCGCACGCGCGGGTCTTCCGCGGCGAGGCGGTCCATGATCTCGCCGGTCGCGTCGTCGGAACGGTCGTCGATCAGCACGACCTGCAGGTCGGGGTACCCGTCCGCGAGCCGCGAGCGGGTGGCCGCTTCGATGTCGCGGGCCTCGTTGCAGGCGGGAATCACGATGGTCAGGCTCGGCCACCGGGCAGGAGGCGGCGGGTCGAGGCGTTCGAGCGCGGGGACCCGGCGCCGCACGCGCACCACCATCACGAGGTTCAGCAACCACCAGCCGGCACCCGCCGCCGCCAGCAGTGCGGTTGCCCCCAGCCAGAGATTCATCGAGTTTCGCCCTCCCCGGCGCTGCGCGGCCCGGTTGTGCGTCGGACTTCGCCGCCGATCGTTCCATCCCCGGGCATTGTGGCACCGGACATCGTAGCGGGTCTGCCGGCCGGGGGGCCAGCGCCGGGTCCGGGAGGCACTGGGAACACGTCACCCGCCGAACTCGCCGGGCGGTGCCGGTCGGCCATCCCGAGACGCTGCGCGATGGCCTGTTCGAGATAAAGCGCCCCCTCGGGATCGAGGATTCCGGATACGAAGGGAATCGCCACGCCGTTTTTCGGCATGGCGCGCAGCGCGTTTCCGGCCATGTCTTCACGCCGCCGGTCCTGGGGCGACTCAGGCCAGGTGCGCGACGGCGCGGTGGAAAATCGCCAGGCCGTCGCCGGGACCGTCGGCGGCGAGGTCGTCGCGCGAGGTCCAGGCCGGATGCTGGGTTGCGGTGATGAAACGCTCCGGGTGGGGCATCAGCCCGAGCACGCGGCCGGTGGGGTCGCACAAGCCCGCGATGTCCGCGTCGCTGCCGTTGGGGTTGTACGGCGGACCGGATTCGGCCTGCCCGGCACCGACACCCAGCCAGCACAGCTCGTCCACATCGCGCGGCGGGTCGCCGCTGCGCGTTGTGGACGGGACGTAGCGCAGCGCGATCAACCCCTGCTCCGCAACGTGCCGCAGGTCCCAACCTTCGCGGAACGTGACCCGCCCTTCGCCGTGCGCGATCGGCATTTCGTACACCCGGCCGGGCTCGGTGAACACGCAGGGCGACTGCCCGGCCTGGAGCCTTACCCACCGATCCTGAAACCCCGGCGGATCGTTCCCGGCGATGGTGCAAACCGGCTGCGGCTCGGGCCCGCCGTCGCTGGCCGCGGTGGTCGGTTCGGGCAACAGCCCGGCCTGGACCAGGATTTGAAACCCGTTGCAGATGCCCAGCACGAGCCCGCCGCGTTCGACAAAGCCGCGCAGGCGATCGCCCAGGTGGCGGCGCAACTGGGCGGCGAAGATGCGTCCGGCGGCGATGTCGTCGCCGTAGCTGAAGCCCCCCGGGATCGTCACGATCTGATAGTCGGCGAGCAGATCGGGCTTCTCGATCACCCGGCGCAGGTGCACCCGCTCGGCGGTCGCCCCGGCCTGCTCCCAGGCATGCCCGGTTTCAAGGTCACAATTGGTCCCTGCGGCCCGTAGAATCAGAACCTTCACGCTCGCCATCGTTGCCGACCACCATTCTCGCGTTACCCCCACCCTCGCTCTTCGTACCAGCGGGGAGAGCATAAACCTATTCGGAGTGCGTTTCCATGTGCCCGACGGAGACGATCAGCGTGGCGTGACGATCCCCGAGCGGGTCCGGCGCCATGGGGCGCGAGCCGGCGGTGCCGCAGCCCGGGGACCACCCCGGCGCCGGGTCCGGCGCCGGGTCCGGCGCATCACCGGGTCCGCTGCAACGGGCCGGTCGCCAGCGGGTCGGGTGGGTGGCGGTCGTACGCGGCGATGAGTTCGCTCGCCGGCAGTACCCGCTGCTTGAGGACTTGCGTGTGGGCCGCACGATCGAGCCGCGCGTTGGCGGGGGCGACGCCGGTGACGCCGCCGATTGCGAGTACGTGTCCGAAGAGCTCGTCCAGTTCCGCCGCCGCATGCCGTCCCATGGCACCCAGCCGCCACACGAACGAGTTGCGCCCGCACGCTTCGGCGTACGCCTGACGCAACTGGATCGCGACCGGGGCCGCCGGGAAGCCGTAGGCGAGAATCGCGGCAGCCGCGGTTCGGGCGAGACGCGTACGCGATTGCACGCGGTTCATGACCATCAGCGCTTCGGGCAGCCCGTTGCGCCCGGGTTGAAACCGCGCCCGGTACACCATGCGCGCCATCCGATAAGTGGCCCGCACGTCCATCATCGACGGCCCGACGGGGATCAGTACGCGATCGGCGATGCCCACCAGCGCGACCGTCGCCTGGCCCAGCGCAGCGGGGCCGTCGGCGATCACGACATCGGCCACTGCCTGGAGCCGTGGGGCGCGTTCCAGGATCTCCGCGGCATCCGAGTGACGGGCGACCCGGATATCGGTGCCGGCACGGGCGAGCCATTCCGAGCTGCTCGCCTGGGCATCCGCGTCGAGAAGCACCACGCGAAAACCACGCTCGTGCAGCCACGCGGCCGCATGTACGGCGATGGTCGATTTGCCGACGCCGCCCTTGCTGTTGACGATTGCGATGAGCATTCGAGTCTCGGCTTGCCAACCGGAACCGCCGCCCGCCCGCGTTGGGCCGGACGGGGGGCCGGCCATCTTCACTTTGCCTGCGCCTGCACGCGCCTTGCCGCTCAGCATGCGAGCAGAAGGGGGGCGGCTACCTGCGCCTATCGGCCCGGGGAGCGGGTGGCGCTGAGAAGGTCGCGGCCGCTGCGCAGGCTCGGCAGGCTGTGCAACACCGGCGGCGCGCGAAGGCGCAACGTTGACGCGCAGCGCGCAACCGCAGTGGGATCAGGATGTTACAAGTCTGTGCCGGCGGCTGGCGTGGCCGCCGTCGCTGGATCGTCGCTGGTGGCCGCGTCTGCCGAATCCGAGTGTGTGGCAGCGTGCCCGCCGCCGTTCCAGATACGCAGCTCGGCGATTTCCGCCCGCACGCCGGCCTGGGGGGGGTATTCGCGCCGACCCGCAACGAATTTCCGCCTGGCGCCCGGCATCAGCGGGCCGCGCCAATCGTCCTCGTCGATGACGAAAGGTGTCGCTGCGTAGACCCGGTGCTCCTCAATCGGTACCCCGTCCGCGTTCTCGACGACAACATTGAGCGCCAGCACGGAAACGGTCTGCGGGCCGTTGTTGGCGACTTCCACCACGACGGCGCGTCGGTTCCCGCCGCCGGTGGCGGACAGGAGCCGCACTTCGACATCCAGCTGTGCCCGGTAGTCCGGCGCGCGGTGGTCGTCGAGGGCTTCGGCGAGCACCGGCGGCAGATTGCCGGCCCAGTTGGGCATGTCGGTGATGATCTTGCCGCTGAGCTGAAGCAGGTCGGACGACGTGTGATCTGCGATCCGCAGCGTGTAGAAGCCGAGAATACCCGCGGTCAGCACGACGACGGCGAGTAAGCCGAACACTCCGTGGAACAGGGCGGTGAAAAAGCCGCCTTTCTTGACGACTACGGCTGGAGTCCCACTCATGACTGATCTCCTTGCATCCAGTCGACGCCGCACACGCGACGCCGGGTGCGAAGCGACGTTTCCAACGGGGATTCGATCGGGCCAACGATTTATTCGTGGTTGTTTCTGCCAGGCAGGGTCTCGGCGGGGCGGAAACCCGGTGCGACCGCCACCGGGCGGTGGCGGCGCGATGCGGTCGAGCCGGACAATCCGGTACCGCGAGCGCAGCCGCTGCCCCGTGGGGGACTCAGCGCTCCAGCCAGTCCTGAAAACGGGTCAGCGCCTCCGGCAGCGTGGTCGGCACGTCGGCGAAGAACCCGTGCTCCTGCGTGTGGCGAATCCTGTTGTTTGCAGCGGGGCTTCCCGAGTAGAGGTCCTCATCGCCGCCGAGGTCGAGGATCAGCGACAGGCTCGTGCCGCCGTGGTAGTCGTTACCCGACGCGCGGGCCCGGCCGCCATTCTTGAGATACCTGTCGAGGCCGCCGCCGTCGAGGAACACGGCGATGCCGTTGTGGGCCGCGGCGCCCAGCGCGAAACCGCCGGCGGAATACGAATCATCGCCGGCGCGGTCGATCAGAAACGTCACGGTCTGATCCCACGAGCACGATTGACCCACGTCACGGGTGGTGCGGTAGATGTCGTTGCCGGCGTCGTCTTCGAGATAGCCGATCGCCTGATGGGCGGCGAAAGCCTGGGCGTAGCGCGAGCCCAGATAACGGTCGTTTCCGCTGCGATCGACCAGCGTTCCCCAGCCGAAGTAGTACCCGCCGCCCTGCGAGAAGTTGCCGGCCTCGTAGACATCGTCGCCCGCCTCATCGAGCAGCAGCGCCACGCCGCCGGACGCGACGCCGCGCAGACCCGCCGCGCAGCCCTGCCCCCAGCCCGCGAAGATTCCCGGCGTGCCGTAGGACCCCAGATCGCGGCCCTTGCAGTAGTAGTGGTCTTCGCCGGCGCGGTCGATCAGCGCCGCGAAACCGCCGGGCAGCGCGAACCCCTGGCCACAACGCTCGGCGTCGTAGCGATCGTCCCCCTCGTCATCGATCAGCAGTCCGACGCCGCAAAGCGCCGCCGCCTGCGCGTAGTCGCCGGCGCGATAGCTGTCGTTGCCGGCGTGGTCCCAGAGGATGCCGACGCCGACCGCCGCCGCACCCTGCCCCCAGCGGCGCGCCCGGTAGCGGTCATCGCCCGCCTCGTCGTACAGAATCGCCACGCCCAGCCGGCCCGCGGCCTGGGCCTGGGCGAACGTGGCCGCGTATTCGTCGTCGCCGGCGAGGTCGATGATCAGTGAGAGGGGTTGCTGCGTCGCGCCGGTGTAGAAGTCGTCGCCGCCGAGATCGACGATCACCGCGGCCGCCTGCCGATGCCACGTGTCGCCCGTGCCCGCAAAGACGATCTTGCCGAACCCGGTGTCCTGCGTGAGAAACACCCCGGCGCCGTGGCCGGCCAGGTCGGCACGCAGCCCGGCGAGGTACTTCGCGTCGAGCAGACGCGCGAGCGAGCGGGCCGCGCGGATCAGCTCGCCACGATCAACCCGGGCGGCCAGCCCCACCAGCCGCAGCACCTTTGCGAAGCGCTGCCTGTCAGGGTCGCGCTGGATCATCACGTCATCGCGGAACTCGTCGGACAACAGCGGGATCGTCTCCGCGACCAGCGCGCGCTCCTCGGCGGACAGCTTCGCCAGCGCCCGCTGCCACGCCTCGTGCGCTTCGCGCAATACGCCTTCGATCTGCCTGGCGTGCTGCTCCGGCGACAAGCCGACGCGCAGCGGCTCGGTCGAGTTCTCCGCCGCCGGCTGGTCGAGCCACGCCGCGGCGTGGCGCAACATCGCGTCGATCGTCCCCGGCGATTTCGCCAAGTCGCGTGACAGCGCGGGAAGCGTAAACGGCTCGCGCATCACGCAGGCCGTTCGCAAAGGGCACAACGCATCCCGCCGCGCGACGAGTTGGGCCAGCATCGCGCGCTGGGCGTGGTAGTCGTCGGCTGCGCCAACCTCCGTTACGAGCGCCTCGACCAGCCGTTGCGTCGGATCTGCCGGCGCCGGCGCCGGCAGGATCTGATCGTTCGGGGGTATCACACGCGTGCGACAGCCCAGCGCTACCGGACGAGGCCCGAGCGCGGCTGTCACAGTCAGCAACTCGCGCTGCTTCTCGGCGCGAAAATCGACATGTTCTCCGGGGGCGAGCCCTGCGATTCGCTTCTCCACGGCCTCCCATGCGCTTGGCCCCGGGATCGCCTCGCCGGCGACCGACTGGATCAGTGAATCGCGCAGCACCGTGAGTTTCATCGTATCGCCGACCTGGTGCGCGCGGATCGCCTCGCCCAGCCGAGCGACGGCCTCGCCGGGCTTGCAGTCGAAACGCCGGCCGTCCACTTCGACGATGATGTCTCCGGCTCGCAGCCCCGCCTTCGCCGCCGCCGTCTGCGGCGTGACGCTGTCGATTCGCACGCCGAACGGAAACGACTGCTCGCCAACGCGCAGCTCGTTTGCCCAGGCCGACATGGTTACGCCGAGAAACGCCGGTTCCCGGGCCGCCTCGACCACGCAGGCCAGGCAGACGACCAGGACCACACGTGCTGCATGGAGCATGTCCACACTCCTGTCGCGGAAGACCGCGTCTTCGCTGAGGAATCCCCCTCGATCGCTCGCGCATTCACGAGCGTCGCAGTTTCCAGGCGCACAGCATAGCGGGATTCGCGCGGCTGCGGGCCTGGGACGGCTTCACGCGGAAATCCGGCAGGTTCGTCCGGTGGGGGGTGTGCGGAGCGGATGCCATCGAGTCGCAAACGCAATCGCGCGCCGGCCGCAGGAGGGAACGAAACGGCGTGCCCGCCATCTGTTCGGCGGCGTGCTGGAATCTGCTCTTCCGGCGGTTTTTTTCTTGACAGTGTTCCACGGCGGGCGTTAAATGCCATTCGTGGCATAAAAGGATACGCCCCGAACTGCTGTCGATCGGAACATGCTCGGGGGGTGTTCGACTCTGAACCAGTGGGCGGCCTTTCTTTCGCTCTCCATCGGCGATCCGCCCCACAACAGGGAGGACGCATATGCAGCCGTTCGGCAAGCGTCGTGAGCGTCTGCACCACCTCATTGACCTGGCACGCGGGTGTCGCTGCTGGTCAAGGACAAGGCTGGCCCGGGCCCTCAACCGAAGTTCGACCCGTCTCTATCCCGATACCGACAATCCCAAACTCGATCTGCTGGTGGCGCTGGCCGATGTGCTCGAATGGCCGGTGGACGCCGTGGCCGAGTACGTCTGGGCCGGTGTCATGCCCGAAACCGGCGTCGCGTCGGGTGCGGGCGCAGGCGGCGACAACGATACCGAATACGAGGCGGTGCTCGACAAGACCCGGCAAGCTTTCCGCGAG
>CAYRXN010000340.1:0-6869 GCA_964428275.1 uncultured Planctomycetales bacterium | reverse complement strand
TTCTTCTCGAACCAGAAGCCGATCAGCAGGTAGCTGCACAGGCCGACCAGCTCCCAGAAAATGAACATAAACAGCAGGATGCGGGCGATCAACAGCCCGAGCATCGAGAAGCAGAACAGCGACAGGTACGTGAAGAACCGGGCGAACCGCGGCTCTCCTTTCATGTAGCCGATGCTGAAGACGTGGATGCAGGTCGCACACAGCGTGACCATCGTGAACATCGCGACGGTCAGCCCATCGAGGTTGACGCCGAAGTAGATCGGCATGTTGCCGATGTGGACCCACGGCACGACGCTCTCGGCCGCGGCCTTCATCCACTCGGCATGATCCCCCGCATCGCCACTGAGCCAGGTGAACAGCGTAATCAGCGCCATGACCAGCGACAGCGCGATCGCGCCGGTGGCGAACCAGCCGGCGTAGGGCTCGCCCTGTCCGGGGACGGCGGCGTGACCGTCGTGGCCGTGGTCGTCGCCGGCGGCGGCGTGTTCGGCCAGCAGGGCCGCGCGTTTGCGGGCCCCCATCCCGGCCCCCCGAAAGACGAGGAAGGCGAAGCTCAGGAGCGGAACGAACACGCCCGCCAGCAGACACGCTTGCATCAAAGTGGCCGGAGGCACGGGCTCTCCCCTATCCTTTCAGGGCGTCGCCGCGGTCCACATCGACCGTGGCGTGCGCGTTGTAGAAGTTCAGGAAAATCGCCAGCGCGATGGCCGCCTCGGCGGCGGCCAGCACGATCACGAACGCCGCCGCGATCTGTCCGTCGAGCCCGCCGACGCGATAGCGCCCGCAGGCGATGAAGTTCAGATTGGCGGCATTGAGGATCAGTTCCGCGCCGATCAGGATGCCGATTCCGTTGCGCTTGACGGTGATCACCGCGATGCCGATACAGAACACCAGCGCGGAAACGACCAGGTAGTGGTTCAGACCGATTGCAAGCATCGTGTTCATCTCTTTTCCGGCCGCGCCAGGTAGGCCGCACCGATCATCACCGCCAGCAGCAGCACCGAAACCAGCTCGAACGGGACCAGGTAGGTCGTCAGCAGCGCCGTTCCGATCTCCTGCATCGAACCCACTTCCGCGGTCGGGGCCGCCCCCGGTACCGCCGGCCACGGCCCGGCCACCATCGCCGAGATCATCCCCACGCAAAGCACGATCGCCACCACGATCGCGATGCCGACTTCCCGGCCGCGGGGCTGGTAGCGAAAGTAGGGGTTGCGCGAGGTCAGCATGACGCCGAAGACGATCAGGATCATCACGCCGCCGGCGTAGACGATGAGCTGAATCGCGGCGAGGAAGTTCGCCGACAGCAGCAGGTAGAGGCCCGCCGCCGCCCCGAGCGTCCCGAGCAGCCACATGGCGCTGCGGACGATGTTGCGGCTCAGCAGGATCGCCAGGGCCGAGCCGACCATCACCGCGGCGAACAGGTAGAACACGATCGTTTCGAGCATTCGCCTAGCCTCCCCGCAACGGCCGCCGCACGGCCTGCGTGCCCACCAGCGACACCCGCCGCGAAAAGCCCGCGTACGCCACGCAGAGCACCGCGACCGCCCCGGCCACGCCGATCAGGCCCAGGATCACGCTGATGACCTTGGCGACGCTTCCGAAGGCGGCGCTGTGCTGGAGCCCGAGCTCCCAGAACACGCTGCCCAACAGCAGGAGGAGCGTCAGCGGCAGGATCACCTGGACGCACGAGTAGAGCACCTGGTCGATACGGATACGCGGCAGCGTCCGCCGCAGCCACATCTGCACGTAGATGAAGAACATGCACTTGAGGATGAACCAGATCGGGCCGCTGAAGATCACGCCGTAGAGCAGTTGCGTCATCAGCGAATCGCTCGTGGCCCAGCCGGCCGGCGCCAGGCCGACCCAGGGCGCGTCCCACGCGCCGAGGAACAGAATCACCAGCACGCCGCTGACGATGAACATCGCCGCGTACTCGGCGAAGAAGAACAGCGACCAGCGGAAGCCGCTGTATTCGGTCAGGAACCCGGCGACCAGCTCGCTCTCGGCCTCGGGCAGGTCGAACGGCGCCCGCTTGCACGACGCCAGCGACGCGATGAAGTAGGTGAACATCGCGACGAAGGTCCAGGGGCTGTGCCACGCGAGCCAGTGGAACCAGCCACCCTCCTGGTAGGCGGCCAGGCTGCCGTCGCCCCCCAGGCGCAGCGTGCCGGCGACCATGACCGGAATCAGCAGCGACATGCCCAGGGGGATCTCGTAGCTGACCACCTGGCAGGCCTCCCGTATGGCGCCGTAGAGGCTCCACTTGTTGTTGCTCGCCCAGCCGGCGGCCAGCACGCCCATCACCTCGATCCCGAGCATCGCCAGGATCAGCAGCAACGCGACGTCGAGGTTGCGAAACACCCACGACAGCCCGAACGGCAGCGTGAAGAACGCCACGAGCACCGGCACGAACGTCAGGTAGGGCGCGAGCCGGAACAGGGCGCCGTCGGCCTTCTCGGGGATCAGGTCTTCCTTGCAGATCAGCTTGAGTCCGTCGGCCGGCGATTGCGCCCAGCCGTGCCAGCAGCCGACCCGCATCGGCCCGAGCCGCGACTGGATGTGTCCGGAAATCTTGCGTTCCCACCAGATCAGAAAAACCGCCAGCACCGAGACGAACCCGAGCACGCCCAGCACGCCGATGATGTCGCGCACCAGCGAGCTCTGCACGAGCCAGAGCAGCCACGCCGGGGCGGAGCTGCCGATCAGGTGGGCGCCCTCGGCGAGCTGTTCGACGCCGAGCCACTGGCCGGCCGTCGCCTTGCCGGCCTCGACCAGCGCGTCCTGGGCGCCGACGCACGCGTTGAGCAGCAGGGCCACGCCCCACGTGAACAGGCAGGTCACGACGACCGCCGCGAGCAGGATCACGCCCGCCAGCCGGCTGACGATCGGCGTCAACGCGCGATACACCGCCACGGCGAGTGCGGCCACGGCCCCGCTCAATCCCCGAAATTGCTTGGGTGGCCGCTCGGGCCAGGGTACGTACGTATTCATCATGCTCCCCGTCGCAAGAAACGGAGAGTATACGCGCCGGCGCCGGCAGGTAAAGCAACCCGGCCGGATCGCGAGAAAACGATTTCGCCGGCGCCGGGCCGCAGGCGAGGAGGCCGGGGGGCTGCGGGATCGAGGGATTGAGGGACGAAGACAACGAGACTGCAAGATCAACGGTTGTCCCCGGGCCGGCCGGCGGGGCCCGGCCCGGTCCCGTTCGGCTGGTACGAACCGCCAGCCGAGGCTGCCCGGCCCCCCGGGAAGGGAACGGTCGCCGCGAGAAGCATGACGGCCGCTCCAACGCTTGGTCGCAGGATGACCCGCACCCGCTACAGAATAATAGTTTCTCCCCGCTGCTTGCGTGAACGCGGTTCGCAGTTGTGAGGCGCGATGGCCGGAGATAGACTACTTCGCTACTGCGCGTGCCGACAGTGAGAAGGGAACCCTGCTCCAATGGATGAACGTCGTCGGGACTTGGGAGGCGCCGCCGCGATGCGCGGCCGCAGGTCAGAGGGTCCGGGCCGCGGGGGGCAGCTTGCATGCGCGGCGCTGCTGGCGGTGCTCGGGCTGGCGCCGCCGGCGCTCGGCCAGCACGGTCGCGCGATGCCGGTTGTGGTCGCGCCGGCGGTCGAGCGCGAGATGCCCGCGACGGTCAAACTGGTCGGGACGGCGCGGGCCGAACGACAGGCGCTGCTGGCGGCCGAAGTCGGCGGCCGGGTCGTGGCAACGCCCGTCGAGGAGGGGAGCTTTTTCCACAAAGGCGACGTGCTCTGCGTCCTCGACGACGAGCTGGCCCGGCTGAAGCTGGCCGGGGCGCAGGCCCGGCTGGCGTCGCTCCAGGCTGCGCTGGATAAACTCGAAAACGGCACGCGGGAAGAGCAGTTGCGCGACCTCGCCGCCCGGCGCGACGAAGCCCGGGCGATGTTCGAAAAGTGGCAGTTCGAGCGCAAGCGGGTGGAAAACCTCGCCAAACAACACCAGTCCAGCGAAAAAGAAGTTCACGACACCGAAATGGAGTTCGCCGCCGCCCGCGCGCGGCTGGCCGCGGCGCAGGCCGCCTACGACGAGGCGGTGCACGGCCCGCGGGCCGAAGACATCGCCGCCGCCCGGGCCGACGTGGCCGCGCAGCAGGCCGCCGTCGCCCAGGCCCGCCGCGACGTGGACAAGACCCGCGTGCGGGCGCCCTGCGACGCCTTTCTGGTCAGCCGGCAAGTCGAGGTCGGCCAGTGGGTGGCGCCGGGGGGGCCGGTGGCCGAAGTCGTCGCGATCGAGCGGATCAGGATCAGGGCCAGCGTGCCCGAATCCGCCATCCGTTTCGCCCGCCCCGGCGAGCCGGCCACGGTGCGGATCGAGGCGCTGGACCGCACCTTCCCGGCGACCATCACGCGCGTCATCCCGCAAGCGGACGCCGACGCCCGTTCGGTCCCCGTCGAGATCGACCTCGAAAACGCCGACCACGCCATTCTGCCCGGCATGTTCGCGTGGACCTGGGTTCCCTCAGGCCCGCGCGGCAAACGGCTGACCGTCTCCCCCGACGCGATCGTGATCCGCGGGACGGCCAAGATGGTCTACGTGATCCGCCCGGGACCGGAGCAGACTTCGATGGCCGTGCCGGTTCCCGTCGAAACCGGCCTCGTGATGCCCGGAGCGGTCGAGCTCCGAACGAAGGCGATCCGCCCCGGCGATCTCGTGGTCGTTCGCGGCAACGAGCGCCTGTTCGGCCCGACGCCGGTCACGCCGATGCCGGCCGAGGGAAGTTCGCCCGCGTCGCAGCCGCCGCCCCGCCAGAAGCCGCCGAGCGGTGCCGGCGGGAAGGCGGCGCCGACCGCCCGGCCGAAGCGCCGGTCGCAAGGAGGCCCGCCGAACGCGCAGGCCCAGGCCCCGCCCCCCCGGTCCCCCTCCCGCGAGAGCCACGCGGCCGGCGCAGGAGAGCGCAAACCGTGAACCTGATCCAGCTCTGTCTCAAGCGTCCGGTGGGAGTTTCCGTCGGCGTATTGCTCGTGGTGCTGTTCGGGCTGCTCTCGCTGTTCTGGATGCCGGTGCAGCTCACGCCCAACGTGGATACGCCGATCATCACGGTCACGACGATGTGGCTGGGCGCCACGCCCCAGGAAGTCGAACGCGAGATCGTCGATCGCCAGGAGGAGAAGCTCCAGTTCGTCGAGGGGCTGCGGAAGATGACGAGCGAGTCGCGCGACAACCGCGCGAAGATCACGCTCGAGTTCTACCCGCAGATCGACAAGGACACCGCGCTGCGCGACGTGAACGACAAGCTCCGCCAGGTTTCCGGCTACCCCCAGGAGGTGGACGAGCCGACGGTCGCCGCCGCCAACGCCGCGGCCGACAGTCCGATCGCCTGGCTGATCCTCTACCCCCCGGAGAACGACGACGGCGAGCAGGTCCGGAAACTGGCGGACTTCGCCCGCGACTACATCAAACCCTACGTCGAACGGGTACCCGGAGTCGCCTCGGTCGACGTCTACGGCGGGATGGACCGCGAGATGCAGGTGCGGGTCGACGCCGGCGCGCTGGCCGCCCGCCAAATCACGTTCGCCCAGGTCGTGCGCGCCCTGCGCAGCGAAAACGTGAACATCTCGGCCGGCACGCGCACCCAGGGCAAACTCGATTACACCGTCCGCACCGTGGGGCAGTACCGCGACGCCGAGCAGATCCGCCGCACGGTCCTGGCCTACACCGGCGACGGGCCGGTCTACGTCGGCGACGTCGCCGAGGTCGCGCTGGGCTACAAGAAGCCGATCTCGTTCGTGCGCAGCAAGGGGCGCTACGTACTCGCCTTCCCCGTGCGGCGTGAGGTCGGCACGAACGTGCTCGAAGTGATGGCCGGCGTGCGCGCCGCGGTCGCGCGCGTAAACGAGGAGGTGCTCCGGGCCCGCAAGATGCGGCTCCATTTCGAGCAAGTCTACGACGAAACCGTCTACATCGACCAGTCGATCGCGATGGTGCAGCAGAACATCGTCTACGGCGGCGCCCTGGCGGTGATCGTGCTGCTGCTCTTCCTTCGCAACGTGCGGGCCACGCTGGTCGTGGCGCTGGCGATTCCCGTCTCGGTCATCGGCACGTTCATGGTCGTGGCCCTGCTCGGCCGCACGCTCAACGTGATCTCGCTGGCGGGCATCGCTTTCGCGGTCGGCATGGTGGTCGATAACGCGATCGTGGTGTTGGAGAACATCTACCGGCACTACCAGACGGGCAAGACCGTGCAGCAGGCGGCGCTCGACGGTGCCCGCGAGGTCTGGGGCGCCGTGCTGGCCAGCACGCTGACCACGCTCGCCGTGTTCCTGCCGGTCGTCTTCGTGCAGGAGGAAGCCGGCCAGTTGTTCCGCGACATCAGCATCGCCACCTCGGCGGCCGTCGCGCTGTCGCTGGTCGTCGCGGTGACGGTCATCCCCACGCTCTCGGCCCGGCTGCTGGCCCGGCGGCGCGGCGGCCGGCACCGCCCCGCGGCGACCGGCACGGAATCATCGACCGGACGCCTTGCCGGGCTGGTCAGCGGGCTGGTCGCCCGGGCCAACCGCTCGGCCCCCGGACGCGCCGTCGTGATCCTGGGCATGACCGCGGCCGTCGTGCTGCTGACGCCCAGGCTCGTGCCCGCCACGACCTACCTGCCGGCGGGCAACCGCAACCTGGTGTTCGGCTTCCTGCTCACGCCGCCGGGCTACAGCCTCGACGAGTTCAACCGCATGGGGCACATCATCGAGGCGACGTTGCGACCCTATTGGGAAGTGGCCCCCGACTCGGATGAGAAAAAAAGGCTCGACCGGCGATGGGTCGAGCGGGTCGGGGCGATGATCGACGCCGGCGCGATCCCCGAGCTGCGCAGCGACGGCCCGTCCAAGCTCAGCGCCCTGGAGCGCGACCGG
>CAYRXN010000339.1:0-4839 GCA_964428275.1 uncultured Planctomycetales bacterium | reverse complement strand
GCCGTCGTCGCCGTTGTTCTCATCGAGCAGGTAGAGCGTCTGCCAGCTCGAACCGTGCTGGAGCAGCCAGCACACGCCGGTCGCACCGCTGTAGTAATCGAAGTTGTGCACGCCGTCGGCGCTGCCGCGGAGACCGATCTTGGTCTCCTCGTAGCCGTCGGGCGTGAACGTCGGCGGGATGTAGATGTAGGTTTCCAGCGTGAAGTCTTCCTTGGCAAGCTGCGTCAGGTAGCACGCGTTGCCGCCACCGGTTTCATCCCAGGCGATCATCGCCAGGCCGCCGTCGGGCGAGGCGGGGATGGCCGACGGGTTGATCGCCAGGCCGCCCGAACCGCCGGAATCCACGACGGTCGGATCGACCGCCACGACCGGCTTGTAGCTGAACACCCAGTTGGGCACCGCATCCAGCGCGCTCAGGCCGCTGCAATCCTCGTAGTACGGCATGAGGTCGGGCTGGTTGTTGCTGTAGCCCGGCGTCATCGGGAGGATACCCCAGTCGCGCCCGTTCTCGTCGGTGTCCAACCCGTCGAGGAAGCGGGCCTGGGCCGTCGGCGCACCGTGGTACATGTCCGCCGTGCTGTCATCCCAGTTGACGTGGTTGCCCCAGATACCCAGGCCGATCTGCGTGTAGATCTCGGCCGGGATGAACGTGTGCCCCTTGTTCGTCTCCCAGCCCACCGCGTCGAGCAGCACGCCCGAGGCGTTGCGCAGCGCCAGGTAGTTCTGGCCGTTGCCGGGGTCGAGGTTGTCGTCGATCAGATCGACCACGGCGCCGGGCAGCGAGGCCACCGCCGTATTGGCGACGGTCCAGTAACCGTGCGCGGCGATCGTCGTCCCGGCGGGGATGAAGATCTGGTAGTACACGCCGGGCGGGTCCTGGCCGGAGACATAATCACCGACCTGGATGACCCAGTCGCTGATGTCGATGGCCTCGTCGCTGTTGTTGTACAGCTCGACGAGGGAATGGTCGTCCGTGCTCGAGTCGTCGTAGTTGAACTCGTTGATGACGACCGTGTTGCCGACGACCAGCGTGTTCGAGGCCGGGCCTTCCTCCCCGGCGATCGTCTGCGTGGCATAGACGGCGTCGCCGCGCAGCAGGGCCGGGACGGTCACATCCACCGTCGTCGCCCCGGCCGGGTCCACGGCATAAGGCGTACCGGTGACGTACACGGTGACGAGCTGCGCCAGCGGATGCACGTCTTCAACCGTCACGGTGGTGTCCCCGTCGTTGAACGGCCACACGAGCGTCGGGGCGGGAACGCCGACCACCACGCCCGCCGAAACCGGGCCTTCCACGCCGCCGATGGTCTGTGTGGCGACGATCGTGCTGCCGGTCGTCAGCGCGGTCACGGTCACGGCCGCCGGATCGGACGTCGGATTGCCGAGCGTTCCGAGCAGGATCAGGTTGTCCTCGCCGAGGTACTCGTAGACCGACACGGCCGAGGCCAGGTTCTCCTCGATGTCGCTCACCTGCACGCTGGTCTGGCCGGGCACGAGCACGCTCTCGAGCGTCGGCGCGGGCACGGCCACGACGACCGGCGCCGAGTAGCAGCTTTCGGTGCCACCGACCGTCTGCGTGGCGGTAACGGTCTGGCCGTCGGTCAGCGCGGTGACGCTGATCGTGGCCACCCCCGAGGGGAACGAACCGCTCTGGCTGCCGACCAGCGAACCATCCGCGTACACCGCCACGTCGGTCGCCGTCGCGTCGATGCCCGAAACCTGGACGCTGGTATCGCCGGGGAACAGCGGACCATCGACGTCCGGCGAGATCACGGGGTTGGGTTCGCCGAACGGGATCGGCGTGCCGCCGAGCGTGACCGAGATGTCGTCGTACATCATCGCCGGGCCGTTGTTGGCAAAGCCCAGCCCCAGCACGATGTACTGAAACGCATCGTTGTTGACGCGCGGTACGCCATCGGGCCACAGCGGGGTTCCGCTGTTCGGATCGATCGGGTTGGCCAGCTGGTCGTCGATGTAGAAGTTGACGACGTCGGAGAGCACCTCGATCTGCATCTTGTGCCACACGCCGGCCTCGCGATTGATGCCGGTCAGGGCGTAGTCATAACCGAAGTAGTCCGTGACGTAGCCGTTGATCGGCGTCGTGGCGTTGGTCAGCGTCGTGTACTGATCGCCGAACGCGCCGCCGATCCCGTTGGTGAACGCGAAGCCGAGCGCCCCCTCGACACGCGAGAGCGACGAAGTCAGCTCGAAACGAGCGCGGGCGTTGGCGTTGTTGCTGCTGTGCTTGAAGCGGTAGGTCACGAGCAGCGGCTCGGCGTCGGTACCGTTGACACTGCCCAGCGAGACGTACATCCGCGAGACGGCCGATCCCGAGGGATAGTTCGACTCGACCATGTTGTCGCAGCTCGACGCGCTGCCGGTCGTGAGCTGGAACTTGCGATCGTTGGCCGGGTCGGTCTGCTGCCAGATCGTCTCCAGGTCGTCCTGGGAGCCGTAGGTGTCGAAGTTCTCGGCCAGCGCGGTACCTTCCGCGAAGACGACCACCGGGGCGGAGAAATCGCTGGTCTCGCCGAACGCGGTCTGCGTCGCGGTGAGCACGTCACCGACGTTGAGCGACAGCCCGGTGAAGGTGGCCACGCTGCTGGCGGGAACCGCCGTGCCGGCCGACGTGCCGTTGATGAACAGCTCGGCCAAGGAGGCGTCCGCCGAGCAATCGACCCGCACCTCGGTATCGGTATCGACGACCGGGGCCTCGATCACCGGCGGCTGGATCGGATCGGGAACCGGCGACTCGAACTGCAACTCGTCGATCGCCACGTCGATCTGGACGGCCGTATCGGCCGGATCGTTCACGAAGGCGATGTGTTCGAGCGTGCCGCGCATGTTCGGTGTGCTGAGCACGCCGTCGCCGGTAAACGCGGCGATGCCGCCACCCTGGGAAACGCCATCGACTTTGACGATTCCGGTGGAAAGATCGAATTCGAGCTCAACGGCGGAAGGGCTGGGGGGCAGGTAGACGGCAGGAATCGGCACGGGGTTGTTCGCACCACCGCCGACGCCGGTGACGCCGACCCACTCGATCGTGCCGTTGGTCCCGCCGTCGGACATCTGGGGCACGTCGATGTCCGTCTCGCGGATACCGAGACAGATGCCGATGTTGCCGGCGAACAACTCGCTCTTGTTGGTGATCTTGAAGCGGACCTTTCCGGCCAGGTTGAGCGAGGGGTTGGGCCGCTCGGGGCCGTTGTAGGTGGTCAGGCGCACCCACGCATTGGGGTCGGAAGTGTCGGCCCACTGGAAAAGAACCTCCATCGCCGCCGCCCCCTCGGTCTGGAGCCCCGAGGCGCGGTAGGCCGCGTTATAGTCGTACTGCCCGGCCGTGTTGGGTACCACGTTGCCGACCGTCGAGCCCGACCACTCGGGAACCCGGAACATCTCCTGCGACGTGGCCGGATCGTCGATCGGGGGGCCGTTGAAGCCCACGAGCTCGGAGAAATACTGCGCAGATGCCATCGTCGGCAGCATCAGGGCCGCGACGCTGAGCAGCGCTGCTCTGGCAAGACGTGTCATGGGTGAATCCTCCTGAATCGAGTAGGTGTTGTGCTGGGGTGGCTCCGGCGTGACGCCCCTCCGCGAGGCGAGGCGCCGCGCCGGCGCCGCCGTGTTCACAAGTCCCCGCAACTCCCGGCGGCCGGCTCGGCGACGGACCGTTCCAGCCCGCCGCCGGCCGAAAACCGGAAAAAAACGCCCCACCCCATCGCATCAAAGCGAACGAAGCGGAGCGCGTCCTCCCTTGCAACTGCCAATCACCCGGGTTGCTGCTTCCGAACAGATTCCTCTCCCCGTTCGATCAGCCATCATCCCCGGGATCTTTTCCGGTCGGTTGCTCGGGTTTGCAAACAACCGCTAGCGACGGCGAAGCAGCGCCAAGCCACCCAGCGCCAGCAGGGCCAGCGAAGCGGGCTCCGGAATCGTCGCGATGACAAGGTTGTCGATCCAGGCCGTGTGGCCGTTGGCCGTCAGGTCGGAACCGAGCACGACCGAATCGAAACCAAAGCCGTTCGGGCGGGCTTCGACTTCCTGAAGCACGCCGTCGATCGCGAAGAGCACCTGCGAACCGGTGACCGTGATCTCCATGTTGTGCCAGCCGGTGGAGCGCTGCATGGCGCCGGGCTCTTCATCCAGCGTGTTCCAGTTCGAGCCGTAGACCACGCGGCCCTGGTAGAACGTGCTGTCGTAGCCGTCGTCCGAGTTGTTGTAGACGCCCATCGCCAGCAGGTTTTCGAGATCGCCCGAGGCGTAGGCATCGCCGGAGTAGCCGCGCAGCTCGACATAGTGCCGCGCACCGTTCCACAGGTCCGCCTCGCCCGCGTCGTCGAGGTACATGTCGAACGACATCACCAGCGGCTCGGCATCGGTGGCGTTGAAGTCGCCGCCCAGGTTGACCGCCAGGCGCCCCTGGAAGTTGGCACCGGGGCTCGGCATCATGTACGAGGGCTCAGGGTTGCCGAATGTGGTGTCCAGATGATAGTCCGGGTTCGGCGCGTGCGCATTCCACACGGCGTTGAGGGCCGCATCGTCAGCGTAGTCGAACGTTTCCGTGAAGATCACACCCGCGGTCGCCGCCGACACGAACGCCAGCAACGCGCCAATAGCCACTACCTTCCTCATGTCCAGACCTCCTCCTCGAGAGTAACACGTTCCTGGCGACGAGCCTCCCCCACTGCGCACCGGGCACAGTTCACAGGGGGAAACCCTCCGCTGCGAGAACATAAACACGACTGCTCCGCCCAACGGCGGATGATCGACGAAATCTGCTCGATGGGGCACCGTAGCGTGACTGCTTCATTCCCATCACAACCTGCCCATCCACGCCGC
>CAYRXN010000338.1:0-8346 GCA_964428275.1 uncultured Planctomycetales bacterium | reverse complement strand
ATCATCATGGCCGGCATCATCGCCCGGCTGCCGAACGCCATCATCGAGGTCGTCCAGGGCATCAACTTCAAGGGGGCCGCCAGCGGCGGCGACATGGACGCTCCCAAAATCCTGTTCCTGGTGGTTTCGTTCGTGCTCGTGGTGGCCGGTTCGATCCTCATCACGCAGGCCCAGCGGCGCATCCCGATCCAGCAGGCCAAGCAGACCCGCGGCCGGCGCGTCGTCGGCGGCCAGCGGCACTACCTGCCGCTGAAAGTCAACCACGGCGGCGTGATGCCGATCATCTTCGCGAGTTCGTTCCTGCTGCTGCCGAGCTGGCTCTTTGGCAGCCTCTCGCGGGCCCAGCTTTGGCCGATCAACCTGTGGGATTTCCTCGACAGCGCCTTTCGTCCGGGAAGTTACTTCTACAGCGTGACTTACGCGGCGATGGTCTACGTCTTCGCGTATTTCTGGGTGTCGGTGCAGTTCCAGCCCAAGGAGCTTGCCAACAACCTGCGCGACATGGGCAGCTTCATCCCCGGGCTGCGGCCCGGCAAACGCACCGCCGACTATCTCGAAGCGGTGATGGAACGCATCACTTACGTTGGCGCCGGCTTCCTGACGATCATCGCGTTGATCCCCACGGTCGTCGCCGTCCACATGCAGATTCCGTTTCGCGTGTCGGCGTTTCTCGGGGGGACGGGCTTGCTGATCGTGGTGAGCGTCGCGCTCGACCTGATCCAGCGACTCGAA
Source organism: uncultured Planctomycetales bacterium (assembly GCA_964428275.1). GTDB lineage: Bacteria > Planctomycetota > Phycisphaerae > UBA1845 > Fen-1342 > JALSRY01. Next base: position 7,614 of record CAYRXN010000338.1, on the reverse strand, counting down.
GCGAACCTGATTATGCGGAATTACGAAGGCTTCCTCGGCAGCGACACCGGCCCGGGCGGCGGCCGAATCCGAGCCTGACGGCACCGGAGCACAGGCACAAAGGACTCTCACGGCGACGATGGCTGGACGGACACTGATCTTCATGGGCCCCCCGGGCAGCGGAAAAGGCACGCAGGCCGCGTCGATGCGCGATCGCCTCGGCCTCGTCCCGCTTTCCAGCGGCGACACGCTGCGGGCCGAGATCAAGGCGGGCAGCGATATCGGCCGGCAGGCCGCCCAGTACGTCCAGGCCGGCACGCTCGTACCGGACGAGATCATCACCGGCGTCATGCTGGCCGCCGTCAAGCGTCAGCCGGCCGGCGCCGGCGTGATCCTGGACGGGTTTCCGCGTACCGTCGGCCAGGCCGAGGCGCTGGAGCAGGGTCTGGCGGACGCCGGACGGCGGGTGGATGCCGTGATCGACTTCCAGATCGACGACAGCCTGATCGTGGATCGAATCGTAAACCGTCGCGTTTGCAAGAACTGCGGCGCGACGTATAATATCCGGTTCTGCCCGCCACAGACCGCGGACGTTTGCGATCGCTGTGGCGGGACGCTGATCCAGCGCGTGGACGATCGCGAAGACGTGATCCGCACGCGGCTGGCGACGTACCGCGAGCAGACCGCCCCGCTGATCGAGTATTACGCGGCGCGGGGGTTGCTCCATCGTGTCGATGCCGCGCGTGAGGCGACGGCGGTGGAGTCGGACGTGGCGGGGTTGATCGAGGCGCTGGGCTGATATCGTGAAAGCTTCCGCCTCGAGAATCATCCTCAAGTCGCCGCGTGAGATCGACCTGATGCGGGCGGCGGGCCGTCTGGTTCACGACGTGCTCGACGAGATCGGCCGGCACGTGCGGCCGGGCGTTACGACGCTCGAGCTCGATGCCATTGCGGAACGCATGATCGCGGAGGCCGGGGCGACGGCCCTTTTCAAAGGGGTTGTCAACCCGCAGGCCCGCTTTCCGTTCCCCGCGAGCATCTGCTCGTCGGTCAACGAGGAAGTGGTTCACGGCATCCCGGACGACCGTCCTCTGTGCGAGGGCGATATCGTCAGCGTGGATTGCGGCGTCCGGCTCGACGGCTATTGCGGCGACGCGGCCCGCACGTTTGCCGTGGGCAGGATCGCCCCGGCGGCCCGGCGTCTGATGGACACGACGCGCGAGGCACTCGAGTTGGCGATCCGCGAGATTCGGCCCCACACCCGCTGGAGCCGGGTCGCGCGTAAGATGCAGAAGTTGGTGGAATCACGCGGTTTCGGCGTCGTGCGCGAGTTTGTCGGGCACGGGCTGGGCCGCGAAATGCACGAGGAGCCCAAGGTTCCGAACTACGTGGAACCCGCCGGCCAGCGGTCGGACTTCGATCTGCTTCCGGGCATGACGCTCGCGATCGAACCGATGGTGACCGGCGGCAAACCCGGAGTCCGGTTCCGCGACCGTGACCACTGGACCGTCGTGACGAAGGACGGCTCGCTGGCGGCCCACTTCGAGCACGACATCGCGGTCACGGAAGATGGTGTGCTCGTGTTGTCGGCCGGCTGAGGCGGCCACGACCCGAAGGTGGTGAATCATGAAAGTACGCAGCAGCGTCAAGAGAATCTGCGAGAACTGCAAGATCGTGAAGCGCAAGGGCATCGTGCGGGTGATCTGCACGAACCCGCGTCACAAGCAGCGTCAGGGCTAGAGCGAGAGAGGGTGCGCGCATGCCACGTATCGCCGGTGTAGATGTTCCGAACGAAAAGCGGATCGATGTCGCGCTGACGCGCATCTACGGCATCGGGCCTTATCGGGCGAAGGAGATCCTCGCGAAGGCCCACATCGAGCCCGACGTCCGGGCCAACAAGCTTTCGGAAGACCAGATCAGTCGGATCGCCAACATCATCGAGTCCGACTACGTCGTGGAAGGACAGTTGCGGCGGCAGGTGTCGCAGAACATCGCCCGCCTGCGTGATATCCGCTGCTATCGCGGCCTGCGGCACATCCGCGGGCTGCCGGTTCGCGGGCAGCGTACCCGGACCAACGCCCGCACCCGCAAGGGACCGCGGAAGACGGTGGCAGGCAAGAAGAGTGTGAAGGAAATGCGCTAGGCGCAGGGAGCAGTGGTCTTGGCTAAGTCAGGAAAACGCCGCGTGAAACGGAGCGTCGCCAAGGCGGTGGCGCACATCAAGGCGACGTTCAACAACACGATCATCACGATCACCGACGACAGAGGCAACACGCTTTGTTGGGCGTCGGCCGGATCGGCGCCGCTCGGCGGTGGCGAGAAGAAGTTCAGCGGTGCCCGCAAGAGCACGCCGTTCGCCGCCCAGCGGGCCGCCCAGTATTGTGCCAACCTCGCCCGCAAGCACGGCGTGGTGGAGATCGAGGTCAAGGTCAAGGGGCCGGGCTCCGGTCGCGAGTCGGCGATCACGGCCCTGGCGGCTTCAGGCCTGCGGATCCAGTCCATCGAAGATGTCACGCCGATCCCGCACAACGGGTGTCGGCCGCGCAAGAAGCGGAGGGTCTAACCGATGGCGCGTTACACCGGTCCGACAACGCGACTTTCCCGGCGCGAAGGCGTCAACCTGATGTTGAAGCCCATTCGCGACCAGACCGGGAAAAATCCGCTCGAGCGCGACTACAAGAACTACCCTCCGGGCATGCACATCTGGCGGCGCAGCCGGGCCTCGGCCTATGGCGTGCGCCTGCGTGAGAAGCAGAAGGTCAAGCGGCACTACGGCATTCTCGAACGGCAGTTTCAGCGGTACTTCCGCATGGCCGAACGGGCGCGTGAGAACACCGGCATCGCCCTGCTGCGGCTGCTCGAACGCCGGCTCGACAACGTCGTCTACAAGACCCGGTTCATCGCCGGCCGGCGTGGCGCGCGGCAGGCGGTCGTCCACGGGCACATCTGCGTGAACGGCAAGAAGGTCGATCGCCCCAGTTTTCTCGTTTCGGTCGGCGATGTCATCAGCATCCGCGACCGCGAGAAGTCGCAGAAGTACGCCCGGGCCCAGATGCAGTTGCTCGAAGGCGTGCCCTTCCCGCCGGAGCAGACCTGGCTGCAGGTCAACCCGGACAAGCTGGAAGCCAAGGTCATCGCCCTGCCCGGCCGCGACGACGTGCTGATTCCGGTGGAAGAGCAGCTCATCGTCGAGTTCTGCTCGCGGTAGGAAACGAATACGGAACAGGCAAGCCGAAACAGCGTTCTTCGAGGGTGACCAAACATGCGGATCAGATGGCGAGGCCTGGAACTTCCCGCCCGGGTCGTTCGTGACGAGGCTGTCAGCACGAATGAGTACGGGCGTTTTGTCGTGGAGCCCTTCGAACGCGGGTTCGGGACCACCGTGGGCAACAGCCTCCGGCGGATCCTGCTCTCGAGCCTGGAAGGCTCCGCGGTGACCCATGTGCGCATCGCCGGCGCGGACCACGAGTTCTGCTCGTTGCCCGGCGTGCTTCAGGACGTCACCGACATCATCCTGAATATCAAGTCGCTTGTCGTTTCCGTAGACGGCGACGAGCCGCGGCACATGCGCGTCGAGAAGAAGCGCAAGGGCGACGTGCTCGCCGGCGATTTCGAGTGCGAGGCCGGCGTCGAGGTCTACAACAAGGACCTCGTCATCGCCACCCTTACCGACGACGTTCCCTTCTCCGCCGAGCTCACCGTCGCGCGCGGCCGCAGCTATGTCCCCGCGGCCGAGCACACCACCGAGCAGGCCGAGATCGGCATCATCCCGGTCGATGCTCTCTTCTCGCCGGTGACGCGGGTGCGCTACCGCACCGAGGAAACCCGCGTCGGGCAGAAGGTCAACTACGACCGGCTGGTGATGGAAGTCTGGACCAAGGGCACGGTGTCTCCCGAAGACGCCTTGGTCGAGGCCGCGAAGATCCTCCGCAAGCACCTCAACCCGTTCGTGCAGTATTACGAGCTGGGCGAGGCGGTGGCGGCTTCCGAGGCCTTCCCCCAGGCCGCCACGCCGCCGATCGACGCGGAGCTGCGGGCCAAGCTCGAACAGTCGATCGCCAGCCTCGACCTCTCCGTGCGGGCCAGCAACTGCCTGGAAGCCGCCAAGCTGGAGACGGTCGGGGATCTCGTGCGGTTCGACGAGAACCAGCTGCTGCAACTGCGCAGCTTCGGCAAAACGTCTCTTGAGGAAGTCAAACGCAAACTCGCGGAACTCGGCCTGTCGCTCGGCATGAACATCGGCGAAAGCAAGAGCGACGACGACAGCGCCCTGACCGCATCGGCCGGTCTGCCGACGCCCGGCATCTAGAGGAACAGCACCATGCGACACGCGTGCAGCGGACGAAAACTCAATCGCACCCCCGCCCATCGGCGGGCCCTGTACCGCAACCTGGTCCAGAGCCTGTTCGAGCACGGCGAAATCCGGACGACGATCCCCAAGGCCAAGGAGGCCCGCAAGCTCGCCGAGCGGCTCATTTCGCTCGGCATCGACGGCAGCCTCGCCGCGCGTCAGCGGGCCATCGCCCTGCTCAACGATCGCGCCATCATCGCGAAGGATCACCAGAGCGATTACGACCAGCTCTCCGACGCCAAGCGCGACAAGGTGCTGCGCACCCGCTCCGGTCGGCGCCACCGCGCCTCGACCACCAAGCCGGGCGTGAAGTTCACCGCCGAGTCGGTCATCCACAAGCTGTTCGACGACATCGGTCCGCGCATGAAGCGCCGCGCCGAGTCGCACGGTGCCGGCGGCTACACCCGTATCATCAAGCTCGCCCAGCGCCGCCTCGGCGACGGCGGCCAACTCGCCGTACTCCAGCTCGTCGGCGAAGACGACAAGCCGCGCAAGCGGATCTCCGAGCAGACCGAGCGGCGCCGCCGGGCGAAGGTCAAGTACACGTTCTACGCCGGCAAGCCGCTCAAGCGGCGCAAGCCCGCACGCTCGTCGAAGAAGGCCGAGAGAGTCGAGCAGGCCGCCGAAGGTGCGACCGAGCAATCCCCGGCCGCCGAGAGCGAGGCGGGCACGGGCGAGGAGTAACCCCCGCCCGCCGGCTGCGCTTGTCGGAGAGGGAGTGGCCATCGTGTCCGGGCAGGATTCCGAGACGATCTTCACGAAGATCATCAAGGGCGAGATTCCCTGTCAGCGTGTGTTCGAGAACGAGCACGTGCTGGCGTTTCTTGACATCGCCCCGCTGGCCGAAGGGCACACGCTGGTGATCCCCAAGTGCCAGGTCGAGCGTCTGGAGGATCTCCCCCCGGAGACGGCCGCCGAGATCGCCCGGCAGCTCGGGCCGATCGCCCGTCGCATTCTCGCCGCTACCGGAGCCGAGGGTTACAACATCCTGCAGAACAACGGCAAGGTCGCGGGGCAGGAAGTGCCGCACGTGCACTTTCACATCATCCCCCGCCGTCCCGGCGACGGGCTGGGCTACCGCTGGAACGCCCGCCCCGCCGACCCGCAGGCCCTGGCCGACCTCGCCGAACGCATCCGCGCCGCGAGCGGCTAATCGCCCCCCGTCCCGGTACCGCGTCGCGTGCTCCGTGAACTTGTAGAACCTCGCGTTTTTCGTATAATGCCATGATCGAAATGGGGACGTAGCTCAGCTGGGAGAGCGTCGCGTTCGCAATGCGAAGGTCGAGGGTTCGAATCCCTTCGTCTCCAGTTCCCATCCCCGCTACCGGGCTTCCAGCTATCAGCGTACCGTCCTGGCGACTGGTCGCTGGTCGGCATCGCCTTGCGCGCAAAGCGGCGGCCCCGCCGAGCGCCGGACGCCGACGGGGCCGTTGAACTGCGGCGCCTGCCGATGGATCAGAACGCCACCTGAAGCTGGAGCCGGAAGATCAGCGGTTCGTCGTTGACGTTGGCGAGGCTGATCGGGCCGCTCGAGGTCGGCGATTCGGTGATCTTGACCATGTCCGCCTGGAGCTTCACGTCGTTGCCGTGGATGTAGTAGTTCAAGCCGGCGGCGTACTCCCATGTACCCTCGCGTCCGTTGGCCAGCGCCGAGATGCCCCCCACGCGGGCGACGGCTTCGATCTTGCGCTCATAGCCGGGGATCGGCAGGAAGTAGCCCATCTGGAGGTACGCTCCGTGCTGAACGGTCGTGTCGGCCTGGCGCGTCAGCAGCCACCACGGCGTAAACGGCCGCCGACCGGCCCGGCGCGGATCGACGATGCGGAGGATGTACTCGCCGCGGGCCGAGAAGCCGTGGCACTTGAACGCCGCCGCGAGTCCGAACTGGTTGATCTGAAGACCGTTCGAGTTCGTCAGCCCGAATCCGCCGACGCCGGGCTGGCGCCGCGGGAGCGGAAACGGGATGCGGATGCCGCGCCGGTCATACTGGTCGTCGTTGAACGCGTAGTGGAAGGCGAGGTCGAGCGCGGGGCTCTCGTGATAGGCGAGATCGGACTCGAACTTGAGGTCCTTGCCGGGCTTGTCGCCCATCGCGTGCCAGACCGCCCGGAAGGCGATCGCGGGGTTGTTGTCGCGTTCGGCGGGGTCATTCGTGATCGTGCGGTCGTTGGGGCTGACCCACTGGTTGGTCACGTCGAGGAACCACTCGAAGCGCTTGTCGGCACACTGCCCCCACAGCCTCACGCCCAGCCCGCGGTTGAGCCCGAAGACGGCCTCGACCATCGACCGGCTGATGAGTTGCAGGTGCTTGCCGGAGGTGAGCCGGGCCTGCGTGGCGGCGATCTTGAAGATACCGGCGCGAACCTGGAACTCGTCGCTGAAGCGGTAGTTCACATACGCGTCGCGGATGGTCACGCCGTACGCTTGCGGCGCGTCGGCCCGAAGCTGGACGAGGTAGGTCAGGTCGGGCGTGTACGTGTGGCCCGAGAAGATCAGGCGGATCCGCTGCACGTCGAAGCCGGAGCGGTCGTCCCGCCGGTAGCGCGGCATGAGGTAGCGGTTGCGGCTGCCCTGGTTGTAGTAGGTGTAGCGGAACTGCATCGCCCCGTTGATCTTGAGCTTGAACTTGTCGTCCGAGCTCTTGATGTAGAAGCCCTTGTCGTAGCCCGCCTGCATCACGCTGGGCATCAGGCTTTCGCGGAACTCCCGCTCGGAGAGCACCTCGCGGATCTGCTTTTTCATCGCCTCGACCCGGGCGGCATCCGTGTTTTGCGCACCGGCGGCCAGCCGGGACTGCAACGCCGCGAGGCGGGCCTGCTGCGCCTGGAGCGCCGCTTCGAGTCGCGCGACGTCGCGTGCCTCGCTGTTCTCTCCAGCCATCGCGGGCCAGGCCAGCACCACGGCGAGCCCCGCCAACCAGAATCGTCCTTGAAGGGTCTTTCTCATGGTTTGTTCTCCGTCAAAACCGCGCCGAAGTGGATCGAGAGCGCGCAGCTCTCCCGAATGTGGAATTGCGGACCGTTTGCGACCGCGCCGACTTCCCGCATGCGCACTCCTTGCAGGTGCGGGAGCTACCCGGATTTGTCCGCCGCCGAACACGAGGCGATCGGCGGGGCACCAATACCGCTGACGAGTCTACGACTGCGACTGAACTCTGTCGAGCACCTTGCGACAAAAATCAACGCGCCGGTGCAACCGAAAGCGCCGGGCGCCCGGAACAGCACGCGGTGCTGGGCCGCGACCGAAGAGATGAAGGGACTGAGGGACATGGCAACGATGGCAAC
>CAYRXN010000337.1:0-10922 GCA_964428275.1 uncultured Planctomycetales bacterium | reverse complement strand
GCACTCACCCGCGATCGCCGATGCTCCGATAACGCTCCGCATCACCAACGCTGAACAGCGCGACGCCCAGTGCCGCGTCACGATGACCCTCGCGGACCAGGAGGTCCACTTCTCGTTCCGCAAGATTCCGGCCGGAACGCGCGCCGTGGTTATCGGACCAGACAAGGCGGACCAGATTCGCATCGAAGCCACGTTCCTCGGAGAGTCCCTGATCCCGATCGAGGCGCAGGTCCTGCGCATGGGGCGCGACTTCGACGGCGGCGACCTGGTCGATGTCACGCTCACGCTGCCGGCCGAGGACGACGGCAGTCCCCCGCCGCCGCCCCCCCCACCGCCGACCGAACCCACGATCGCCGTCGCCGGGCTTGACGCGGACATCGAGATCGAAGCGGGTGCGCTCGTTTCTTTTTCGCTTCTGACCAGCGACGCCTCCGAGGTCGCGACGGTCGGCGCCCTGGCCGATCCCGACGCCGACCCGGCCAATGGTAACGAGATCGCCATCGTCGCGGGGCTCACCGCCGCGGCGCGAGTGGATGTTTCCTGGGACACTTCGAGCACCGGCGCCGGCACGTACACCATCTACGGCGTGCTGACCGATGGCGATCTGGAGCTGCTCTCCGAGCCGGCAGCCGGCCGGGTAATCGTCTCGGAGCCTCTCCCCCCGCCCGCTCCCCCCACCATCCGGATCAGCGGCCTCGATCTCGACGCGCGCGTCAATCCGGGGGCTGTTATCGGCTTCGACGTGCTTACCACCAACGCTCCCGGCGATGCCACATTGTCCGTCTATGCGGCGCCGAACACCGCCAACACCGGGCCGATCACGATTCTCGCGGGTGCGCCGGCAGCCGCAGATGTGGCAGTCTCCTGGAACACGACGGACGTGCCTGCCGGCACGTACACGATCTACGCCGAGCTCGACACCGGCGAGGCCACGATCGCATCCGAACCCGCGCCCGGGCACATCGTCATCAACGCGCTGCCGACACTCCGGATCGTCACCCCCGAAGACGGGGCCGCCGCCAACGTCAGCGCGTTCTTCCACGTCAGGTGGGACGGCTCTGATCCCGACGACGACGCGCGTGTCACGATCTTTCTTGATGTCGATGGCGTCTTCAACGGCAACGAGCTGATCCTGGACGAAGACCTCTCCGAGGACGATCCAGCGACGCGCGAGGTCATCGCGGACATCTTTGCGGTCGAACGGGGCTACTACTACGTCGGCGGCACGATCAGCGACAGCCTCGCCACCGTCACCACGATCGGACCGCGCATCTGCGTCGTGCGGGGCCGCCACGGCGTATTCGTGGCGTCGGCGCTGCCTGCCGGCGAAGTATGCGTCATCGCGCCCGACCCGAACAGCGTCCCCGGCTATGCCAACGCCTTCGGAACCAGCATCGACATCTCGGCAGACCTGGCCGGCGACGGCATCGCCGACCTGCTCATCGGCGCTCCTTCCCTGGGATATGACGACAGCGGCGGTGCGTACTACCACGCCAACGCCACCGGCTCGTGGCCGCACGATCTGTCAACGGCGGACCTGCAGGTGCGCATTGTCGGACAGGACACCCCCGGACACGCCGGGGCAGCCGTAGCGTTCGCCGGACCACTCGACCCCAACGGCGTTGCGAACGCGGACGTGGTCGTTGGCGACCCGATCGAAAGCTACAGTTGGACCGGAAGCGAGGACGGCGCCGCCCGCTTCTATGGAGGCGATCTCGTCCGCGCCTCCCACGGCACCATCTGGCCCGAGGACGGCACGGCCCTGCGAGGCGACCTTCCGTCGCAGCACACCGGGGCCCGCGTGTCCGCCCTGGGCGACCTGAACGACGATGGCTGGCGTGACCTCGCCGTCGCCGCCCCCACCGATTTCTATGCTGACCCGAACAGCCCGCCCGGTCAGGTCGCGATCATCTTCGGCGGGCGGGGATCGCCCGACGGATCGCTCGCAAGCGTCGGCGACGGCATCCCCGGTATCCGGCTTGCGGGGGAATACATGGAAGATCTCACCGGCGCGGCGGTCATCGATGCGGGTGAGTTCACACAAGTCCGCTCCGGCACGACCTCGACCGATCTCCTCATCGGTGCTCCCGAAGCCCTCGGCGGGCGCGGCAAGGTCTATCTCGTCCTCGGTGAATCCATCCTCGGCGCATCCGTCGTGAACCTGGCCCGGCAAGGCACCGAGTGGGAGGGTACGGTCTTCCTCGGCGAAGATCCCGACTCCGGCCCCACCGGTCCGACGCTCCCCCTTACCTGCGGCGGTGCCGGTCACGCACTGGCCGTACTCGACTTCAACGGCGACGGACGCCGCGATATCGTCATCGGCGCCCCCCGGATGGCTGGCCTGCGCGGCCGCATCTATGTGATCTTCAACACATGGGCCGGGGGTCTGCCGGCCACCGTCGACCTCGCCGACGTCGGCACCGCCGCCGTACCGGGGATTCGCATTACCGGGGACGCGGAGTACGCCCAGTTCGGCTACGCCCTGGCAAACGCCGACGATCTCGACGGTGACGGTTACGAAGACCTCGCCATCGGCGCCCCGCAGGCAAACAACCGCGGAAGCGTGTACGTAATCTACGGCGGCCAAGACCTGCCGGAGAGCCTCATCGCCGGCGACATCGGCACCTGCGACGTACAAGGCTGGATCGCAAACGGCAGCGCGGAATGGGAAGACTTCGGGGCGGCAATCGGCAGCCACGGAGATCTCAACGGCGACGGCCTGCCCGACCTCGCCGTCGGCGCTCCGGCGTACTACCCTGACCCGCAAGACGAGCTCATGACGGGCCGCGTCATGTTGCTCTTCAGCCCGCAGGTCACCAGGCCGACGGCGGACTGACCCCGGCCGCGTTCGTCGAACGCAGCACACGGCCCGGTGGGCGTCAGCCTCCAGCGTCGTGTGCACCTTTCTCCCGATGTGGTACGCTCGTCGTACCATATACGTACACGGAGTGTCTGATGTCAGCCAAGCTCGTTCATTGCGTCAAGCTCAAGAAGGACCTTCCCGCGATCGATCCCGACACTGCCGAAGGCGACCGCGCCCTGCGCATGGCCCTGCTCATCGGCGGACCGGAGCTGCGCCAGCGCATCGCCGAGTCCGTCTCGGCCCAGGCCTGGGAAATGTGGACCGATCAGATGCGCATGATTATCAACGAATACCGCCTCGACCCCACCAGTGACGCGGCCAACGAAGTGCTCAAACCCTACATGGAGTCGTTTTTCTTCGGCGAGCAGAAGGAAATCCCCGGCTACGTCCCCCCGAACTGACCCCGCGCCCCAACTTGTCGCTCACGACGCCGGCGCTGGCGGAAACAGCCGGCCGATCTCCGCCAGCATCGCCCGCAGTGCCCGGCCGCGGTGGCTGATCGCGTGCTTCTGCTCGCGGCTCAGTTCGGCCATCGTGCGGCCCAGTTCGGGCAGCAGGAAATGCGGATCGTAGCCGAACCCGTTGTCGCCGCGCGGCTCGTCGCAGATCAGGCCCTCGACGGTCCCGGTCGTTTCGGCGAGCACCTTTTCCGGCGTCACCAGCGCCATGGCGCAGCAGAAGCGCGCCGTTCGGCGGTCGGGCGGCACGCCGCGCAGGTTGGCAATCAGCTTGCGGTTGTTGGCCGCGTCATCCTTGGGCTGCCCGGCGTAGCGCGCCGAACGCACGCCGGGCGCGCCGCCGAGCGCGTCGACCACGAGTCCCGAATCGTCCGCCAGCGTCAGCAGGCCGGTCGCGCGGGCAAAATGCAGCGCCTTGCTGCGCGCGTTGGCCGCGAAGGTGTCGGCATCTTCGACCGCGTCGGGCACGTCGGCGAACGCCTCCAGGCTGCGCCAGCGCACGCCGAGCGCTGCGCCGCGGTGCCGAATCTCGCGCACCTTGCCGGGGTTGCGCGTGGCCAGCAGGATCTCCGGCACGTTCAGCCTCTCCTTGCGCCGCCGGCCTTGTTCGTGTGCGGGATGATGACGGGAAACGACGAATCGGGCGTGCGGACTTTCTTGCCGGTCTTCGGATCGCGTGAAATCTGGTAGATGATGCGGCCGTTCTGGAGGTTGTGCGGGTATTTCTTCTGAAGCTCGAGCATCCGCTTGTCCACGATGCGCGACTTGACGCGGATCACGCCGGTCAGCGGATCGCGGAACTGATAGGTCTCGATCGCGGACTTCGGGAACGCACCGATACACACCGAGCTGTTGATCTCGCCGTGGTCGAAGTAGGCCTCCTCGCCCTTTTGGCGCAGCAGCTTGCAGTACTCCTCCGCGGCGTAGCGCCGGCGGCGCATTTCACCGCTGTCGTAGAAGACGGCGACCTGGAGCGAGTAGTAGCCCGGGGCGTTGCAGAGCTGCCACTCGGGATGCTGCGACTTGCCGATCGGAAGCGTCTCGATCGTCGCATAACGAAACGGCCAGTAGGGCTGCACCGCGCCGGCCGGCGTGCGCATGTCCATCGAGAGCTGCCGGATCAGGGCCAGGTCTTTGCGCGGGTCGGGCTTGTATTTTTCCTTGCCGGTGCGCTTGCTGTAGACTTTCTTGTAGCGGCCGTAGTAGACGCGGCTGTCCTGTTCCGTGTGGATCACGCGGACGAGCTTGGCCTTGAGACCGCGCACCTTGCGGAGCAGGTCGGCGCACTCCTCGGCCTGCTTGAAGCGGTTCGGGCCGCGCAGCGTCAGACAACGCACGGCCCAGATGTCCTGGTCCTTCGGGCCAAAGAGCTGGCCGCGGGCCGGCAGCACCGCCGCCAGCGACAGAATCAGCGCAACGGCTGCCCGGCGCCGCCTGGGCGCGCCCGCTGAGCCTGCCACGGTCATTGCGTCTGTCATTTCCGAACGCTCCGGCTATGCGGTCGTCGCCGCGCGCTGCAACTCGATGAGCCGCTCGATCCCCGATCGGCCCAGCCGCATCAGCGCGGCCATCTGCGCGTCGTCGAACGTGGCTTCTTCGCCGGTCGCCTGCACCTCGACCCACCGGCCCGCCTCGGTCATCACGAGGTTGCAATCGACGGCGGCGGCCACGTCCTCGGCGTAGTCCAGATCGAGCAGGGCCGTCCCCTCGACGACCCCCACGCTGACGGCCCCCACGCGCTGCACGAGCACGTCCGCGGGCCAGAGCCCCCGCTGGTGGCCAACGCCCAGCGCGTCAACCAGGGCGACACAGGCCCCGTTGATCGCCGCCGTGCGCGTGCCGCCGTCGGCCTGGAGCACGTCACAATCCAGATAGATTGTATGCGGGCCGAGCTTGGCCATGTCCACGGCCACGCGCAGCGAACGACCGATCAGCCGCTGAATCTCCTGCGTGCGGCCGTCGATCCTGGTGCGGTTGCGTTTTCGCCGCTCGCCGGTGGAACCGGGCAGCATGTCGTACTCGGCGGTCACCCACCCCAACCCACTGGGCTCGCGCCACGCCGGCACGCCCTCCTCGATCGTCGCCGTGCAGAAAACGTGCGTCTGGCCGCAACGAATCAGCACGGAGCCGGGGGCGCTGGTCGTGAATCCGCGGACGATCTCCACGGGCCGAAGCTGGTCGGGCTGGCGTCCATCGTGTCGCATGGTGCGATTCTGTTGCGAACGAGCCGAAATGGCAAACCGGCCGGCGGGAATTGTACGCGGCCGGCAGCCCCCGCCGGTGTTCACGGCTGCGGCTTGTCGCCGCCGCTGGAGGATTCGATTGCCGCAAAGAGGTTGCCGCCGACGATCGTGGCGCTGCGCCCGCGCACGCGAACCACCAGGCAAGCCGGACGGTCCAGCCAGTTCGCCACGCGATCGGGCGGCGGATCGATCAACAGCGCGCGATCGCCGGGGAGCATCCAGCGGCTGATACCCTCGAACCGCTTTCTGACCGCCCGTCGGTCCGCGATCCGAAAACACCCGGCCGGAAACTCGAACGCCCCGGCGGGCCGTTGATCGATCAGTCGGGCCACCGTTTCCGGCCGAACGGGGCGTCCCGGCTCGATCGGAAGCGGTCCCGCCAGGGGAAGCGGCTGGTAGCCGATCGCTTCGATCAGCGGAAAGGCGCCGTGGCCGTCTGCCCGCCGAACGGCGGCGCAGAACGCCAGCCCGGCCCGCAAAGCGCGCTCGTCGCGTGAGAGCCGCCCACGCGGAACCGCGTCGAGACGGCGCAGCAGCTCGGCCGCTGAGGGGGAGCCGCTCGCTTGATCCGGCTTGAGGGAGAGGGGTGTGACGGTTTGCGTCCCCTGCGCCACTGCCACGCGAATCGGCCACGTCGCGAGCCACAGGCTCACGACGATCGGCAGGCCCAGGGCGGTTGCCGGCGGGCGAACGCTACGCATTGATCCTTTCGATCGCCACGCGCAGCATCTGCTGGCGATGTCCGAGTTTGCGCATGTAGCCCTTGCGGCGTTTGAACTTGATGCCGGTGACCTTGGGGGTCTTGAGCGATTCGACGATCTTGGCGCTGACCGTGGCGCCGTCGACCCAGGGGGTTCCGATCCGGGCGTCCTGGCCCTCGCCGACCATGAGCACCTTGTCGAACGTGAGTTCGGTCTGGTTCTCGTCGAGCTCGCGCGTCTCGATCAGCAGATGATCGCCTTCCGAGACCTTGTATTGCTTGCCGCCGTCTTCGATGATCGCGTACACGTCGTTGTCCTCTTTATCTTCCGGTTTCGAGCCCCGAAGTATAACCTGCCGCCCAACCCCGTTCAACGGGTTCGACACGCTTTCCCGAGACGGGGTGCCGGAGATGGCGGCCCTGCTGCGTCTGGGTTGTTACCCGCAAGTCCGGCGGCAACCCCGTGCTTGCAGGACCGCGGCGCGGCGCTCCAGCCGGCGGATACCGTGCCCCCCGTTACCCGGCAGCGTCAGTCGGGCCGATAACCGAGCAGGTCGTAAAGCTCCTGGCGGGTCTGCATCTGGTCGAGCAGGTCTTTCTGGGTGCCCTTCTGGCGGATTTCGGCGAGTACGCGTTCCATCGCCTTCATCGCGGCGCGCTGGAGCGTGACCGGGAAGATCACCATCGCATAGCCCAGCTCGGCCAACTCCTCCACGCTCAGGTAAGGCGACTTGCCGAACTCGGTCATGTTGGCCAGCAGCGGGGCCTTCACGTCGCGGGCGAAACGGGCGAATTCGTCGCGATCCTTGAGGGCCTCGGGGAAAATGGCGTCGGCACCGGCCCCGAGATAAGCGTGCGCCCGGGCCACCGCATCGTCGTACGACGTGACGCCGCGGGCATCCGTGCGGGCCACGATCAGAAAGTCGGGATCACGCTTGGCCGCGACCGCCGCCGACAGGCGAATGCAGAACTCCTCCCGGGGCACCAGCTTCTTGCCGCCGAGGTGCCCGCAACGCTTGGGGAAGTCCTGGTCCTCCAGGTGCAGCCCGGCCAGGCCGGCCCGCTCATACTCCTCGACGGTGCGGGCCGCGTTCTCGGGAGCGCTTCCGAAGCCGGTGTCGGCGTCCATGATGATGGGGATACTCGTCACCGCGGCGCAGCGGGTGGCGTGCGCCGCCGCTTCGGTCAGCGTCGCGAGGCCGACATCCGCAACGCCCACGACGCTGTTGGACAACACGGCGCCCGAGAGGTACATCGCCTCGAACCCGGCCTGCTCGATCAGCCGGGCCGACAGGGCGTTGATCGCGCCCGGCATCGCTACCGTGTGGTCGGCGATCAGCGCTCGCAGGCGCGCGCATCGCGATGGGTTGGTCTGCGTCATTTCTGCTGTTTCTCCCGCGGTCCGGGACAACAGGCGCGCGGCGGGAAAACGTGGCCCGACGGGGGCTCCCCCTCCTTGGCCGCGATGTCACCTGTTCCGGCATCATGCGCCGGGCACGCTGAGGCGATCACGAAGACGCGAAGAGGAGTAAGCTCGTCTCGTTGCCTTCGTCCCTCTGTCCCTTCGTCCCTTTGTCCCTCTTCCTGCCTCTCCCCTTCGTCCTCACGCTCCCACGTGCTGCTTGATCCATTCGGTCGTGACCGATTTCGGCCGCGTGATCGGCGCGCCGAGGCCGCGGTTGAGGATGAGCTGGGCGCACATGCCGACCGCGCGCGAGACGCCGAAAATGGCCGTGTAGAACGGCGGCTCGGTGACGCCGAATGTGTACATCAGCACGCCGGAGAGGGCATCGACGTTCGGGTTGGGGTTCTTGGCCTTGCCCTGTTCGATCAGGACGGCCGGAGCGACCTTGAGCATCAGGCGGGCGAGCTGGAACAGCGGCGCGTCGGGACAGGCCTTTTCGCCGAAGTCGTAGCAGGCGGTATAACGCGGATCGGTGCAACGCAGGACCGCGTGCCCGAAGCCGGGGATCACCTGGCCGGAGTTGAGGTGGTCCCACAGGTGCTCGCGCAACTGCTGCTCGGTCGGCACGCCGCCGAACTTCTCCTGGATGTCGAGCTGGAACTTGAGCGCGTTCTGGTTGGCCAGTCCGTGGAGCGGGCCGGCGAGGCCGTTGAGGCCGGCGGAGACCGAGTAGTAGACGTTCGACAGCGCCGAACCGGCCGTGTGGCAGAGGTTGGCGCTGACGTTGCCGCTTTCGTGGTCGGTGTGCAGGTTGAGGTAGAGCCGGAAGAGGTCGGCGAGGTGCCCGGACTCGTCGGGCACGCCCATCATGTGCGCGAAGTTGGCGCTCCAGTCCTTGTTCGGATCGCGCGGGATGAGCTTGCCGTCCTTGTAGCGGATCCGGTAGACGCCCGCCGTCAGCGTCGGCAGTTTGGCCAGCAGGTCGAGCGAGTCTTCCAGGTACCACTCCCAGTATTCGTCCCGCGGCATTCCCTCGGCGTAGCGCGGGCTGAACTGCGAGAACTTCTCCAGCGCCAGCAGCCCGAGGCTTTGCAGCGACATCGGGTGCATCGTCTTCGGGGCGTGGCGGAGCATGTCGAACACGTAGTCGGGGACTTCGGCGCGCGCGGCCAGCTCGCCGCGCAGCTCGGCGAGCGAAGCCTCGTCGGGCACCTCGCCGGTCAGCAGCAGCCAGAACATGGCCTCGGGAGAAAGGTCCACCAGCTCGGACAGCGGTCGGCCGCGGATGATCAGTCCGGTGTCGGGGCTGACGGTGGATGTGTCACAGACCAGCGCGCGCACGCCGCGCAGGCCGCCGTAGATCTGGGCCACGGTGACCTCGCCGACGTTGCGGTCGCCGTAGTCGGCCACGATCCGGCGGACTTCCTGGCGGTAGGCGGCGATCTTGTCCTTGAGCACGTTCTTGAGCGATGCCATGGCTGTTGTTTCCTCCGAGTGCGAACTGCGTTCTGGACCGGCCGGCGATTGCCGTGGGTGCCCGCCGGCGCGGGAGCGCCGCGCCGGCGGGAGGGGAAAACCGGGCTGCGGCTAGCCGCGCTGCTCGATCGGCACGAAATGCCGCTCGGTCGGACCCTGGTAGATCTGGCGCGGGCGGTAGATGCGGGCCTTCGGGTTGATGCGCACCTCGCGCCACTGGGCGATCCAGCCGGGCAGCCGGCCGATGGCGAACATGACGGTGAACATCTCGACCGGGATGCCGATGGCCTTCATGATGATGCCGCTGTAGAAGTCCACGTTGGGGTAGAGCTTGCGCTCGATGAAGTAATCGTCCTTGAGGGCGACCTCCTCCATGCGCTTGGCCAAATCGAGCAGCGGATCGTGGATGCCGAGCTTGGCGAGCACCTTGTCGCTCGAAGCCTTGATGATCTGGGCCCGGGGGTCGAAGTTCTTGTAGACCCGGTGGCCGAATCCCATCAGCTTGACCTTCGAGTCCTTGGCCTTGACCTTCTCGAGGAACGATTCGAGCGACTGGCCCGACTCGTGCAACTCGGTGAGCATCTTGATGACGGCCTGGTTGGCGCCGCCGTGGAGCGGCCCCCACAGGGCACAGACGCCGGCGGCGACCGAGGCGTAGAGGTTGGCCTGGCTCGAGCCGACCATGCGCACCGTCGAGGTCGAGCAGTTCTGCTCGTGGTCGGCGTGGAGCAGGAAGATCTGGATCATCGCCCGGACGACGTCGGGGTCGGGCTCGTACCAGTCGTAGGGCCGGCTGAACATCATGTGCAGGAAGTTCGGCGTGTAGCGCAGGTCGGGCCGGGGGTAGACGAACGGTTCGCCGATCGACTTCTTGTGGCTGAACGCGGCGATCGTCCGCACCTTGCTCATCAGCCGGGCGACGCAGCGCACGAAGCGCGGGTCGGTGGGTTCGGCGACCTCGGGCTGGTAGCAGCTCATCGCGTTGATCATCGCGGAGAGAATCGCCATCGGGTGCGCGTTGGGCGGGAAGCCCTCGAAGTGATGGCGCATGCCTTCGTGGATGAACTGGTACTCGACCAGGTAGCTGCGGAAGTCGTCGAGCTGTTTCTGGGTGGGCAGCTCGCCGAAGATCAGCAGGTAGGCCGCCTCGATGAACGTGGCCTTCTCGGCGAGTTCCTCGATCGGATAGCCGCGGTAGCGCAGGATGCCCTTTTCGCCGTCGATGAACGTGATCCTGCTTTCGCACGACCCGGTGTTTCCGTAGGCCTCGTCCAGCGTGATCATCCCGGACTGTGCCCGGAGCTTGGTAATGTCGATACCGATCTCATGCTCCGTCCCCTCGACCACCGGCAGTTCGTACGTTTTTCCGCGAACCGTGAGTGTTGCAGTTTCTGCCATGATTGCACCTGAACCAGAAGCCTCGTGAAGAACCAAATCGTATCCTGCGCCTCGGCGGGCGCACCGCGCGCCGCGCGATGCCCTAGTCCCGCAGCGTTTCGAACGCGAGCAGCGTCGCCACGTCGTCGAGCTTGTCGAACGACATGGCCTGATTGACGATGCGGTCGGCCGTCGCGTCGCTGACCACGCCCTGGGCCAGCGTCTTGAACTTGCGGATCACCTCGTCGTCGGTCATGGGGTTGCCGGCGTGGCCGCGCGGATAGGTCACCTTCTTCTCCAGCGTGCGGCCGTCGCGCAGCTTGACAATCAGCTTGTTGGGGATGCCGTCGGGATAGCCGGCGTTGCACTCGTCGGTCTCGACGATCCTGGTCTTGTCGAG
>CAYRXN010000336.1:0-4809 GCA_964428275.1 uncultured Planctomycetales bacterium | reverse complement strand
ACGCTCCAGTGGGACGAGGACGGCAAGACCGTCGGCGTGGTCGAGGTCGATCTGATCGCACCGTCCACCGTGGACAACATCGAACAGGGCGGCCCGGGCGTCGTGAAGTTCGAGTGGCTGATGCCCGAGCCGCCCAAGACGCGCGAAGAGGCCCTCGCGATCCGCGACAAGGCCCGGCACATCCCCTTCCTCGATGGCACGCTGGTTTCCGAAGACGGCAAGGCCATCTGCCTGTATGTGCCGCTGACGCGCAAAGACCTGAGCCATCGCGTCTACACCGAACTGCGCAAGAAAATCGCCACCTTCAACGGCGACGACAAGTTCTACATCACCGGCCTGCCGGTGGCCGAAGACGTCTTCGGCGTCGAGATGTTCATCCAGATGGCGGTATCGGCCCCGCTGGCGATGGTCGTCATCTTCGTGCTGATGCTGCTGTTTTTCCGCAAGCTGGTGCTGATCATCTCGCCGATGATCATCGCGATGTGCTCGGTGATCTTCACGATGGGGCTGCTGATCATGTTCGGCTACCCCGTGCACATCATGAGCAGCATGATCCCGATCTTCATCATGCCGATCGCCGTGCTCGACGCGATCCACATTCTGAGCGATTTCTTCGAGCACTATCAGGCCACCAGGGACCGGCGCAAGACGATCGTGCGCGTGATGGACCACCTGTACATGCCGATGCTGTACACGTCGCTGACCTCGGCGGCCGGGTTCGCCTCGCTGGCGCTGACGCCGATCCCGCCGGTGCAGGTCTTCGGCGTGTTCGTCGCGGTGGGCATCATGTTCGCCTGGCTCACCACCGTGACGTTCATCCCGGCCTACGTGATGTTCATCAGCCCCAAGACGCTCGAGAAGTTCGGCGCCGTCCACGACGAGCGCGCCGGCGAAGCGGCCGAGACCTGGATGAGCCGCAAGCTGCGCGGCGTCGGGGCGTTCACGTTCCGCCGCGCCAAGGGCATCCTGGCGGTGACCCTCGTCGTGATGGTGATCGCGGGCTACGGCATCAGCCGAATCACGATCAACGACAACCCGGTCAAGTGGTTCGTGCCCTCGCACCCCATCCGCGAGGCCGACACCGTGCTCAACCGCCACTTCGGCGGCACGTACATGGCCTACCTGGCGCTCGAGGCCCCGCAGCAGACCTGGGATCCGCAGGCGTTCGTCGCCGAGCTGGCACGCGCCGCCACCGGGCAGCTCGGGCAGAATCAGGAGGAGATTCCCAACCTGGCGGCCGTGTTCGCCCAGCTTCCGAAGCTCGCCGAGCAGGCCGCCGCGGGCGCCGACTCGCGCAAGGCGGCGATCGGCCGGCTGGCCGACCTGGTGACCCGCCGGCTCGACGCCGCCCCGGACGAGGAATACGACGCCTGGGACGCCGCCGCGCTGCTTGTCGACGCCCAGCGCCAGCGCAGCCAGATCTTCAAGCGGCCCGAGGTGCTGCGCTACATGGAGCGGCTGCAAAAGGCCCTGCTCGATACGCACATCGTCGGCAAGTCGAACTCGATCGCCGACATCGTCAAGACCGTCCACCGCGAGCTGCTGCTGGGCAAGCAGGAGGAATACCGCATCCCCGAGACGCACCAGGCGGTGGCCCAGTGCCTGATCACCTACCAGAACAGCCACCGGGCCAACGACCTGTGGCATTTCGTCACGCCCGACTATCGCACGTCGTCGATCTGGGTCCAGCTTACCAGCGGCGACAACAAGGACATGACCGCGGTCGCCGGCGCGATCGAGGACTTTTTCAGGGAAAACCCGCCGCCCGACGGGATCCAACACGAGTGGTTCGGACTCACGTACATCAACGTGATCTGGCAGGACAAGATGGTCTGGGGCATGTTCCAGGCCTTCGCGGGCAGTTTCCTGGTCGTCTTCCTGCTGATGACGATCCTGTTCCGCTCGGCCCTGTGGGGGCTGCTGTCGATGGTACCGCTGACGCTGACGATCTTCGCGATCTACGGCGGCGTGGGACTGGTCGGCAAGGCCTACGACATGCCCGTGGCGGTGCTCTCATCGCTGTCGCTGGGGCTGGCCGTGGACTTCGCGATCCACTTCCTGGCCCGCGGGCGGCGGTTCTTCCTAGAATACGGCTCGTGGGAAAAGACCGCCCCGGTGGTCTTCGGCGAACCCGCGCGGGCGATCACCCGCAACATCATCGTCATCGCCCTGGGCTTCACGCCGCTGCTGTTCGCACCGCTGATGCCCTACAAGACGGTCGGCGTGCTGCTGGCCACGATCCTGCTGTTCTCGGGCGTGGCGACGATGCTGATCCTGCCGGCCATGATCCGCGTGCTCGAACGGCCGCTCTTCGCGGCCCATACCAGCCGCGGCGTGACGTGCAGTTGCGTCACCTGCATCGCCTCGGCCGCGGCGTTCGTGGCCCTGGTGGCCGTGAACCTGCACCAGTACGCCGGGCTGGCGTGGATGGAACTGACCTGGGGCAGCGCGATCGCCGTTCCGGTCTTCGCAATCGCCTGCGGCCTGCTGTCCCGCCGCGCCGCCTGCAAGACCCAACCCGCACCAGAAGGAGAATCCGCATGAAACGCCTGGCATACTTCTCGATGTTCCTGACGGCCGGCCTGGCGGCCGGCGCCGCCGCCGCCCAGGACGAACTGACCGTGGACCAGATCGTCGAGCGCGCCAACCGCGTCGCCTATTACCAGGGCGCCGACGGCCGGGCCCAGGTCAGCATGACCATCGTCGACGGCCAGGGCCGCAAGCGCCACCGCCAACTGACCATCCTCCGGCGGGACGAACCCGACCCGGCCGGCAAACGCGCTGACCAGTACTGCGGCGACCAGCAGTTCTACGTCTACTTCCACCGCCCGGCGGACGTGAACAAGATGGCGTTCCTGGTCTGGAAGCACCTCGACAAGGACGACGACCGCTGGCTCTACCTGCCCGCGCTCGACCTGGTCAAGCGCATCTCCTCGGCCGACAAGCGCACCAGCTTCGTCGGGTCGGACTTCTTCTACGAAGACGTCTCCGGCCGGCACATCACCGACGATACCCACGAACTGGTCGAGACCACCAAGAACTACTACGTGCTCAAGAATACGCCCAAAGACCCCAAATCGGTCGAGTTCGCGTACTACAAGATGTGGATTCACCGCAAGACGTTTCTGGTCGTCAAGACCGAGTACTACGACGCCCAGGGCAAGAAATACCGCACCTACGCCGCCGAAGCAGTCAAAACCATCCAGGGCTTTCCCACCGTCGTCAAGGCCCGCATGAGCGACCTGCGCACGGGCGGTTACACCGAAATGCAGTACACCGACGTCAAGTACAACGTCGGGCTGCCCAAGGACATCTTCTCGGAACGCTACCTGCGCAAGGCACCCCGCAAGTATCTCCGATAACGGGACGGCGGAACGAAGGCACTGAGGCCAGGGACATAGCGGCGAAAGGACACAAGGGCGAAGGGACACAGGGACGAAGGGACACAGGGACGAAGTGGAATGACGGCCCGCGCGGTCCGTCGCAGCCTCAACGACCCGGCGCTGCGCCGGAGAACCGGCCGGCAACCGGTAAGACCGCTTCCGGCGCTGCGGTCGCGCGGTCATCTTGTTACCTTGTTCCGTCTCACCCTGGTTCCGTCGTCTCGCTGGAGGACGCCCCGACATGGCGCAGCTCGTTCGACAAACGTCGTTGCTGTTCATCACGCTTGCCCTCACAGCCGCGCCGGCGCCGGCGCAGAGCCCGGACGACGAGCCGCCCCTTCCGCCGGGACTCGAGGACGCCGCCTCCCGGGAACCGGCGACCGACGAGCCGCCCCTGCCGGCCGGTCTGGGCGAGGCGGCCTCCGGGCCGTCCGACGACGAGCCCCGGCTGCCGGCCGGGCTCGAAGACGAATCCGTCCCCGAGTCCGCCGCCGAGGAGCCGGCCCTGCCGGAGGGGCTGGGCGGCGAATCGACCGGTCAACAGGCGGGCGCACCATCGGCCGGCCAAAGGCCCGCGCTCTGGGAGTGGCTCGACATCACCGGGTTCTGGGAGATCCGCGGCGGCGTGCGCACGCAACGCGACAGCCATGAGCGCGACGCCTCGATCGGCGAAACGCGGCTCGAACTCGAACTCGAACACGCCTTTTCCGACAAGCTGACGTTCAAGCTCACGGCCGATTTCGTCTACGACCAGGTGCTCGATCGCCACAAGGTCGACCTGGAGCGCGGCCGCGGGTGGCTCGACCTGCGCGAGGCCAGCGTCACGTTTTCACCGCTGAGCTTCATGGACGTGAAGATCGGCCGCCAGGTGCTCACCTGGGGCACGGGGGACCTGGTCTTCCTCAACGACCTGTTTCCCACGGACTGGCAGGCGTTTTTCATCGGCCGCGACGTGGATTATCTCAAGGCCCCGTCCGACGCGATCAAGATCAGCCTGTTCAGCGATCTGGTCAACCTGGACATCGTCTACACGCCGCGCTTCGACGCCGACCGCTTCATCACCGGCGAGCGCATCTCCTACTACAACCCGCTGCTCGGCGCGCGGGCCGGCCGCAACCTCATCCAGAGCGCCGACCGGCCCGCCGACTGGTTCCGCGACGACGAGTGGGCCACCCGCGTTTCGAAGAACATCCGCGGGCTGGAGCTGGCCGCCTACGGCTACTGGGGCCGCTGGAAGAGCCCGGCCGGCATGAAGCTCCGCACGCTCCAGGCCACCTTCCCCCGCCTGAGCGTCTACGGCGGCAGCGCCCGCACCCAGATCGCCGGCGGAATCGCCAACGCCGAAGTCGCCTACTACGACTCGCGCGAAGACCGCTCCGGGCGCAACCCGTTCGTGGACAACAGCCAGATGCGCTTCCTGGTCGGC
>CAYRXN010000335.1:0-16612 GCA_964428275.1 uncultured Planctomycetales bacterium | reverse complement strand
CGGGCGTGCGGTAGCCCAAAGCCTGGTGCGGCCGCTCGGCGTTGTACCACTCGATCCAGCGGCCGATCGCCTCCCGGGCGGCCGCGGTCGCGGGTACGATGCGCAGGCCCGGATCGTCGTGTCCGACCCAGGAGCTTATCCATGCCTCTGCCCCGTGTGCTCAGGGACTTGCTGGCGCTGCCGACGGCGAGCTTCGTCGAGTCGGCGGTGATGGACTACCTCGGCCGCCTGTGCGCGGCGCTGCCCGGCGTGCGCGTGCGCCGCGATCGCTACGGCAACCTGCTGGCGCATTACCGCCGCGGACGCAGCGGCAAGGCCTCGCCGGTGGTGTTCGCGGCCCACACCGACCACCCCGGTTTCGTCGCGCTCGAGATGCTCGATCGGCGGACGCTGCGGGCCGCCTTTCGGGGTGGTGTGCTGGCCTCGTTCTTTCCGGGCGCGCGGGTGCGTTTCTACGCCGGCGGCGCGCCGATCACGGGGCGGGTCGCGCGCGTCACCAAGGCGCGCAAGCTGCGGCGTGGCTCCGAGACCTGGGAGATTCCGCTCGAAGCGCAGTTGCGCGTCGCGCGGCCCGTGCCGCCGCAGACACCGGGCATGTGGGCGCTGCCCGAGGCGCGCGAGCGGGGCGGACGGGTCTATGCGCGGGCCTGTGACGATATCGCCGGCTGCGCCGCGATGGTGGCGCTGCTGGAACGCCTGAGCCGCAAACGGGCGACCGCGGACGCGTGCTGCCTGTTCACGCGGGCCGAGGAGGTCGGCTTTGTCGGAGCGATCGGGGCGGCCCGGGCGGGGTCGGTTCCACGCGACGTGCCGCTGGTCGCGATCGAAACCAGCAGCGAGCTGCCCACCGCGCGGATCGGCGACGGGCCGATATTGCGGGTCGGCGACCGCATGAGCGTGTTCGACCCGGCGGCGACCGCGTATTGCGACCAGGTTGCGCAAAAACTGGCCAAGCGCCGCAAGCGCTTCCGGTTTCAGCGCAAACTCATGGACGGGGGATCGTGCGAATCGACGGCGTACTGCGCCTACGGCTACCGCGCGACCGGCATCTGCCTGGCGCTGGGCAACTACCACAACATGGACAAGCAACGCGGCCGGATCGCGCCCGAGTACGTCAGCCTCAGCGACTGGAAGCTGATGGTGGACTGGTTCGAGGCGATCGCGCTGGCGGAAACGCCGTTTCGTCCGGGCGGAACTTCGGTCCGCGACGAACTGGAGCAGAGCTTCGCCAGATGGGAACGGCTGCTCGACGGATAGTGCCCCTTCTTCCTGCGACCGGTGGGGATCGGATCGTCGATTCGCCGGGCCGGCTGCCGTGCGGGGGGGCTCACGACAGCCAGCGGCGGCGCTTCTTCTTGCCCTTGTGCTGCGGCTCGGGCGGCCGCAGACGCTGGGCTTCGTACTCGGCCATCACCTGCGGCAGCAGCTCCGCTTCGGTCCGGCCCGTCGTTCGGCGGAGCGTGCGCAACCGCTCGCGCACCTCCTCGGGCAGCTCGGCCTGGGCGGGGGGCTGCGTACCGGCGAACAGCGGCTCGTCCACGAGCGGCGCGGGAAGTTCCGATGCGCCATCCCCGCCGGTGGTGGCCTCGGAAGCCTCCGGCGACGGCTGGGAAGCCTCGGGCCGGGCCGTCGCGGGTTCCGATTCCGGGTCGGCGCCGGCGGCGGTTTCGCCGGGCGCGTCCAGCTCGAACGCGTTGCGGGCCTGCTGAAGCGCCTGGCGAAACTGCTCGATCCTGGCCGCCGCCTGGGCGACTTCCTGCTCGCGGCGGGCGACCTCGGCGGTCCGCTGTTCGAGCGCCGCCCGGGCCTCGTCGAGCGCGGCCTGCTGATCGTGCAGGGCGGCCTCGCGCTCCATCAGCCGGCTGATCTGGTTCTCGTATTGCTCTTTTTGCTCTTCGCAGCGGGCCTGTTGCTCGTCGAGTTGCGCTCGCTGGGTCTCGAGCGCGGCGCGGGCTTGCTCGACCTGCTGCTCCCGCCGAGCCAGCCCCGCCAGCGCGTGTTTCATCTCGGCGGCGTCCTGTTCCAGACGCTCCCGCTCGTCGGCGAACGCGGCTTGGCGCGCTTCGAACTCGGCGATCCGCCGTTCGAGCTCCGCCTCGCGTTCGTCGAGCTCGGCGGCCCGCCGGCGGAGCTTTTCCTGCGAAGCGGCGATGCGCGCCTTGAGCCCGTCGAGCATCGCGCCCAGGTCGTCAAAGCCGGTCGCCGCCAGGGGCGGGGGCGCGCCGATCTCCGTCGCGGCCGGCTCGGCCGTTTCCGCGGTTGCCGGGGCGGATTCGAACTGCGGACCGGACCAGTGCACGGTGAGCGTTTCGCCGCCGATCAGGAGCGTGTCGCCGTCGCGCAGCCAGGCGAGGTTGATGCGCTGCCCGTTGAGCACCGTGCCCGATCGGCTGCCGAGGTCGGCGATCGCGAGCTTGCCGTCCAGCAGCAGGAGCAGCGCGTGCGCGAGCGAGACGTCGGGCGTGTCGAGCACGATGTCGCACGCGGCGCGGCGACCGATGACCGCCGGCAGCGTCGCGGTTTCGAAAGCGGCCTCGTCCGAACGCAACCGGAGCGCGGGCGGTTCCGGCGGTTGCGCAGCCGGGGCCGTCTCGCCGGCGAGAATCTCGAACTCGATCGGCACCGGACCGACACGCAGCGCGTCGGACTTTGCGAGCACGCGCGGCGCGGTGAGCCGCTCATCGTTGACGAACGTGCCGGATCGGCTGCACAGGTCGACGGCCACGATGTCCCGGCCGGTGTTGACCAGCGCGCAGTGGAGCTTGGATACCTCGCCGGCTCGGACGAACAGGCCGCAATCACGGCGGCTGCCGATAATCGTCACCGGCTCGCAGATCTCGCGGGCGGGTGGCGCCTCGTCGGTCCGGGCGGCCAGGCGCACCGTGGGGGCCGCATCCGGCAGCGCAGGCTCGGGGATTTCAGTATGCGTGCTTCGTCGCCCCATAACCCCATCCCGGTCGTCCCCCCCCGTGCCACGTGCGATCGTTCCCCAGCATGAGGATTCCAATCGCCGGACGCGGGAAGCAACCCGCTGCGTGAAACGCGCAGACGGTCCATAAACGCACGGCCTTCAGGTGCCCGAGCGGTCCCGGGACCGATATGGTGCGGAAACGAAAAATGAAACGAGGACCGCGCGGGCCGTCCGGCGAAACCCGAAGCGACGACGATCGGGGTTCGAACGAGCGGGTTCGGCGGCGGCGCCGCGAATCTCAGACGCCGCTGTGGCGCCCCCACGAATGGCCTTCGAGGGCGCCCTCGGCGGTTTCTTCGAGCACGCTGCGGACGTCGGGATAACCGCCGGCCTCGGCGAACGCTTCGAACATCACGCGGCGGCGGTCGAGCGTGACACCGATCGCTTCGGCGTCGTTGTAGTCGCTGGCGATGAAACCGCCGGCGGGCGTGCCCCACTTTTCCAGCAGGGCGCGCGCCTGGGCACGGATTTCATCGTAGCTGCCCCTGGGCAGGGTGGTCTGCGTGTCCACGATCGACTCGAAGCAGACGCGCCCGCGAAACCGCTCACTGATTTCGTCGATGCCGACGATGTTGGGCTGCTGCATGTTGATGACCTCGACACCGCAGTCGATCAGGTCGTCGAGCAGCTCGTTGATCCGCCCGCAACTGTGCATCCAGACGTGCAGCCCGGCGGACTTGATCTCGGAAAACCAGCGGCGGTAACGCGGTACGAAGAACTCCCGGAAGGTCTTGCGGCTGACGAACGCGCGGTCCTGGAGGCCCCAGTCGTCGGCCATCGCGGCGGCGTGGATGCGCCCCCCGGCGATGCGCGTGCAGTGGCGCAGCACGCGCAGATGGTGTTCGAGGATGCGGTCGATCAACGCGTGGATCTGATCGGGCCGCTTGTAGAAGTCCATCATCGTCTCGGCCATGCCGTGAAGCATGTGCAGCCGTTCGAAGATTCCCGAGCCGAAACAGAGCATGACGAAGCGGTCACCGGCGCCGGCGAGCTGCCGCTCGAAATCGTGATAGCGCCGCGGATCGTCCGGGTCGGGCCAGGCGTAGTCGGCCGCCTTCGCGAGGTCGCGCAGCGGGTGCTCGACCACCTGCCCCGTGTTGCTCACGTCGGTCCGCTCCCAGACGCAACCCCATTCGTCGGTGGTGCGGCCCGTGAACGTCCAGGTCCATCCGGTCGGGTCGTGGGTCCAGACGTCGTAACAGTCGCTGACGCCCACCACGTCGAACTTGAGGGGCACGCGCGGCGGATGATTGAAGGTGATGGCGCGTTCCACGATTTCCTTGCTTGTCATCGGGTCGGCTCACTCCCGGCAGTGAGGCGGTTGGTCGGAACCACCCCCCCGCCTTGTCAAGATGAAGGATGAATAAGTACGTTTCCCCGGCCGCGGGCCTGCGCTGCGGGAGCGGTGCTCGGGCAGCGGCCGGCGGCCACACAACAGCAGCTATCCATACGTCCCCGAGCGGCGGACTTCGTCCAAGACGACGCGGTAACTCTCGAGCGTCACGCCCGGCGGCACGGAATGATCGGAATGGTAGATGATTCCGCGATACGGCATCGCCGCCGCCAGCTTGGTACGAACCTCCGCGCGAATCTGCTCCGGGTCGTTGCTGAGCATCACGCGTACATCGAAATTGCCGACAAAACTCAGCCGGTCGCCGTACCGCGGCGCCAGCTCGCGCAGGTCCATGCCGGCCTTGCACTCCAGCGGGTTGATCGCGTCCACGCCCGAGGCGATCAGGTCGTCGATCACCGGGCGGATGTCGCCGTCGGAATGAAAAATGACCGGCATCCCGCGCCGGTGGAAGGCGTCGAACAGGCGTTTGTGATAGGGGCAGAGGAACTCGCGAAAATGCCGCGGACTCATGAACGGACCGGTCTTGTAGGCCATGTCGCCGTAGACGAAGGCCCCGTCGCAGACGAACCCCTCGGCCGTGAACATCTCGAACAGCTCGATGGCGACGCTGGTGTAGGTGTCGAAGATGTCGTGGATCCACTCGGGCCGCTTGAGCATGGCCTTGAGCATGATCTCGTGCCCGAGCACGTCCTTGATCATCTCGAACGGCTCGACCGTGCAGTAGCACAGGAACCGATCACGCGCGCGCGTGCGCCGATACAGCGGCCCGAATTCGTTCCAGCGGATGCGCTTGCGGCTGGCGGTCATCAGCGGCTTGACCCGCGCCCACGCCTGGGGCGAGTCGATGCCGTAACCGACGTGCTCGGGCGTGCCCATCTTGTGCTTCCACCAGCGCAGGATCGCCTGGTTGCCGTCGCGCTGGAGAATCCACTCGTCGTTTTCTTCGAGCACTTCGGGCTCGACGAGCCGCAGCCGATAGTCGGGCCAGCCGACCTCGGCGATGTCCATCTCGAAAATCTCCTGAAGCGAAACGGGCTGGGCTTCGGGCGCGCTGCCCTCCCAGTCGAAACGGCTGCGCTCCCGGGTGACGAACGGGCAGCCGAGCTGCTGGCGCCACTGCTTTTCCACCTCGTACCAGAACTTGTCGTAGATGGGAACGCGGTCGACCTCGCGGCGCGCGAGCGCCGCCGCGACCCGCTCGCGGGATGTCATCGTCGCCGTACCACGCATGCGAGAATCCTGTACATCGGGAATCCGCCCCCGCGAGCGCTCACGCCACGCAAACGCAGGCAACGCCAACGGACTCCAGCATAGCAGGCTCCGATGGATTCCGGGAGCCTGAATACGGTACCACTTTATGTTTGATTGAAAGCGGAACTCTACGGGACGTTGCCGCGGCCGTCCAGCGGCGCGGGCGAAAAACGCGTGCGCGGCGTCACCGACGCCAGCCCGCGCGCACGGCCGCGGCCCTGCCGGACCGCCCGCAGATCGGATTCCGATGCTTGACGCAGCGGCAATTGCTTTGACAGCGACAGGCGTTGTGAGCACAATACAATCTGGTGTCGGGTTCGCGCGCCGGTGCGCGCGAAGCCGCGATCGGACAGGCGGGGGCAGGGTAGGGCGCGCGTGTGGCCATGGCGCCTCTCGGCCGCCGCGACCAAGGAACGGAACCATGGGTGGCTTTCTAAGTCCCTGGCACTGGCTGTTCATTCTGGTGATCGCCGTGTTGCTCTTCGGCAACCGGCTGCCCGAGATCGCGCGGTCGCTCGGTCGTTCGGTGAACGAATTCAAAAAGGGGCTCAACGAGGTCAAGGACCAGCTCGACCAGGGGATGAACGAGGTGCCCCCGTCGAACCGGATCGAGTCCGACCCCACCCCACGCGAACAGCTTGACCATCAGAAAGTCGTCGAGCAGCAGCGCTCCGCGACGGCGGACGAATCGAAAACCGAACAAGTCCAGGCCGGCGGTGTCGAGGACGGCATGCGCTAGACGCGGCCCGAGGCCCTCCGGCAGCGGAGTTTTTGAATCCTGCAGCGATGCGCGCCGAGTCCCGCCGGCTCGGCGTTTTGCGTGCGCCACCCGCCGGCGTCAGAGCGCCACCCGCTGGCCGCGGGTGGGGATCGTCACGTCGGCAAAGCCCCGCTCGGCCAGCAGTCCGGCCAGCGTCGCGCTCTGGTCCTCCTCGCCGTGAACCAGGAACACGCGCCGCTTCGCGCCGGCCAGCGGCGTGAGCTTCTCCAGCAGATCGCGCTGGTCGGCGTGGCCGCTGAAGCCGTGGATCTGCACGACTTCGGCCCGCACCGGAAGCGTCTGGTGGAACAGCGTGATTTTCTCGGCCCCGTCGGCCAGCTTGCGTCCCAGCGTGTGGGCCGCCTGATAACCGGGGATCAGGATCGTGTTCTTGCGGCTGCGGATGTTGTTCTTGATGTGGTGGCGGATGCGGCCCGCTTCGCACATCCCGCTGGCGGAGATGATCACGCAGGGGCGGCGACGGCGGTGCAGCGCCTTGCTCTCCTCCACGTCGCGAATGTAGGTGCAGCAGCCCCCGCCCAGGATGTCGCCGGTGACCTTGTGAAACGCGCGGGCTTCGGCGTCGTAACACTCGGGGTGCATCTTGAAGATCTCGGTCGCGTTGACGGCCAGCGGGCTGTCGATGAACACCGGCAGGCGGGGGATGTTGCCGGCGATCATCTGCTCGTGAAGGTAGTAGGCGATCGTCTGCGTGCGGCCGACCGAAAACGAGGGGATGATGATCTTGCCGCCGCGGTTGTAGGTGCGGTTGATCACGTCCACGAGCGTCGCCTTGGCGTCCTCGACGTCCTCGGTGACGCGGCCGCCGTAGGTGCTCTCGCAGATGATCGCGTCGCAGGCGGGAAAGGGGCGCGGATCGCGGATGATCGGCTTGTCGGGGCGGCCCACGTCGCCGGTGAAATAGAGCGAGGGCGTGTGGCCGTTGCGCTTGCCGAAGGCCAGCTCGACGCCGGCGGAGCCGAGCATGTGGCCGGCCTCGTTGAACCGGGCCAGCAGCCCGGGAACGACCTGGAACCAGCGGTCGTAGGGCACGCTGTGGATCTGCCGAATGGCCTGGAGGGCCTCCTTGTAGCCGTACAGCGGTTCGACCGGCGGCAGTCCCTTGCGGGCCCGTTTCTTGTTGATGTAGACCGTGTCTTCCTCCTGTATGTGCGCCGAATCGGGCAGCATGATCGCACACAGGTCGCGGGTCGCCGGCGTGCAGAAGATCGGCCCCTCGAAGCCCTCGGCCGCCAGCCGCGGCAGGCGGCCGGAATGGTCGATGTGGGCGTGGGAGAGCACGACGGCGCTGATCTCCGAAGGCGGCATCGGCCACTGGCGGTTCTTCTCCTCGGCCTCCATGCGCCGCCCCTGACACATGCCGCAGTCGAGCGCGATCCAGTGGTCGTCGATGCGGATCATGTGCATCGAGCCGGTGACTTCGTGCGTCGCACCGAAGAACATCAATTCCGCCATGCCTGAGCCTCCCTCTGTGCCGGTCGCATCGTAGGATGGGGTGCGTCCGCTGGCAAACACGCCACCGGCACGTCGCGGGCGGCCAACTCCTGCTGAAGAAGCGCTCGGGCACCGGGGCCCCGTCACGGGCGGCGGCTGCGCGGGGGGAGACGAGGGCATCCGCCCCGGTTTCTCGCGTGGAGCTCGTTTCAACGACCCGGGCGATCGCGGCAAGTGGCGACGCAGCGGTTCGGGAAGCGTGCTCAACGGCCGCGCAGCCGCGCCGGCCAGGCGGGGTCGCGCCGGAGCTTGACCAGCAACAGGCGGGCGCGAAAGCAGTAGTTCTCGTTGTCGCGCTGCTCGGCGGCGGACCGCAGCGCGTCGAGCGCTTCCTCGCGGCGACCGGCCGCCAACGCGTAGACCCCCCGGAAAAAGTAAGCCGCGGTCATGCGCAACCGCGCATCGACCGGCCGGAGGACGCCGCGCCTGGCCGCTTGCTCGAGCGCGTCCCAGCTCAGCGCGCCGCACGCGAAACCCGCGAGCGCCTCGGTCCACGCGCTGGACCAGCCGGGCGAGAGGCGGGCCTCGGCCGGGATGCTCGCGGGCAGCAGGTCGGCCGGCGCGGGCTCGCCGATCAGCCGGAACCCCGCCTCGATCAGCAGGCGGGCCTCGGGGCTCAGCGCCGACCGCGCGGCCGCGTCGTGGAGCGTGCGCGCGGCCGCGGCCCGATCGCCGCGCGTGGCCGCCAGCAGCGCGGCGTACAGGCTTTCGTCCGGGTCGTAGTGACGGCCGGGGTCGTAGCCGCACTTGGGGCCGTATCGCTGGCGCAGCGCTGCTTCGGCCTCGCCGACGCGTCCCAGCCACAGCAGCAGCCGCATCTCGTAGCCGTAGCGTTCGGCCCAGTCCGAGGCCGACTTGCGAATCGCCGGGTTGTCGAGCCGGTTCCAGGCGGCCACGGCGTCTTCGTACGCGCCGCGGCTCTCGTAGTACCCCGCCTCGGCCGCGTAGCCCCGCGGGCTGGATGACTCGACGACCTGGGCCTCGCGGGCGGCGGCGAGGCTCGCCGCGTAGGCCTGTCCTGCGTCCTCCCGACGGCCTTCGGCGGTGTAGATCTCCGCCGCGAGCAGGTGCGTGATCGCCAGCAGGTAGCGCGGATAGGCCCGCGTCGGCTGGACCAGCGCCACCGATTCGAGGCGTCCGACCGCCTTGCGGTAGTAGCTGATGTCGCGCCAGGTGTACATGATCTGGTTCATGGCCCGGCCCTGGTGCAGCATCGCTTGCGTGAAGTTCGTGCGCAGGCGGATCGCCTGGTCGAACGAACGCTCGGCCTCGTGGGGATCGAGCCCCCAGACGGCCTGCCCGCGGAAGAAGTAGCCGGCCGCCGTCGCGGGCGTGTCGAGAGCGTCGGCGAGGCGGACTTCGCGTTGCGCATCGGCCCACAGCGACGTGCCCTGGGTGACGGTTCGGCGGGCGTAGGCCCACGCCAGCAGGTAGTGCGCATCGCGAAACTTCGGCTGCTGGGCGAGGAGCCGCTCCAGACGCCGGATCGACGCCGCCGGGTCGGTGCGGATGTCGGCCAGGGCTTCGACCAGCCCGCGTTGGGCCGAATCACCCCCGATCCGGCTGACCCAGCCCAGCCGGGCCAGCGCCCGCTCGCGGTCGCGATAATCGTTGAGCAGGACCGCGTAGGCTTCGTGGATTTCCGCCCGGGCGGCGGTGCGCACAAAGCTGGTGAGCAGCGGCAGGGCCACGACCAGCAGCGCGATCGCCGCGGTCGCCGAGGCGCGCCACGGGTGGCGCCGGACCCAGCGGGCCGCCTTGCCGATCGGTCCGAGCGGGCGGCTGACGATGGGAAAACCGTCGGCGTAGCGGCGCAGGTCGCGGGCCAGCTCGGCCGCCGTCGCGAAACGCCGCTCGGGTTCCTTCTCGATCGCCCGCAGACAGATCGTTTCGAGGTCGGGCGGTACGTGCGGGTCGATCTTGCGCGGCGGCGCAGGCTCGCGCCGCAGGATCCGGCAGATCGTCTGGTCGTAGGTGTCGGCCTGAAACGGGCGGCGCAGCGTCAGCATTTCGTAGAGGGTGACGCCCAGCGCGTACACGTCGGTTCGCCGATCGATCGCGGCGGCCGGTCCGGTGATCTGCTCGGGGGCCATGTAGGCGGGGGTGCCGACGATCTCCGTGCTGCGGGTCAGGCCCGGCTCGTCGAGGACGCGCGCCAGGCCGAAATCGGTGATGTGAAGCTGCTCGTCGGGTCCCAGCAGCAGGTTCTGCGGCTTGATGTCACGGTGAATCACGCCCTGCTCGTGCGCATGATGGAGCCCCTCGGCGACGCCGGCCACCAGTCGGGCCACGCGCTTGAAGTCGCGCGTGGGACGGCCGCCGCGGATCATGCTCCCGAGTACGATCGTGGACGCCGAGCGCAACACGCTCCGCGTCGTGCCGGAGTGCGCTCCGGAACATCGGTGGAGTTCCGGCGGGGGCGCGCTTTCTGCCGTCCGGACCTTGCCGTCGGCCTGGCGGCGCTGCTCGCGCAGGATCTCGTCCAGCGACGGTCCCTCGATGAGTTCCATCGCATAGTAGACGTAACGGTCTTCGCGGCCCTGGGCGTAGATCGGGACGATGTTCGTGTGGTGCAGCCGGGCCGCGGCCCGCGCCTCGCGCATGAACCGCGAAATCGAACGCTCGCCGGAAACGAGGTCGGCTGAGAGCAGCTTGAGCGCCACGACCCGGTCGAGCGAAATCTGCCGGGCACGGTAGACGACACCCATACCGCCACGCCCGAGTTCTTCGATGATCTCGAAATCGCCGATGCGCTTGAGGTCGGCCGCCGGTACGGGGGATGCGCCGGCCGGCGCGGCGGAGGTCGGCGCGACCGAGGCCGAGGTGCCGCCGATGGAACGCGCCGCGCCCAGGTCGCCCAGCAGACGCCGCATCTCGCGGCAGCGGGCCGCACAACGGCGGCATTCGGCCAAGTGTGTGCGCACGGCCTCGGCCGGCTCGGGCGGCAGCTCGCCCTCCACGTAGTCGAGCAGCAGGTCGTCGACCGTCTCGCACGTCATAGCAGTTGCGAATCATCGAACTGGCGCAGCTTGTCGCGCAGCGCCGCCATCGCCTTGCTGAGCCGGGCCTTGGTGCCCGAGAGCGAGAGCCCGATCGCTTCGGCGATCTCCTCGCGCGGCAGCTCCTGGAAGTAGCGCATCACGACCACGCTGCGCAGATCTTCGTCCAGTTCTTCGAGCACCGCGAGCACGCGCAGGGCGCGGTCGCGCTTCAGGGCCTTGCCGGCCGGTGTGGTCAGGGGGTCGATGGCCAGCTGTCGCCGGGAAGGCCCGCCGGTTCGTGTCGGGGCGGCGGGGCCGCCGCCGCCGCGCCGCTGCCGCCGCTGGTCGATGCAGCGCCGCCGGGCGACCTGGTAGAGCCAGCCGCGGATGCTGCGGCTCGGCAGGGACTCGGCCTTGAGCGCGCAACACGTCGCCAGCACGTCCTGCACGATATCGTCGGCCAGGTCGGCGTCTCCCAGCATTCGACGGCAGAACAGGCGCAGCTCTTCCCCGTAACGCTGCTCGATCGCGGCCACCGCCTGGCTGTCGCCGGCGCGCAGCCGCCGCATCAGCGCTTCATCGTCGCGACCGAGCCGGGATGTGGTCAGGTCATCCGTCATGGGCCCTCTGGCGCTGTCGAGATGCAAAACCTGAGGGTAACGCCGCCCCGCCCCCCGTGGCAACCGGTTTTGACGCCCGGCGTGCGCCACCGAGCCCGTGCCGGAGAAGCCGCGCGCGCAGAGGGGGCCGGCCGGACGAAAAAAGCGGCCGGCCGCATCCGGCGGCCGGCCGCGAAAAGGCGAATCAGCGTGCCAAAGCTAAGCAGCCGGCGGCTCGGCCCGAGCCGCCGGCCAAAGACCACTTACTTCCAGGTGTAGCTGCTGAACGGACGCGCAGTGACCTTGGGAGTCGCCACGACCAGCCAGTTGTTGCCCTTGCCCTTGGTGACGGCCTTGATGCCCTGGCCGTACTTCTGCTTCAGGTAGCGGCAGGCGGTCGTCGGCGTCGGGTTGTTCCACTGCTTGCCGAAGAACTTGGCGAACTGCGCGTTGCTGAACTTGTAGACGTAGGCACCCTGATCGACGTACTTGATCCACTTGTTGGCCGCGGTGGGCGAGAAGGCGGTCACCTTGCCCGTGCCGGTGAGCTGCTGGTTGATCGTTCGGTACGAGCCGATCTTGGCCTGGAGGTTCTTCTGGTAGTTCTTGAAGAGCGTCGGATTGTAAGCGGTACCCGAGAACGACTTGTTGGTGGTGTTGTGCGTGCGGGTGTTGGTGGTGGTGCGGTACGAGGTGCGGTTATGGTTCTTCGTGCCGTAACGCTTCGTACCGGTCTTCCAGTTCTTCTTGGTCATAGGCATGTTCGGTGTCTCCCATTACTCGCTGTTCGCCTTGACTTGCACGGACCGTTTCCCACCCATATCGGAACCCGGCACAGCATGGTTGAATAATCCGAACACTTTTTGCCGGTTGTTTCTGAAAAAGCGGCCGACGCGGGGCCGGCAACCGGCGGGTCCACCCCGCGCCGGGCCACCGCGGACGGTCTACTTTTGCGCCGGATTTGTAGTGGCCAGGTGGGGTGATGCGGGGGACAATACCGGCGCGAGGCGCCGGCGGTGGCCAAGGCGGCACCGCGGCGGCCAGTCGTGGCCGAAATCGGCGGGATCGGTCGGCGGATCTGACCGCCCGGATCGGGAGATCATGGACATGAATCGGTCGTCTTGGCGTTACCGCGAACCCTTCCGCCGGCTCGGGCTGCGTGCCGGGGCGGCGGCGTGGCTGGTGGCGGCGGCAGCCGTGGTGCTCGGACAGCCGGCGGCCCCCCCCGCGGGTTCGCAGCCGACGGTCCGCCCGGATTCGCGCCCGGCGGAAACCGTCACGCCGCGGAAGGCCGCGATCGTGCCGGTCCACGGCATGATCGACGACGTGCTCCGCCGCAGCATCCAGCGCCGGCTCGATGAGGCCCGCGCCGAGGGTGTGGACCTGATCGTGTTCGAGATGAACACCAAGGGCGGTCTCGTCACCAGCGCCCTCGACATCGCCAAGCTCATCAAGAAGCTCCCCGCGGAGGGGATTCGCACGGTCGCTTGGGTCAACGACCAGGCCTACAGCGCCGGCGCGCTGATCTCGGTGGCCGCCCAACGGATCGTGGTGGCCCCCGGAGCGTCCATCGGCGACTGTGCGCCGATCATGGTTTCGCCGGCCGGCGGCCTCGAATCGCTCGGCGAGGCCGAACGGGCCAAGGCCGAGAGTCCGATTCTCCAGTCGTTCCGCGACTCGGCCGTGCGCAACGGCTACGACCCGCTCCTGTGCCGGGCGATGGTGGCGGTCGGGACCGAAGTGTGGTGGGTCGAGAACACCGAGACCGGCCGGCGCCGCTTCGTCAACGGTGCGGAAAAAAAGCGGCTGATCGACGAGCCTCCGGCCGAGCAGCGCGCGTGGCGGCTCGTGGCGACCTATGCCGATCCCTACAACGGCACGGAGGTCGCGGCCCGCAATCCGGTCGACGCGGGTGACGAGCTGCTGACGCTCTCCGACGCCGAGGCCCTGGCCTACGGGCTGGCGTCGGGTTGGGCGGCCAACCGGTCGCAACTCACCGAGGTGCTCGGCCTGGCCGCGGCGCCCGCGACGCTGGAAATCACCGGCTGGGAGCGGTTCGCCCAGTGGCTCAACGGGCCGATGGTGCGCGGGATCCTGTTCGTGATCGTGCTGATGGGGGCGTACATCGAGTTCCACTCGCCGGGGCTGATTCTGCCGGGGGTCGTCGCGCTGATCGCGCTGGGGATCTTTCTGGGGGCGCCCTACGTCGCCGGGCTGGCCAGCGTCTGGACGATCATCCTGCTGATCGCGGGGTTGGCCCTGCTGGGCTTCGAGATCTTCGTGCTGCCGGGGTTCGGCGTCGCGGGGATTCTCGGCGTGCTGCTGATTCTGGTGGCGTTTGTGGCCTCGTTCGTGCCCGCCGAGCCGGGGGCGCCGGCGTTTTCCTGGCCGACGCTGGAAGCGACGTGGGCGGCGATCCGCACGGGCATCATCGTCATGTCGAGCAGCCTGGTGATCTCGGTCGCGGGGATCGCGCTGCTGGCGCGGTTTCTGCCGACGCTGCCGCTGGGACGCGGGCTGGTGCTCGAGAGCGTGGGGGACGCCGACGCGCTCGCCGTTCCGGACCCGCATCCCGATGTCGCGCTCGAAGGCGACATCGGCATCGTGACGGGCGATCTGCGGCCCGGCGGCCAGGCGCGCTTCGGGCAACATGTGGTGGACGTGCACAGCCAGGGGGAATATGTTGAGGCCGGCCGGCGCGTACAGGTGCTGCGCCGCGAGGGCTTGCGGATCATCGTGCGCCCGCTGCCGGACGAGACGAACGATTCCTGAACCCCCGCCGACGTTCCGCGGCTGCGGGCGTGTTTCAAACGGAAAGCGAGGACCGAGTCATGGGCCAGACCGTCGTATTTGGCATTGCGATCATCGCCGGCATACTCGCGCTGGCTGCGCTGATTCTGCTGGTCAATTTCGGGCGCTTGTGGATCACGGCCGTCTCGGCGCGGGCCAACGTCTCGATGCGCGAGCTGATCGGCATGTGGCTGCGGAAGGTCAACGGCAGCGTGATCGTCCACACCAAGATCCAGGCGTGGAAGGCGGGGCTGACGCACATCTCGACCGCGGACCTCGAAAACCACTACCTGGCCCGCGGCCGCGTTCCCAATGTGATCCAGGCCCTCATTTCCGCGCAGCGGGCGAACATTCCGCTCGACTTCCAGACCGCTTGCGCGATCGACCTGGCCGGACGCGATATCGTCGATGCGGTCCACACGAGCGTGAATCCCAAGGTCATCGATTGCCCCAACCCCGCCGCCGGCCGCACCACGATCGACGCGGTCGCCAAGGACGGCATCCAGCTCAAGGTGCGGGCCCGCGTCACCGTCAAGACGCACATCCAGCGCCTGGTCGGCGGTGCCACCGAGGAGACGATCATCGCCCGCGTCGGCGAAGGTATCGTCTCGGCGATCGGCTCGGCCGCATCGCACAAGACGGTGCTCGAAAACCCGGACGAGATCTCCAAGGCCGTGCTCGCCAAGGGGCTCGACGCCAACACGGCCTACGAGATCCTCTCGATCGACATCGCCGATGTGGACGTGGGGGTGAACATCGGCGCGCGGCTCCAGGCCGACCAGGCCGAGGCCGACAAGAAGCGTTTCCAGGCCGAGGCGGAGAAACGCCGGGCGATGGCCATCGCGCAGGAGCAGGAGAACATCGCCAAGGTCGCCGAGAACCGGGCGCTGGTCGTGCTGGCCGAGGCGGAGGTTCCCAAGGCGATCGCCGACGCGTTCCGCAGCGGCAACCTCGGCATCCTCGACTACTACAAGTTCCAGAACATCCAGGCCGATACGCAGATGCGCCGCCGCATCGCGGGCGAGGAAAGCGACGAGCCCGGCGATGCGAACAAGTAATCGGCGGGACGACCGGGCATAGCGCCGCGGCTGGCGCGCGTGGTTCGGGGAGGCCAACCCCGGACGGCCATGACGCGGCGGGCGACGCGGGTGCCGGTGGTCAGTGCCTCGGTGGACACGGGCGCGCTCCACGAATGGGGGCGTTGCGGCATCTCGGGGTATGTGGTCAAGGACGGGGGACTGACCGAACTGCGGACAGCCCTGGCCGCCATCTGCGCCGGTCGCCCGTACTATTCCGCCGGCGTGCAGGAAGCGCTCGAAAAAGGGCGGGACGGCCACAACGGGCTGGCGAAACTCTCGCGCCGCGAAGCGGAGCTGTTACCGCTGTTGGCCCGCGGGCTGACGCTGCGCGAGGCGGCCGAGAAGATGACCGTCTCGTACAAGACCGCCGATTCCTACCGCACCTCGCTGTTGCGCAAGCTCGGCGTGCGCGAACGGGCCGCCCTGGCGCGCTACGCGATCCGCGAGCGCATCGTCGATCCGTAACGGGCCTGCGATCTTCCCGGTGCGGCCTTCCGGCGCGCGAACGGGCCGCATTTTCCGGGTCGGGAGTTCTGTGTCCGCTCACGCCGACGCGTTGCTGCGACAGGCGTATCGCTCCGGCGCGCGCGGCGCGCCGGAGCGGTCTTGCCGTCGATGGCGGACTCTCCGCGGCCGCGGGCTACGGGCATCCCCCCGCACCGTAGTTGGCCAGCAGCACGGCGAGGTCATCGAGCTGCACCTTGCCGTCGGCGTTCATGTCGCCGTCTTTCCAGCTTGCGCCGCTGGTCTGGCCGTAGTGCGCCAGCATTTGCGCGAGGTCGTCGAGACAGACGCTGCCGTCGCCGGTGAGATCTCCAGCCAGCAGCATGCGCACGAACACCGCCGAGCGACCGGGTACGAGTGTGGTACCCTGGAAAATGTCGGGCGGCGAAAGCAGTTCCGGCAGCGTCGTGATCTGGTCGGAATCGAACACGGTAACGATGTAGAGGCCGTCAGTGAGTTTGAAGTCCTGGGGCCGCAGCCACCAGCTCACGGTCTGATCGCCACCGGGGATGTCCTCGTTGTAGGTGTCGGACTCGTCACTCCAGTTGACCAGCAGCAGGCCCAGGCCGTGATAGTCCGGCCGCGTGTAGGCGGTGGCATAGACCAGCGGCTGCTCGCCGCCGTAGGGCAGGAAGTTGTCGCCGTCCAGCTTGGAAATCAGGGGCGCGTTGGTTTCCGGCTCGCGGACGCGTTGCCCCAGATAGGCGAAGTCACGGACGGCGTCGAGCTTGAGCACGGCCATGAAGCGGCGAACCATGTCCATCATGCGCTCGTAACCCGCCGAGGCGGCCATCACGTCGAACATGCT
>CAYRXN010000334.1:0-11143 GCA_964428275.1 uncultured Planctomycetales bacterium | reverse complement strand
GGGCCGGCACGCCGCTGCCGTAAGAACGGAAACGCTCCACGTATCCGCCGCGGGCCCGGATGCGCTCGATGATCTCCATCGCGGACATGATGTCGATGCCGGGGTCGAGCCCGACTTCGGCCAGCAGCAGCACGCCGTTGCGGTGGGCGTCGCGGTCGAGGTCGCGGACGCGCTCTTCGCGATACGACGCGGACACCATGTGCGCATGGTGCAGGACGCAATCCGCCGCGATCTGCGGCTGAAAGACAGGCGGCATCAGGTTGACGACCAGGTCGGCCTGCTCGATCAGCGCCGAGCGCAGGGCCAGGTCGTTGACGTCGAAATAGGTCGCGCTGCCGCGGGGATGGTTGCCGACACGCCGGGCGGCGAGCTGCTCGTCGCGGTCGGCGACCGTGACGAACCAGTCGTGAGATTCGGCCTGATCCAGGAGGTAGCGGATGAGGAAGGGGGCGCTCTGCCCCGCGCCGAGAATGAGGACGTTCTTCACGTGCCACAGCCTTTCGTAAACCGCCGCGTGCCGGACACCTTGCCGCACGCGCACCACACCAGCCCCCGCGACCACGCGCCACACCGCGTCCCGAGGCGGGCCGCACATCATATCGAAAGAGCCGGGCCGGACAAAATCCGTTCGGGAGCGCTTTTCTGCAAAAAAGTCCGCGAAACTCGGCTTGGCAACTGGTAATATGGACAAGATCCACCGTGGCGCCAGGATTACGACCGTAGAGGATCGGATAGTTTTTCCGAGAACGGGAGCGTGGGAACGTCCCGGGGATGGAAAGAGGCCATCGGGGGCAAGAAGGAGGGGAGAGCTTTAGTAATCGGGGGATTCCGGATTATCTCGATTACCGGATCGTGCCGATGTTCTAGGCGGCGAATCGGCGTCCAGCCTGCGATGGCGGCGTTTTTTTGAGGACGTCGCGTAGGGCTGGGCAAAGCGATCTGGCTATGCCGGATTTGCCTATTTTGTTTCCGAATATCAAGAAAGAAGAGTGGGGAGCGAATGCTCCCTCGGGTGAAGTTCGCTGGAGTCGGGGCGGTTTGGGGAAAGGGAATGACCAGACTTGGCGCAGCGCTGTTCTGTCTCTCCTTCCTGTGTGCGGGGTTCGTAGTCGATTCGAACGGGTGCGCTCCCGGTCCGGCGACGCCGGATGCGATCGACGTGCTCGAGACGCTCGCCGAGAACGCCGGCAGTTCCACCGGAAGCGCTTCCGAAGGAAACTCCCAGTCGCCACCGGCCGAGGGCGCCGAGCCCAACGAGCCGGGCGCGGAGGAATCGGGAAACGACTACGGCGGATGGTTCTGGAGCAACACCAAGAGCAACGATGAAGAGAGCTCGCTGCGGATCGTCGCCGACCCGGTCGGTGGCGTGGCTCCGCTTGAAGTGAAACTCCAGGCGGTCCCGACCGGACCGCTGGCGCAAGGCCCCGCGACCTATCAATGGGAGATTGACGGGCAGGACGCCTCGGCCGGTGAGATAATCCGCTATACTTTCGAGCACAGCGGTACGCACACGGTGCGGGTGCGCACCGTGGAGCAGGCGGGTGAAATCGCCAGCGCGACGCTCATAGTTCCGGTTGTCCCCCGGATCGGGATCGCCGCCGAGGTCCGGTATCCCGAAGGCGATCCGGTCTTGTCGCTCCAGGCCGTCGTGGCTTCGGAAGGCGACGCGCTGCCCGACGGGGACTACCGCTGGGAATTCGAGGACGGGGAAGTCCTTCACGGGGCAAGGGTGACGCGTATGGCGCGCGGGCTCGGAAGCGTTGTGGTCGCACTGTCCGTGACCTTGAGCGGCATTCAGATCGGATGCAATCAGGCAGCGGTCACGATCAACGACCAGCCGCCGATCGTCGCCGATGCCGGCCCCGACCAGGTGCTCTTCGCCGCCAGCGGCAGCGACCTCGTCGCCGTACAGCTCGACGCAAGCCGCAGCAGCACGCGGGGCACCACGATCGTACGCTACCGCTGGTCGCTGGGCGACGTGCTGATCGCCGAAGGCCCCGAGCCGGTGGCGACGGCCTATCTGCCACCCGGCGATCACAGCATCCGGCTGGAAGTCATCGACGATCAGGGCAACGTCTCTACCGATGAAACGCACGTCGAAATCGAGGACGCGGCGAGCGCGCTCGACTGGCACGAGGACTTCGAGGACGACGACACCGGCCAGACGCCGCCCGGGTGGATCGCCACCGGGCGGGACAACGGCTTGTCCGAAAGCCCCGGCCTGTTCGTGGTGCAGGCGGTGGGCACCTCGCACGCCTTCGGTACCACCAGCACGCTCAACAACATCCACGCCCATTTCACCGCCTCGGCGGCGAGCACGTGGACGGGATACGAGTTCACCGGGCGCATGATGCGCAGCGATTCGCGCGGCGGCGTGGGCGTCACGTTCTTCAGCGACTACCCCCACAGCGATACGTACTACCGCCTGCGGGCCTACTGGGACTACCCCTTCGAACTCAGCCCGCACGGAACGTCGCTGAGCGGCACCGTTACGTCCGACGTCGTCCCCGCCGCGGGAAGCTGGTATCGCTTCAAGGTCCACGTCTACGACGACGGGCAGGCCACGCACGTGCTGGCGAAGGTCTGGGCCGACGGCGCCGCCGAGCCGGACGACTGGCAGATGGACGCCGTGGACGATTCGCTCGGGCGCCGCACCGCCGGCGCGATCGGCCTCTGGGCCATGGACGGCGGGCAGAAATGGGTTGACGATCTCGCGGTTCGCAGCATCTCGCCGCCGGGCGGCGAAAACGGCGGCGGCGATGGCGATGACGGTGGAGAGATCGTCGCCAACGCCGGTGCCGATCAGCAGGTCGTGGATGCCAACAGCGACGGCGTCGAGCCGGTCACGCTCAACGGCAGCGCCAGCCAGGGCGTCATCACCTGCTACCGCTGGAAAGAGGGCGCCACGGTATTGGCCGAGGGGCCCAGCCCCATCGCGATCGTGAACCTGCCGGTCGGCACGCACGCGATCACGCTCGAAGCGTGTCGCGACCAGATCATCGACACCGACACCGTTGCCGTAGTCGTGCAAGCGGCGCCGCCGATGGACTGCGAGACGTCATCGCCGAGCTGGCAGAACTTCGCGATGGACGCCCAGTCGAACACGTTTACGGTGGCGTTTCTCGCGACGCCGCACGACGCCAACATGGACGGGCTGTTCGCACTCTCGGCCAGCGCGGGTTCGAGCTACTCGGACTTCGCCGTGCTCGTGCGGTTCAATACCTCGGGAACGATCGACGCGCGCAACGGCGGGAGCTATGCGGCCGACCAGACGCTCGCCTACGTCCCGGACGAGACGTACGCGTTTCGGATCGTGGTGGACTGCGCGGCACACTGTTACGACGTGTTCGTCACGCCGCCGGACGGCATCGAGCGGCGGGTGGCACAGCGTTACGGGTTCCGCAGCGAACAGGCGGGCGTGTCGCAGATCGGCAACTGGGCGATCCAGGCGGGCACCGGCTCGCACGAGGTCTGCGACGTGACGATCACCGCCGACGGAGGCAACGGTCCGCTGCCGCCGGTAGCCAACGCCGGCCCCGACCAGCACGTGACCGACAGCGATGGAGACGGCACGGCGGTCGTGCACGTCGATGCCAGCGCGAGCTACGATCCCGATGGAACGATCGTCAACTACCGCTGGACGGAGGGATCGGAGCTGCTCGCCATCGGACCGTTCGCCGACACGAATCTCACGCTCGGCGTCGGTACGCATACGATCATGCTGAGCGTTACCGACGACAGCGGGCTGCACGGCGCCGACACGCTCGTGATCACGGTCGATTCTTCGTCCGGCAGCGGCAACGCGCAGGTAACCATGCAGGGCAGCGTGGCGCGACACGGCATCACCTGGACGTTCGACCGCGAGTACCCGGTCGGGCAGTTCGTCAACGGCGACCCGTTCGTGCTCGGTCCGGTCACGATCACGGCGATCTCGCCGGGGGCCGCCGGCGGACGCAACGGCTCGATGGTCGATCCGCCGGTGACCGACGTGCAGGCCTACGACAGCCGGGCGTACAACTACAACGCGGCGCTGGGCGTGAGTCTGCCGCTCGTGCTGGGCCCCGGCCACTCGCTGGTCTCGACGCAGAGCTGCGACG
Source organism: uncultured Planctomycetales bacterium (assembly GCA_964428275.1). Classification (GTDB taxonomy): domain Bacteria; phylum Planctomycetota; class Phycisphaerae; order UBA1845; family Fen-1342; genus JALSRY01. Next base: position 7,046 of record CAYRXN010000334.1, on the reverse strand, counting down.
GGGCGGAACATACGTACCTCGAAACCGCGGCCGTGCTGACCTGCCTGGCCGAGGCGCCGCCGGAAGGCTCGTTCCGTCCGCCCTATGTCGCGGGAGCCAAACCACTCTACAACGTCTCGCAGTTGCGGATGGACCTGTTGCCGAACCTCGCGCCGGTGGCGGGTACGCCCAGCGTGGCCGAGATCGCGGGCCGGATCGAACGGGTGTGGCTCGACCACCAGCCGACCTGGCACGGGCGGGCGATTCACCCGCGGGCCAACATGCCCGACTACGGCCGCGAAATGACGACCGACATGGGCGACGCCTCGTTGCTGACGCTGCTGAGCGTGCCGGACAAGGACGTGCTCGTGATCCGGCTCGTGCAGCTTGGAATCGATTTCTGCGGGATCGCCGACGCGGGCGGCGGCTGGGAGGCCGACGGCGGCCACAGCTCGGGACGCAAGTGGGCGATCCTCTATGCCGGCTACCTGCTGGGCGACGCGCACATGCTGGCGATTTCGCAGCGTGGGACCGCGTTCGGCGAAGACTGTCAGACGTTCTACGTGACGCAGGCCGACGTGGACCGCGGCGTGGGGTACACCTCCGGCCAAATCGGCATGGCCGAGTGGGGCATCCGCCACTGCTTCGCGCCCGAGCAGGACAACCCCGACTGGGACGCCCCCTACCGCCGCTGCTGCACGGCCAACGCCTGGGTCGGCGAGGTGCTCTCGGCCCGCCTGCTGGGGCTGAGCGACGACTGGGACCACCCGGCGCTGTTCGACTACCAGGATCGCTTCATGCAGACCGAACCGCCGGGGCGCTTCCGTTCGTGGTCGCTCTTTGCCGGGGCGATGTGGGACGCCTATCGCTGATTCGGCGGTCGCGGAAAACCGCGAAAACGCACCGCGAGATGATCCGAACATCCGACCGCCGGCATCGGGAAGTGCCCGATGCCGGCGGCTTTTGCATGGGGCGAGCCGGATGGTTCCAGGGACGGTGGCAACCTGCGGGGGCGGGCTCGGAAGCCCGTCGTTTTGGGGTACACTGTTGCGCGGATCGTTCGCGACGGCGGACACGCCGGCCCCGCCCAGCGCGACACGACTCGGAGAGTGACGCATCATGCCAGATCAGCAAAGCTGCTACGTGGGAATCGACGTCGGCACGGGCAGCGCCCGGGCGGGCGTATTCGACACGCAGGGACGCATGCTCGCGGCGGCGAGCCGCGAGATCGAGATCTTCCGCCCCCAGGCCGACTTCGTCGAGCAGTCGTCCACCAACATCTGGCGGGCCGTGTGCGACGCGACGCGCGAGGCCCTGCGCGAGGCGCGGGTGCCCGCGGCACGCGTCGCCGGGATCGGCTTCGACGCCACCTGCTCGCTGGTCGCGCTCAACGCCAACGACCGGCCCGTCTCGCTCAGCCCCAGCGGACGCGACGAACAGAACATCATCGTGTGGATGGATCACCGGGCGCTCGACCAGACCCGGCGCATCAACGCCACCGGCCACGAGGTCCTGAAATACGTCGGCGGGCGCATCTCCGTGGAAATGCAGACCCCCAAACTGCTGTGGATCAAGGAGAACCTGCCCGAGAGCTGGCGGCGGGTCGCGCGGTTCTTCGACCTGCCCGATTTCCTCGTCTACAAGGCCACCGGCGACGACACGCGCTCGCTGTGCAGCACCGTCTGCAAGTGGACGTACCTCGGCCACCAGAAGGCCGCCAGCGAGGGTTCCGTCGGGCGGTGGGACGATTCGTACTTCACGCAGATCGGACTCGAAGACCTGGTCGCGCAGCGCTACCGCCGGATCGGAACGCGCGTGCGGCCGATGGGCGAACCGGTCGGCCAGGGGCTCACCGCGACCGCGGCCGGCGAGCTGGGACTCGACGCCGGGACCCCGGTCGGCGTTTCCATCATCGACGCGCACGCGGGCGGGCTCGGCGTGCTGGGCGCCATCGTGGACGACGAGAAGCCGACGCCCGAAGTGCTCGAAGCCCGGCTGGCGCTGATCGGCGGAACCTCGTCGTGCCACATGGCGGTGGCGCGTGAGGCCCGCTTCGTTCCCGGCGTGTGGGGGCCGTACTTCTCCGCGATGATCCCGGGCATGTGGCTCACCGAAGGCGGCCAGTCCGCCACCGGGGCGCTGATCGACCACGTCATCTTCACGCACCCCGCCGCGGGCGAGCTGCGCAAGGAAAGCCGCAAGACCGGCAGAAGCGTCTACGAACTGCTCAACGCCCGGCTCGAGAAGCTGCCACGACGCGGCGGCGCGGCGGCCGCGATCACCCGCGACCTGCACGTGCTGCCCTACTTCCACGGCAACCGGTCGCCGCGGGCCGACGCGACGCTCCGCGGCGTGATCGCGGGGCTGAGCCTCGACGACTCGCTCGACGATCTGGCCCGCCGCTACCTCGCCACGATCCAGGCCGTGGCCTACGGCACGCGGCACATCATCGAGGTGATGAACGAACACGGCTATCGCGTGGACAAGATTTTCGCCTGCGGCGGCGGCACCAAGAACCCCGTGTTCCTGCGCGAGCACGCGGACATCACCGGCTGCCGCATCATCCTGCCGGCCGAGCCGGAGGCGGTCCTGCTGGGGTCGGCCGTGCTCGGCGCCGTGGCGGCGGGCGCGTTTCGGACGGTGCTGGGGGCGATGGCGGCCATGAACGGCGCCGGCGACACGATCGCACCCGCCGGCGGCGCGACGCGCGTCTATCACGACGCCAAGTACCGGGTCTTCCTGCGCATGTACGAAGACTTCCAGGCCTACCGGGAGCTGATGCGCGCGGCGGCGGCCGGGTAAGCCAGTGCTGACCGGCGCTCGTCGGGCGCTGCGGGGAGGAGACGATGCCTCCCGGCTCGAAGCTCGTGTCCGCGACTGAGAACGAAATGTCCAAGTCCCACGAGGCCACGACCGCCGCGGCGCCACGGTTTGCCGACGATCTCGAATGCCCCGAATGCGGCTACAGTCTGCGCGGGTTGACGAGCGCCCGCTGCCCGGAATGCGGCCTCGATCTGGGGTTCGTCGAGTCGGCGGACTCGCTGATCCCCTGGCAGCGGGCCCGCGGCCTGCGCCGCATCGTCGCGTTCTGGCAGACCGTGCTGCTCGTGACGTTTCGACCCAAGCGGTTCTGCCGGGCGGCGTGCCAGCACGTCGATTACCCCGCCGCGGTCGCGTTTCGTTTCGCCGCGGTCATCCACGCATTTGTTGCCTTCGCGGCGGCCGTATGGGTCATCGACCACTGTTCGAAAGGCACGATTCTGACGGAGATCGTCGAGGATTCCGCCCGGTGGTATGTCGGCGTGGTGGCGGTCGCCGGGTTCGTCGGGCTGATCGTCTTCAGCGGCATGCCCACATACCTGTTTCATCCGCGCTACCTCTCGGTCCGACGCCAGAACCGCGCGGTCGCGCTCAGTCATTACGGCTGCGCGCCGCTGGCGTTCGTATTCCCGCTGGGCGGGGCGCTGTGCGTCGTGATCCGGGCGCTGGCCCGGTGGGGCCATCTCAACAAGACCAGCTTGTTTGATACCGGCATGCTCGGACTGGCCATCCTGGTCGTGGTCGGGCTGGCGGGTTGCTGGTGGTCGTGGTCGTGGCTGGGGGCGCACCTGCTCAAACGCGGGCCGCGGCGGCTGGTCCTGACGTGGATATGGTCAGGGGTGTCGGTCCTCGCCGCGGTGCTCTGCGCGGCGCTGCTGTGCGGGGTCATGTACTATCTGGCCGTCGTGTTCTACAGCCTGCACGGGTAGCGAAGCCGGTTTCCCTGCTTCTTCCCGCGGCGGCGGTTCGGGGGCCGTGAGGAAAAACACCAGGTCGCCATCTCGCTCGTCCACGTTGCCCGAATTGCCATACGCCGGAGTGCCGCCGTCGTCTCTCATGTTCGCGCCGAAGCTGTAGAGCAGCGGACGGGGCGCCTCGGGCCTGTAGCCGATCGGCCGGCCGCCGGAGGCAAACGGATCGGCCGGTACCGCGGGCAGATAGTCCGGCACGAGCGCTTCGAGCGTCGCCGGCGGTGCCCCGTGATCGGTTTCGTACCAGCGGATCGCCAGCGCGGTCGCCGCCAGCCGGCGTTTGGCGAGGACACGAAACGTCAGTTCCGCGGCACGGTGCATCGCCGGAAGCAGGATGTCTGCGAGAAAAAACACGTTTCGCTGGAAACCCGTTTCCCGGACGGGAGGGGGCTTGCAGGACGCCTGCGCCGCCGGAAAGTCGGGGCAGTCGGCCACGAGCGCCCAGCCCGTCACGTACTCGAGCGCCGGCGGAATCCCCAGCAGCGTCGCCGGCCCCAACAGCCGCCTGGTCGCGGGCAGATTGCCCGCCGAGGCGGGAACGCCGAGCGTGCCCGCGCCGGTTCCCCCAATCGCGTCGAGCAGGGCAGCACGCTCGGCATACACCGCCCAACGCCAACTTTCCCGAACGAAACGATCTTCCAGCAGATCGGCGATGAGCGCGCCAACCTGGGCGGGCCGCGCCGCCGTCCCGGTCGAGCCGATACGGAGTGTGGGGGCGATGTGCCCGATTTCGAGGTCGCAGAGGTTCCCGGCCACCGCCAGTCCGGTCACGTGTACGACGACCATTCCCCGCCAGCGAATCAGCGACCGATGAACGACCAGCGTGTCGTGAACCAGCTCCAGGGCGGCCGCGTCGTCTTTGCGATCGAAGTGTTCGTACAACGCCGCCGCATTCAGGAATTGCGCCAGCGTGCGTTGCTGCGAGAGTTGCGGAAACACCATGTTCACTACCGGACTGGTCAACCGAACGCCCCAGTCCACGTCAGGCTTGCCGCGCGCCCGGCGCACCAGCGCGAGCGCCGGGGCGCTGCCGTTGATCCACTGCCCGACCGCACCGAAGCTGTCCTTTGCCAGATCGGGTCTGTTCAGCAATGCGATCAACCGCGGGTAATTCAGGGAGCAGGGGCTCAGGCTCGCCGCGGCCAGCATCAGGTCGTGAGCCGCGTTTTCGTCGTCCGGGACGGGCGGGAAGTCGAAATCCTCGATCGTCAGCGGCTGGCCCGCGGCGCGGTACTGCTCGAGCAGACTGCCGAAACGTCGCTGGGCCTCGTGGCTCCACCACCGATGCAGTCCCGCGAGTGCCAACATCAGAACCGCCGCCGCGACCAGTAATCGCTTGAGCCACCAGTACCGCGGCGGCCAGGGCCGTTCGCCCGCAGACATTCCACCGGCCGGCGGCACGGCTGCGAGGCCGGGCTCTTCAGTTGTTTTCGAGAGGCGTACCCGGTTTGGAACCGCGCCGTCTTCGCCGGGCTCGGGCAGCCTGGTTTCCTGTCGAGATGGGCGCATCCAGACCTCCGGGCGCCACGGATGCACTGAACTTCAGCCCGCACCTGCCTGATCAGGGGCAGCTCGTACCGTAGGCCGACAGCAGGACCGACAGGTCGATCAGGTCCACCGCGCCGTCGCCGCTGAAGTCGCCGTCGTCGTAGAGGGCATCCGCGGTCCTTCCGTAATTGGCCAGCAGAATGCTCAGGTCACTCAGGTCGACCAGCCCATCCGCATTCAAATCGCCCTCGCACATCGTAACGGAAAAGCTGGAAATCCAGGTGGCCCACCCGGACGAGTTCTGGTATTCACCCATGATCCAGAAGGTCGCGTCGTTCGTGGGATCGACCGTGATGTCGAAGTAATCGCCCCAGCGGCCGTCGGCGCCCGCGGGCCCCACCTTCAGCGTCTGGAGCGCGCCCAGCTCGCCCAGAGGATCGTTCGTCGTTCGGCCGGTGGCCTGCACGGTCGGCGTGGTCTGGGGCGTGGACGATCCCATCACGACGGCCACGCTGCCGTACTTGTTGGAAAACACCGCGGGGAAGAACGTGTGCACGTCCGGGCCGCCGTTGATGTTGCCTCCCTCGATGAACTCGACGGTCCCGCCCGCAGGCCAGCCGTGGGTGCGCAGATGATACCAGCGGGCCATGTTCTTGCCGCCGGCGCGGATCGTGTGCGCGGCGTAGAGCTCGCCGTCACGCCACTGCACATTGAAGATTCGCGAGTCCACCGTCGAGAGCGTCCCGCCGACGTTCGGAGCGCCGGAAGAGAGATAGGCGAAGTACGGCACGGCCACGCCGGTGGTCATCAGCGCAGGATCGGTCAGCGGATCGGTAATGGCGTGGAGCTTGAGTGACCAGGCCGTATTCACCGAAACGAAGTAGGGCGCCGGGTTGTCGCCGAAGTGGTGGGCCACCTGTACCGACGCGGCGCCGCCGTCGCGCAGATCGGCGTAGACGGCCGGCTCGCCGGCCAGCAGCGGCGCCTTGTCGAAGACGCGGAACAGTACGCCGCCCCAACCGCTGGCGTTGAGGCCGAACAGGTTGCCGGTGACGTAGATGGCGTCGCGATCGTAGCCCAGGCCCGGATAGTCGAGCCAGAACGTCGTCTCGCCGACGCTGATGACGCAGTACGTGCGGTAGAGATACCAGACACCGTGCGGGTCGGCGTCGTCGGAAACGGCGATGTCGATCCAGGCGGTCTGCTGGTCGCTGTAGACCTCCGGCGCAATGACGACAAAACGCTGGTCGTAGTGGTCGAAGTAGCACTTCGGATCAAACGTGAAGCCGCCGGCGCCGACGGGCTCGAAGAAGCCCGGATCACCACGGTCGTTGAGCGGGATCACGGTCTGAAGCGTACCGTCCTTGGCATAAAACCCGATCGTCTGGTTGACCGTCGTCACGATGTGCTCGGGACCGACCGCCAACGAGCAATCGGGCGGCATCCAGCCGCCGGAATCCCCCAGCCCGAGTCCGGGAAACAGCGCGCCCGGCGTGCCGCGGGCGACGTCGGAAACACCGCCGACCGGCAACTGGTTCGGCACACCGCCTCCCGGCGGCGCGCGGCGCGGATGGCGGGGTACAACCTCCTCGATCTCGCGCACGCGGCCGTCCCAGTACAGCCCGGCCTGGTTCTGCGGCTGGAAGGTGCGCGTGTCGATGACGACCGGCTCGGCCGAACCCCACACGGCCCGGCCGGCGCTCAGGTCGATCGCCGGCGGCGCGGGCTGCCCCTGTGTCCTGCCGCCATGCGCCGCAGCCCCGCCCGGCGGCGCCATCCTCGGCGGAA
>CAYRXN010000333.1:0-2600 GCA_964428275.1 uncultured Planctomycetales bacterium | reverse complement strand
CGTCGGTGGCGGCCGGTTGCATTGTGAAGCGAGCGTGCGGATGTGCCCGAGGCGGTAGGGGCGGCCGTTGGTCTCGCCGACTACCCGGGCGCGGGCCTGGCCGCGCAACAGAATGTCACAACTGCCGTTGTCGTGCCATTCGGTGGCGACGATCCGTCCGACACCGACGATCCGGTGGATTGGCGCATGATGGGTGAAATAGTGCGGTTCGTAGTGAGGCTTGAGCAGCGCGATCGCCAGGCACTGGGCCCCTTCGAGCACGTCCGCGACCATTTCGCGGTAGCGCGGCTCAAAGACGTGCAGCGGCAAGAGCTGGCGGGGGAACAAGACGGACTCCGGCAACGGAAAAAGTGGAACCCAGGCGGGGATGTTGCAGGGCGGTGTCGTCACGTGCGTTCCTGTTCCGTGTTTCCATCCGGGCGCCGCCCGACCGGTTCTGCGGCTGCCCCTGCCAGATCTGCCGTCGGCAAATGTCTGCAACGATTATAGCGGGCAGCGCGGCATGTGTCTGAACGCTGCGCGAGGACGGAAGGTGACCGCTGCTGAACCGCTTGCGCTCTCCGCTAACCCGGCTGCGCGCGGGTAATCAACTCGCCGAGCCGACGCGAACTGCGGGCCGGACCGCCGGCGATGTGGGCGAGGTGGTAGTCGAGCAGCGGGAACCAGTCTTCCGGCGCCTGCTCACACGCGGGCCGGTCGAGCAGACGCGGGGCGAGCCGTCGCTTTTCTGCGTGCCGCTGCTGACACGCGCGGCAAAGCAGACCGCCGGCCGCCGAGCTGAAGTACGCCGCCGACCCGCGGACCCGCGGCCGCCCGCAATCGACGCACTGCCGCAGCACCGGCGCATACCCGACCGCCCGCAGCAAGGCCGCCTGAAAACGCACGATCAGCGCCGCCGGCGTGCCGGGCCGCCCGTCGGCCAGCGTGGGCGTCTCGTCCGCCGCCAGGTCGCCGAGCAGCTCGAGCAGGGCCGCGAATAGCTCCGGGTGCGGATCGTATTCCTCGGTGAGCCGGTCGGTCAGTTCCACGGCGTAGAACGCGCCGTATTGGCGGATCAGCGCACGCCGCAGGCCGAGAAACGCGTCGCGCTGGGTCCACTCGGCGAGCGTGCCGAGCCCGGCCTGGCCCCGCGGCCGCACGTAGCGGACCTGGCCGTATTCGAGCAGGTCGAGTCCGACCGCGAACCGCTTGCGCGTGCCGCGGCGCAACCCCTTGGCGATCAGGCGCAACTTGCCGCCGCACCGGGCAAAGAGTGTCGCGATCTGCGACGTTTCCGAGTAGTCGCTGAGCCGCAGTACGATGGCCTGGTCGGTGTGGGTGCCCATGCGGCGAAACCCTCGCGGCGCGGCCCGCGAGCCGCGGGTATCCGCAAGCGCGGCGTCAGGCCGGACGAACGCCGCCGAGTCGTTCGTTGCCCAGCGAATAGAGCCGTCCGAGCGTGGCGTCCTGGTTCACGTGCGCCGCGACGACGCGCCCCACGAAGATGATGTGGTCGCCCGTCTCGTGCTCGGAAACCAGCTCGCATTCGAAGTTCGCGACCGCGTCGGCGAACAACACGCCGTCGATCTTCGTCGCCGGCTGCGTGTTCGTGCCCGCCGCGCGGATCTTGTCCATTTCGCGGCCCGACTTCGTCCCGTGAAACAGGGCCTCGTCGGCCTGCCTTTCAGAGGGAAACGCCAGCACGAACGCCCCGGCGTGGCGGATCGCCTCGGCGGAGTAACGCTGCTTGCCGACCGCGATCGCCATCAGCAGCGGATCGTGCGAAGTGAGCATCGTCCAGCCGAGCGTGATGGGGTTGTACTTGCCCTGGGCGTCCCTGGCAATCGCGATGGCGATCTGCTCCGGGAAGCGGCGGGCCAACGCCTGGTCATCGGAAACAGCGGTCTGCATGGGGTACTCTCCATTCGCGTTACGTGCGCAGCCTGCGGCCGGACCCGGGCCCGGCCGGCCATGCGGCTACTATCGCACCGCCGCCGCGAATTGCAACCTCCGGCCCGCTGGTACGCAGGTAGCGGCCGCACACGGTTGAGGTGGTCTGGGGCGCGCAACAAGAACCGGAGACGCCCAGCGGATCACTCGGCGCCTCCGGTCGCATGTTTCAGGCGTTTACGCCCAGCCGTACGGCCCTGGTGGTCCGTTCGGCAGGTTCTTCCAGGTCAGCGCGTCGGGCAGTCCTGCCCGTAAACGGCCAGGAGCACCGACAGGTCGGCCAGATCGACGTCGCCGTCGCCGTCGAAGTCGCCGTCTTCGGCGCTCATGCCGCTCTGGTTGTAGTTGGCCAGCAGGATCGACAGGTCGCCCAGCCCGATCGAGCCGTCGCCGTCGAGGTCTTCGGGACAGTCGTTGCCCGAGGCCGTGACGGTCAGCGTGGCGGCGTCGGACGTGACCGAACACTGCGCCCCGAGCTGCGAAGTGATCACGCAGTCGAACTGGGCGCCATCGTCGCCGAGCTCGGCCGGGAGGATCGCCAGCGACGTCGTTTGCGTGCCGGAGAACCGTCCGCCGTCGCTCAGGTCGCTGCCGTTCATCCGCCACTGGTAGTCGTACAGGATGTTGTTCTCGACCGAGACCGAGAAGACCACCGGGTCGCCTTCGGTCAC
>CAYRXN010000332.1:0-8200 GCA_964428275.1 uncultured Planctomycetales bacterium | reverse complement strand
AGGGATTGAGGGAAACAGGGACGGAGGGACACAGGGACGAAGGGGGGGGGCGGCGCAGGGTAATTCGCCATTCAGAAAGGGATTGAGGGAGCAGGGATTCAGGGAAACAGGGACGGAGGGACATAGGGACGAAGGGGGGGTGGGGGCGCAGGGTAATTCGGCATTCGCCATTCGGCATTCGCCATTCAGAAAGGGACTGAGGGAGCAGGGATTGAGGGATTCAGGGAAGCAGGGGCACGGGGACGCAGGCCGCATGACGAGCCGCGGGCCTGACGTCTGCGCGGTATCCTGTGGTCGCACCGGCTTGACTCTGGCGGGCGGAGTCCGCCTTGCAAGCTGCTGTGGCCAGCGAATGCAACCGAGATGGAGCACATGACCGCGCCGTTCGCGTTTCCAGGAGGGTTCTTGTTGACATCGCTCGCACATTCCGCCGGTCGCCGCGGCGTCGGCATCGCGTCCGTCTGGTGTCTTGTCACGCTGTTGGGCTGCCTGCCGGCCGGGGGGCAGCCGGCGCGGCCGTTTCCGCAGCACACCGTCTACGCGCCCGGCACGGTCCTGCCGGACCACCGCACGCAGTCGCAGCTCGACGGTGACGTGCGCGCCGCCTACGACCGCTGGAAGGCTGATTACCTCGTCCAGGCCGGCACCGAACCCGACGGCCACCCCCGGTATCGCGTGGTGTGCGACGTGCTCGAAGCGGGTGACACGGTGTCGGAGGGGCAGGGCTATGGCATGGTGATCGTCGCCCTGATGGCCGGACACGACGCCGACGCCCGGACGGTTTTCGATGGCCTGTGGGAGTTCTTCGACGACCACCGCAGCGAGATCGACCCGCGGCTGATGGACTGGCACGTGCCGGCCGACGAAGCCGCCGAACCGGGCGGCGACGACAGCGCCTTCGACGGCGACGCCGACATCGCCCTGGCGTTGCTGCTGGCCGACCGGCAGTGGGGCCGCGACGGGCGCATCGACTACCTCGCCGAGGCGCGCGACGTGCTCGCTGGTGTGTGGGAATCGGAGATCGGCCCCGAGTCGCATCTGCCGCTGCTGGGCGACTGGGTCGATCCGGCCGGCGGCGACTACAACGAGTGGACCAACCGCAGCTCCGACCTGCTGGTGGCCCATTTCCGCACCTTCGCCCGCGCGACCGGCAACGCCGGCTGGTACGACGTGGCCGAGGCGGCCCTGACCGCGATCGAGAGCCTCCAGGACGGCTGCGCCCCCGCGACCGGCCTGCTGCCGGACTTCTTCGTGGCCAGCGCCGGCGACCCGACGCCTCAGCCGGCGCCGGCGTATTTCCTCGAAGGTCCGCACGACGGCCACTACTACTACAACGCCGGCCGCGCGCCCTGGCGGCTGGCGACCGATGCGCTGCTGGGGGGTGACTGCCGCTCGGCCGCGGCGGCGCTGAAGATGACGCAGTGGGTCGCGAGCGCCGCCGGCGGCGACCCGCAGGCGATCGCGGCCGGGTACACGCTCGACGGTTCGGCGATCGGCGACTATTTCACGTCGTTCTTCGCGGCGCCGCTGGGTGTGGCGGCCATGAGCGACCCGGACCTGCACGTGTGGCTCGACGCGATTTACGACGCGGTGCGCGACAGCGAGGAGGGGTACTACGAGGACACGGTCGCGCTGCTGTGTCTGATCGCGATGAGCGGCAACTACTGGGATCCCTGGCCCGAACCGGACGGCTCGGGTGATCTCAACGGCGACGGCCGCATCGACGCCGGCGACCTGTGCCAGCTGGCCAGGTGCCTCGCCGGACCGGACACCTCCGACCCAGGCGGCTGCGCGCGCTGCCACCTCGACGGCGACAGCGACACCGACGCAGCCGACCTGGCGCTGCTGCAAGCGCTGGCGAATCACTGAGCGGTACGCCCCCCAGGTTGCGGTGGGGTTGCGGAAGGAACGTCAGGGCGTCAGGTCCAGGCGGGGAAACCGCCGCTCACGGCCGGGGGGGCTGGGGCGTCTGGTTGGCGGGGCGCGGGGCGGGGCGGCTCGTGGTGGGGTTCGGCTGCTCCTCGTCGTCCGTGTCGGAACCCACGTACCCGATCTGCTCCAGTCGCCGCATCAGCTCCGAGCTCTTGCGGTCCGGCCGACTCGAAGCGGCGGCCGGCGGCCGGCGCAGCTCCGCCCGCAGCCGGCGCAGCTCGTCCGCCAGCCGCGCGGCGACGTCCCGCTGGGTGGTAATCAGATTCGTGCGTTCGTGCGGATCGCGGCTCAGGTCGTAGAGCGCGTCGCGACCGTCGGAGGCGGCGATCAGCTTGTACGGTTCGTCGTAGAGCGCGATCAGGCTGCGCCGCCACGGGGTCGGATCGAAGCGGGGATACATCGTCTGCACGACCTTGAACGCCCCGGCCATCGGAGCCGGGTACTGGCCGATCCGCAGCCGCTTTTCGCGCGGATGCAGCAGGCTCACCCCCGTGCTCTGCACCGCCGGCGCGACGCCCGCCAGCTCGAGCAGGGTCGGGTAGAGGTCGAGGTTGCTCACCGGCCGGCGCTCGCGCCCGGGTCGCAGCCGCGACGGACAGCGCACGACCAGCGGCACGCGCATCAGCGGCTCGTACACGGAGAACTGGTGGTCGAGCAGGTGGTGCTCGCCGAGGTGTTCACCGTGGTCGGCCACCAGCACGACCACGGTGTTCTCCAGGCGCCCGGCCGCATCCAGCCGGTCGAGCAGATCGCCGAGCAACGCGTCCAGCTCGGCAATCGCCGCGTCGTAGCGGAGGCTCGACAGTGCCAGTTCGCCGGGCGCCGCCTCGCGCAGACCGAAGCAGTAGGCCCAGAGCTGTCCGAAGGTGCGCGGCGGGCGGTACGAAGCCCGCAGCTGTTCGGGTGTCATGAACCGCTCGCGGAACTCCCTGCGCGGAATCAACGGGCGGTGGGCCTCCATGTAGTTGACAAAGGCGAAAAACGGGCGGTCTGCCGGCTGGCTTTCGAGCCAGGCGCTCAGTCCGCGCTGCGCCAGCGTGCCGGCCGCCTTGATCTTCCACTGCAACTTGGCGTAGTCCGTTTTGTCCAGGCGGCCGAGCAGGGCGTCGATGTCGCGGTCGGGAAAACGCTTCTCCAGACTGATCCGCAGCGCGTCGCGTGCGAACGGCGGGCTCCAGGGATGTTCAACGACCTCGAACCCCTGGGTCAGCTTCGTTTCGCGGCACAAGTGCGGGTTTTCCGAAAAGGCGTACGTCCGGTAGCCGGCGTTGCGCAACGACTCCGCCAGGGTCACGAAACGTGGATCGAGCAGCGGGTGCTCGTTGCTGGCCCCGTGCTCGGCGGGCAGCAGCCCCGTGAACATGCTCGCGTGCGACGGGACCGTCGTGCTCCCGGCGGCGACGCAGTTCTCGAAGACGGTCGCGTCGCGGGCGAAGCGTTCCAGGTTCGGCGTGGTCGGCTTTGCGTAGCCGTAGAGGCTGAGGCGGTCCACCCGCACGGTGTCCCACACGATAAACAGGATGTTCGGCCGCGGGGCCGTGGCGCCGCTTCCGCCGCGCTTCTCGGCCGCGCTTCGCTGACAGCCGCAGACCAGCCCGGCGGCCAGGAGGGCCGGCAGCAGCCTCGTTCCCAGGCGTCTTCGCCTCATGAGCCTTTCCTCTTGCCGACGGGTGGGGGGCCACCGCTCAGGCGTCCGCCGCCACCTTGGCGAGCGCCGCGAACTCCGCCGCCAGCGCCGGGTAGAGCGCGCGGTACCGGGGATAATAACGGGCGTAGACGTCCGCGTCGGGCCCCGGCGGCAGTTCTTCGACCACGCGCACGACCTGCTCGGCCGCCGCCGGCACGTCCGCAAAAACGCCCACGCCCACGCCGGCCAGCAACGCCGCGCCGAGCGCGGCGCCTTGCGTCACGTTGAGCGTGGCGATGGGGGTACGGAAGACGTCCGCCAGCACTTGCCGCCAGAGTCGGCTGCGCGCCCCGCCGCCCGAGGCCCGCACCTGCCGGATCGCCACGCCCAGATCGCGCATCAGGCTCAGCGAGTCCCCCATGCCGTAACTGACGCCCTCGAGCACCGCGCGGGTCAGGTGCGCTTTCGTGTGGCGCAGCGTCAGGCCGACGAACGCGCCGCGCGCGTGGGGGTCGGGGTGGGGCGTGCGCTCGCCGCTGAGGTAGGGCAGAAACAGCAGTCCCTCACATCCGGCGGCGACGCCGGCGGCCTGCTCGGTGAGCAGTTCGTACGCGCTGCGCCCCCGCTTGCGCGCGTCGGCGACCTCCGCCTCGCCCAGCGTGTCGCGGTACCAGCGAAAGCTCCCGGCCGCCGAGAGCATGACGCCCATCAGGTGCCACATGCCGGGGACCGCGTGGCAGAACGCGTGCAGCCGTCCCGCGGGCTCGACGCGGTACGCATCGGACGCGGCGAACACGACGCCGGAAGTTCCCAGCGTGGCCGAGACGAGCCCCTCGCGCACGATGCCGCACCCGACCGCCTGCGCGGCCTGGTCTCCGCCGCCGCCGACCACCGGCGTGCCGGCACGCAGCCCGGTTCGTTCCGCCGCCTCGGGGCTGATCGTCGCGCCGGGCTCGGGCGATTCGGTGACTTCGGGCAGCCAGGCCCGCGGGATCCCGACGGCCGCGAGCATCTCCTCGGACCACTGCCGCCGGCCCACGTCGAACAGCGCCGTGCCCGAGGCATCGGACACTTCGCCCAGCAGCGCCCCGGTCAGGCGGTAGCGAATGTAGTCCTTGGGCAGCAGCACGTGCGCGATGCGCCCCCACACCTGCGGCTCGTGCTCGCGAACCCAGACGATCTTGGGCGCCGTAAAGCCCGGCAGTACGGGATTGCCCGTAAGTTGCAGGATCCGCGCGGCGCCGACACTTTGCGTGATCGCGGCGCACTGTTCGGCGGTGCGCTGGTCGTTCCACATGATGCAGGGGCGCAAGACCTGCCCGGCCGCGTCGAGCAGGACCAGTCCGTGCATCTGTCCGGTCAGCCCGACGCCGGCGACCTGCGTCCCCGTCGCGCCGGCGCGCGCCAGGGCTTCCCGAATCGCCGTCAGGGTGGCCGACCACCACTCCGCGGGGTCCTGCTCGGCCCACAGCGGATGGGGGGTGGACATGGGGTACTCGGCCGTTGCTTCGGCCGCCGGCTCGCCGGTCGTGTGAATCAGCAGCGCTTTGCTGCCGGTGGTTCCGATGTCGATTCCGAGGAGGTAATCCGCTTTTGCCATCGTTGCACCCGGTCGGGGTCGGGACCGTTCAGCGGCCGGCGAAGACCCACGCCACCGGCCGCGCGCCGGGATTCAGTGTATCCCGCTGGGGGACGCCACGCGATTGCGTTCGGGCATTATCGGAAGCTCTCCCGCGCGCGTTCCGGGGGGTACGGACCGCAACATTTCCCTGCTGCGCGAGTTAGCTGCCTTCCCGGCGATCCGCTTGCCGCTGGTCTACCGCGGCGGCGGATGTGCCGATAGCAACATGGGCGGCGCGCTGCCGCCCGCGGGCGGCGTGTGCCACGACACGGAGCATCGGCGTATGGATTCACAATCGAGCATCACCACCGGCGGCATCCGCGTCGTTGTGGCCAAAGACCGCATGCGCGCCTGGATCGAGACGCCGCCCGTCACCATGCCCGGCGTGGCCCCGCCGCGTGCCGACGATGTGTTCGCTGCGCTCAAGAACCGCAACATCAAGATCACCGACGCCGTCCGCGCGCGTGTGGACGAGTACGTCGCGCTCGCGCGCCAGCAGGCGGCCGCCCCGGCCGACGCAGACGAACCTCCGGCCGGTGAGGGCGACGCCCCGGCCGAGGTTCCCCAGCGTTACCTGGTCGCCGAGGGAACGCCGCCGGTGGAAGCCCGCGACGGCGAGTTCGAACTGGACGAGGCCTACAAGCCCGAGTCGCAGGAATGGGACGAGGACGAGCGGGCCGACTATTACGCCGTGAACTCGATCCTGACGATCGAGGCCGGCAAGGTGATCGGGACGATCCGGCCGCCGAGCGACGGGAAAACGGGTTGCGACGTCTACGGCAACGAGGTTCCGCCGGAGCGCAAGAAGGGTATGCCGATCATCCTGGGCAACGGCCTGCGGCTGGTCGACGAGGACTCGCGCCGCGTGGCGACGGAGATCGCCGGCTATCTCGAACGCGACGGCTGCACGCTGTACCTCAGCGACGTGCTGACGATCCCGCGGGACGTGGACTTCCACACGGGCAACATCGATTCGGTGGTCAACGTCCACATCCGCGGGGCCGTCAAGCCGAACTTCACCGTGCGGACGGCCCGCGCCCTGGCGATCGACAGGGACGTCGAGTCGGCCTGCCTCGAAGCCGGCGGCGACATCGAGATCCGCCGCGGCCTGTTCGGGCACGACGCCCCGCACGTCATCCACGCCGGTGGCCGTTTCAGCGCCCACATCTGCGACGCCGCCACGGTCGAGGCCGGCGGCGACGTCTGCATCACCAAGGAAATCATCAACAGTCGCGTGCGCGCGTGGGGGCAGGTGTGCGTCGAGCGCGGCGCGATCATCGGCGGAGACACCTACGCCCGCAACGGCGTCAAGGCCAAACACCTGGGCAGCCCCAGCGGCGTACCCACCCGCATCGAGGTGGGCACCGAGGGGCGCGTGCTGTACCAGGCGCAGCAGATGCTGCGCAAGGCCGCCAGGCAGAAAGAGCACGCCGAGAACGTCCGCGCCCGCGTCCAACCGCTGCTGGCCAACGTCAAGCGGCTCACCTCGGCCCAGCGGGAACAGGCGACCGAGCTGGTCTGCAAGGCCGACGAGATCGAGCTCGAGGCGGACGACCTGCTCGAAGCCCGCCAGAAGATGCTGGACGAGGCGGCCCCGGACGACGAGGCCGTCGTCGAAGTGACGGGAATCCTCCACGCCGGCTGCGTGCTGGTGTTCGGACTGCACGAAGTCGAGATTCGCGACGCGGTCAGAGGACCGCTGCGGGTCGAGACGCGCTGCGCCGACGGTGTCACCGAAATCGTGATCGTCAACCAGTCATCCGGTTCGGCCCTGGTTCTGTGCAGCCGGCCGGTGGACGTAAGCCGATTCGAACAACCTTCTCAGCGATCAGGAGATGATGATGGAACCAAGCGGGAATAACCCCACGGCCACCAGGACGGACCTGGCCACGATCGTCGCCGACGTGCTGGGCGACATGGCGTTCCTCGTCAGCGACGACGAGCCGGCCGAGGTGCCCCCGGGGTCGGTCTGGCTGGAATGCACGATCACCTATCGCGGGCCGATGTCGGGCACGCTGCGCTGCTGGTGTACGCGCGACTTCGCCCACCAGCTTGCGGCCAACCTGCTCGGCCTCGATCCGGACGACGACGAGGCCGTCGCCGGGACGACCGATGCGTTGTGCGAGTTCATGAACGTGACCTGCGGCCAGTTGGTCACCGCGCTGCACGGCACCGAGCCGGTCTTCGATCTCTCGATCCCGACCGTGACCGAGTGCAGCGAGGCCCCGCGGTTCGACGAGAACGACCACGACGTGGCCTGCGAGCTTTCGGTCTCCGGCGAGCCGTTCTACTGCGTGTACGAAAAGGGCCGGGCCTGAGCCTCGCCCGCGCGGTCCGCGGCCGCCCGGCCCCGCCGGGCCGCGGCCCTCATCCTGCCGGAGGCGCCTGCCCATGGCAACTGAAACCGTTGCGGAGCTCACCCGCGAAGAATACGACCTCTTCCGCGACCTGATCTACCGGCACGCCGGGATCAACCTCGGCGACCAGAAACTGCAGCTGGTCCGCGCGCGGCTGGGCGCCCGGCTGCGGGCCGGCGGCTTTTCCAGCTACCGCGAATACTACAACTTCGTGAAGGGCGACCGCTCCGGACAGGAGCTCACCCAGTTGATCGACGCCATCTCGACCAACACCACGCACCTGTTCCGCGAGGCCAAGCACTTCGACTTCCTCGCCGAGACGGCCCGCCGTTGGGCGACGGACAGGCGCAACCCGCGCTGCCCGATCCGCATCTGGAGCGCCGGCTGTTCGAGCGGGGAAGAGCCCTACACGATCGCGATGACGATGGACGACCTGGCCCGGCGAACCAAAGGGCTCCAGTTCAAGCTGCTGGCCACCGACATCTCGACGCGTGTACTCGCCAAGGCCCAGCGCGGCCTGTTCGAGGCGGACAAGCTGGCCAAGGTACCGCCGGAGTTTCGCAAGCGCTACTTCGTTTCCACCGCCCGGGACGGTCGGGAGCTCTTCCAGATCAGTCCCGACATCCGCCGGCAGATCCGCTTCGCCCGTCTCAACCTGATGGA
>CAYRXN010000331.1:0-23347 GCA_964428275.1 uncultured Planctomycetales bacterium | reverse complement strand
GAGGCACCGAGGCGACAAGGCAACGGAGCCCCACGACCAGCCGCGACCTCGAAACCCGCGCGGCGCCGCGGCGGTGGGTTCGCGTCCGCGGCTCGGCGGAAAGCGGAGTCCGCGCTGTCCGCCGGCTGTCCGGGGGCAGAGGTTTTCGATCGGTGCCAGGACGGCCGGGCCGCGGCGGTGCGGCGCGCCGGCCTCGAACGGCGCCGGTTGACCGTCCGATAAGAGGGTTGACGCATGAACCGCAAATCCGTTCGTGATATCAACGTCTCCGGGCTGCGGGTGCTGATCCGCGCCGATCTCAACGTCCCGCTCGACGATCGCCGGCACATCACCGACGACGCCCGGATTCGCAAGTTCCTGCCCACGCTCGATTACGTCGTCGAGCACGGCGGCCGGGCGATCGTGATGAGCCACCTCGGTCGTCCCACGGGCGATCCCCAGAAGGACCGCGACCTCTCGCTGCGCCCCGTCGCCGACCGCATCGGCGAGCTGACCGGTCGTGGGTGCAAATTCGTCGAGTCCATCACCGGGCCCGAAGCGCTGGCGGCTTCGTCGGGGCTGGCGGACGGCGAGACGCTGCTGCTGGAGAACCTGCGGTTCGACCCCGCCGAAACGATCATCGACAAGGCCAAGAAGAACCCCAGCGGCAAGCTCACCCCCGCTCAGGAGGAGGCCCGCCAGGTCTTCGCCCGGGCGCTGGCCGCCCACGGCGACGCCTATGTCAACGACGCGTTCGGTACCTGCCACCGCAAGCACGTCAGCATGTACGACGTCCCGCGGCTGATTCAGCCCGGCTTGCGCGTGGTCGGCTTCCTGGTCGAGAAGGAGCTCATGTACCTGGGCCGGGCGATCGAGTCGCCCAAGCGGCCGCTGGTCGCGATCCTCGGCGGCGCCAAGGTCAGCGACAAGATCGGCGTGATCCGCAACCTGCTCGAGAAGGTGGACCACGTCCTCATCGGCGGCGCGATGATGTTCACGTTCTGGGCGGCGTGCAACCGGGCCGTCGGCAAGAGCCTCTGCGAGCAGGACAAGCTCGACCTGGCCCGCGAGCTGATCGAAGCCGCCGGCGACAAGCTGCACCTGCCGGTCGATTGCGTCGCGGCCCCCGAGTTGCGCGAGGGGGTCGAGTCCGCGGTGGTCGCCGGCGAGTTGCCGGCGAACCTGATGGGGCTCGACATCGGCCCGCAGACGCTCGCGGAATTCAAGCAAGTCATCGCGTCGGCGGGCACGATCGTCTGGAACGGTCCGGTCGGCGCATTCGAGGTCAAACCGTTCGACGCCGGCACGGTCGCCATTGCCCACGCCATCGCCGACGCGACCGACCGGGGGGCCGTCTCCGTCATCGGCGGAGGAGACAGCGCCGCGGCCGTGGCCCAGGCCGGCCTGAGCGAGCGGATGACGCACGTCAGCACCGGCGGCGGGGCGTCGCTGAAGTTCCTCGAAGGAAAACGCTTCGAGGCCCTGGAAGTGCTCGATCAGGCGTAGGGCGGGGGGGCCAACGTTCGTGGTCCCCGGTACATGGGGGCTGTGCGCTCCCGGCTGTCACCACCCATTGCGGAACCGGGTTGCGACCGGCGCGGCGAAGCGCCGTGGGCTTGTGGTTCGCGCGGAGTCCGGCTGCCCTGCGCCGCGGGTGCCGGTCGCCGGGACGGCCCGCCTTCGCTATCCTGTAAGTGCGCGCTGCCGGCGCGGCTCCTGACAGGGAACCCGCCGCGCGGCGGGACAGGACTCGCGTGGCGGGAGTACCATGCACCGGGACAAACGAATACGCATCGCACCGTCGATCTTGGCCGCGGATTTCACCCGGCTGGGCGAGCAGATCGCGGTCGTCGAACGGGCCGGCGCCGACTGGCTCCATCTCGACATCATGGACGGCCACTTCGTACCGAACCTGTCGTTTGGCGTGCCGGTGGTGCGTTCGGTGGCCAAATGCACGCAACTCTTTTTAGATGCGCATCTTATGATAGAAGACCCCGGGCGCTACGCTCCCGCGTTCGCCGAGGCCGGCGCCGGGAACATCACGTTTCACATCGAAACGACCGATAATCCGGGCGCGCTCATGCGGCGGATCCGCAAGCTTGGCGTCGGCGTGGGGGTTTCGCTCAATCCCGGTACCCCCGCCGAGGCGATTTCGGATATCATCAGGGACGTGGACCTGGTGCTCGTGATGACCGTCTGGCCCGGCTTCGGCGGCCAGCGTTTCATGCACGAGTGCGTCGAGAAGATCGAGTGGATCGCCGCCCGGCTCGGGGAGCACCAGACGCTCGAGGTGGATGGCGGCATCAACCGCGACACGGCGCCCGTTGTCGCGGCGGCCGGCGCCGACATGCTCGTGGCCGGCAGTGCCGTCTTCGGCTCGGACGATCCGGCGGCCGCGCTGGGCGCGTTGCGCAGCGTGGCGAGCGGACCCGGCCCCGCGGCTACGGAACCGAACGTATGAAGGTTGCGCTCATACCATGCGGGGTGACCGAATGGCGGCAGGAGGGTCGCCTGCTCGGACGCGTCGCGCTGGAGCCGGCTCCCGAGGCCGAGCAGACCGCCGCGCATTGGGCCGAGCAGCTTCGTCCGGTCGGGTTGGGCAAGATTTTCTACGCTCCCGATGAGCTCTCGAAGTCGACGGCCCGCCAGATCGGCCGGGAGCTGAACGTCTCGATCAAGTCGCTCGATGGGCTCGTCGAGGTCGATCTGGGTCTGTGGGCCGGACTGACCGAGGCCGAGCTCAGGAAACGCTACGCCAAGGCGCACCGGCAACTGGTCGATTCCCCGATGAACGTCAGTCCGCCCCAGGGTGAGGATTTCAAGGTCGCCGCCGAACGCTTGCGCCAGTGTCTGCGCAAGCGCGTCCGCCCCAACGGCAAGGTGGCGATCGGGCTGGTGCTGCGGCCGATCACGCTCGCGATCGCCCGGCAGGTGCTCGAAGGCTCGCCGGCGGACAAGGTCTGGGAAGAGAGTTTGAACAACACCGAGCCGGTGGTGATCGATTGCGCCGGCGTGCCGGAACTCGTGGCCGAGACGTAACGGCCCGCTGCCTGGAAGAGGAACCGATGGCTGAGACCCCCCAAGCCGCTCGCCGGAGCGTCGAAGTCCCCGAGGGTTCGTGGATTCGCTGTGAGAAATGCGCCGCGATGATCTATCGCCGGCTGCTCGAGGAGAATCTGAACGTCTGTCCCGAGTGCGACCACCACTACCGGGTGGACGCCCGGACGCGCATCCGGCAGCTCAACGACCCCGACACGTTCGAGGAGTTCCTGCCCAATCTCGAATCGACCGACCCGCTCGAGTTCGAGGACCGCATCCCCTACAAGCAGCGGCTCGCCGAGGTCAAGAAGAAGTCCGGCGAGAGCGAGGCGATCATCGTCGGCAAGGGCTACATCAAGGGCCGCCCGGTCATCATGGGGGTGATGAACCCGCTGTTCATCATGGGTTCGATGGGCGCGGTGGTGGGCGAGAAGGTCGCCGCCGCCGCCGAGCGGGCCGTCAAGGAGGACTTGCCGCTGGTGATGGTCACGTGCAGCGGCGGGGCCCGGATGATGGAGGGCATGGTTTCGCTCGTGCAGATGGCCAAGACATCGGCGGCGATCGCAAGACTCGACGACGCCGGAGGGCTGTACATCGTCGTCATGACCGATCCGACGACGGCCGGCGTGGCGGCGAGTTTCGCGTTCCTGGGCGATTTCACGCTGGCCGAGCCGGAAGCGCTGATCGGGTTCGCCGGTCCGCGGGTGATCGCCAACACGATCAAGGCCACGCTGCCCGAGGGGTTTCAGCGGGCCGAGTTCATGCTCGAACACGGCTACATCGACCGGATCGTGCACCGCAAGAACCTGCGCAGCGAGATCGCGCGGCTCATCGACTACTGCAACAAGTGACCACCCCCTGGCATCGGCGAAGATGGCCGCCTGGTGGCAGCGGTCCGCAGGCGGTGAGCGGCCCGTGCAGGGGCGGATGACCGGCCCGTGCGGCTGACGGCGTTTTCATGCTTGCGAACTGGTTTTTCAGTGACCTGCTGACGTGGCTCGGCCTGTTCGGCCTGGCCGGGCAGGCGACGTTCATGATGCGTTTCGTGGTGCAGTGGTGGGCCTCGGAACGTCGCGGCCGCAGCTACGTGCCGATCGCGTTCTGGTATCTGAGCCTGGCGGGGGGTGCGATGCTCTTTACCTATGCGGTTCTTCGCCACGATCCCGTCATTTCGCTGGGCCAGGCGCTGGGGATGATGATCTATGCCCGCAACCTGGTCCTGATCCACCGCCGGCGGCGCCGTTACCGCCTGCGCCGCCTCGCGGACCACCAGCCGGCCGGCGCCGGTGCTCGCGGCGACGCGCCCGCCGACCCCTGAACCGCCTGCCACTCCGTACAGATTCACTGCGGAACAAGCCGGAAGTACACACTGTCGGGTGTTCGCGCAGGTTTTTGTTGTCTCGCGGTGCGCGGGGGGCCTATAATCAGCGGAGTATGCCGAGTCCACGGGGGATTCGGTTCACACCCTTACTTTCTTTTCATATGAGGAGACAGCCGTGCGAGCCGCAATTCCATTTCTTGTCATTGTCATTGTGTGTATGCCGACCGGGGGCCTTGCTGATGACATCGTCTGGGCCACGACCAGAGGAAGCGGCGAACTGGTCGAATCCGCGAGTGTTCTCGACTGGGGTGATATCGCTCCCGCAACGATCGTGGAAGGCATGCAGTTCGGCTACGCGACGAACAGTACCGAGTCCCTCGAAGCCACGATCACGTTCTACACGCACGAGAACGGTTGCGAGTCGACGGACCGTGTGGTAGTGACCAGCTTTGTCCTCACCGACCTGCCTGGATCGTTCGATCCTCAGGCGATTTCCGCATGGCTGGTCACGCTCGACCTGGCGGGTTCCGGGATGGAGTTCGCGTTGGCGGGCGAGGATCTGGACGGCGACTACCTGACGGACTTCGGATACGAGATCAGTTTTGCCGATCCCGGCGGCGACGTGTACATCGGCCAGCCGATCGCGGACGCCGACCCCAACGAAGACCCGTTCCCCGCGCCGGGTATCGAGGATGGCTGGTACGCGCCCGACTGTGTGATGTCACCCTATGGCGGCGACCCGTTCGCCCAGTTGTACCTGTACCTCTATGGCACCAAGCTCATCCACTGCTCCAATCCCGGTGAGTCGGGCAAGTGGTGCTATGCCGACATTGCCAACGAGGATTGCGTCGTTGATCTGTCCGACTTGGCAACCCTGCTGGCAAACTACGGCATGACCAGTGGTGCGACGCACTACATGGGCGATCTGTACCCGCCGGGCGGCGATGGCGCGATCGACCTCTCCGATCTTGCGGAATTGCTCGCGGAGTACGGTGACGACTGCAACTGACCCGGGGATCCAACGGGGGCGACCCGGCGCGCAGCCCGCACGGCGGAGGCTGCGCGCCGGTCGTTCAAGACGCCGCACGGACGTGATGGCACGCACAGGCCCGCGTCGGTGAGATCGCAACCAGTTCCGGTGTTTCCGTACGACAGCGCGGGTTGCCGCGAGCCGCCGCGCAGCGCGGGTGAAACGCGCAGCCGGAGGGGCGGTGCAGTGGCCGCGGTACTTCGCCGGGGATCACGGCCAGGCGCGCGCGTTTGCCGGACGGGTTCGCATCGAGGCGGGGGACGCTGCGCAGCAGCGCCTGGGTATACGGGTGTCGAGGTTCGGCGAGCAGGTCGCGCGTGGGCCCGCGTTCCACGATGCGACCGGCGTACATTACGCACACCGCGTCCGCCGCCCCGGCGACAATGCCCAGGTCGTGCGTGATCAGCAGGACGGACATGCCCGACTGCTGCTGCAATTGCCGCAAGAGGGCCATGATCTGCGCCTGGATCGTTACGTCGAGGGCGGTCGTCGGCTCGTCGGCGATCAGCAGGTCCGGTTCGCATGCCAGGGCCATCGCGATCATGACACGCTGGCGCATGCCGCCGGACATCTGATGGGGAAACGCGCGCACGCGCCGCTCGGGGGCGGGGATTCCGACATGACGGAGCAGTGCGATACCGCGGTCCCGGGCCGCGCGCCCGCGCAGGTTCCGGTGGAGTCGCAGGGCTTCGGCGATCTGCGCGCCGACACTGAGTACCGGGTTGAGGCTGGTCATGGGCTCCTGGAATACCATCGCAACGCGGTCGCCGCGTATGGCGCGCATAGCGCGCTCGTCGAGCGACAGGAGATTCCGGCCTTCCAGGAGGATTTCGCCAGCGATGACTCGCCCGGGCGGCGGAACGAGCCGGAGAATCGACAGGGCCGTGAGGCTCTTGCCACAGCCCGACTCGCCGACCAGCGCGATCGTCTGGCGGCGCGGAACCTCCAGCGAGACGCCGTCTACGGCCCGGGCGATGCCATCGCGCGTGAAGAAGTGCGTTTGCAGATTGCGGATCGTCAGCAGCATGGCTGCATCATGTCCTGACCGGTCGTGCCGGACAAGCCGGCCAGAACCGCTGTTGTGTCCGATAACGCAGTATTCGTGGCTTGACGTTCAGGTGGGTTGCCCGCATACTGCTTCGTTCGAACATGGAGCGGACAGGATGGGCACCCGGCCCCCGCGCGATGCGGCCGCCGGCAGATGATGGATGAGATACGATGCACTACCCGCACCGGATCAGCAAGATCAAACGTAAACGCAAGTTCGGTTTCCGGGCCCGGATGCGCACGCCCGGCGGGCGCAAGATCCTCAATCGCAAGCGCCGTTTGGGTCGCCGGGTCAGTATCTGCTGAGCGCTGCCACCTGCAACTGTTTTCCGACGAAGTCTGCGGTTTGCACGGACCGTGGCACCGGATGGCGGTGTTGCCCGTCCGGAGGCTGCGTTCCTTTTTTCCTTACGGTTTTGCGGTGACCGTGACTTCGGGCGTCAGGTGCCGGGCGTAGAACACGCCGGCCGGGATCAGGGGCGATCCGTCGGCTTGCCAGGTGATCTTGTACGGCACATTGGTGCCGACCACCAGCCACAGATCGAGTTTGATTCTCAACGGTCCGGGCCGTTCGGGTGTGATCCACGTCTCGACGAGGTACTGTTCATTGTCGAGCAGCGAGGCGTAATCGATGTTCGCTCGGCGGCCGACACGCTCGGGGGCGTCGCCGATTTGAAACCCTCCGACGTACACACGCTCGTCAACACCGACGGGAAGGCTCGATCGCCGAAAAGCGGGCACGAGCCGGACGCGGAATCGCTTGCCCGTTTGCGCGGTCGCCGGCGCTTCGAGACGTGCCTCGAACATCTCCATGAAGTAGCGATCCTTGATTCTCTCCGGCAGCGCCCCCGATCGAAGCGTCTTCCACAACCAGTTTCCGGCGTTTGGATCCAGGTAGTTTCTCTCCAAACGCTTGTCGAGCAGCCTGGTGGCGAGCGTGGTCTGCTGCGCGGGTGAGAGCTGACGCCGCATCAGTTCCGCCCATGCCTCACGGCGAGACGTGAGGCCGTAGACGGCCTGACTGATCAAGACGCGGGTAGGAGTGATGTGCAGCAGCGGAAGGCTCCACGGCAAATGAACGAGCGGCCCCAGAAGTGGAACCGTCCCGAGCAGAACCAGGGCGACGCCGATCGGCCTGCGGTATCGGCGGGATGGCAGCCGGCCGTGAACCGAGCCGCCCGGCAGGTTCCACAGGTTGCCGCATTCGGGACAACGTGACAAGACGTCGTTGCCCTGCGGTGCCTTGAGGTACTCGCAGCGGGCACACCGCGGCTCGGTGCCGATCCGGGTTCTCTTTTGTGACAGCAGCGCCATGCCGGCTGAGAAGAACGCGGTCCACAGCACGAACGGCAGGGAATCGAGTACGTTTGCGTACCAGGGGCCCGGTGCGAACGTACTGATCCAGACCACAAGTGCGCCGATCATCGCGAGCCAGATGGCACAGGCACACGCGCCGCGCCGCTTCATCAGGTGTTCGGCGACCGCCGGGGGTTTCTCCGAATCGCTGCCGAAGGGAACAAGTGGCTGGGAAGGGTGGTTCTCCCAATAAGCGCGCAGTGGCGCGGCAGGATAGCGGCGTCCGCAGCGCGGGCACGTGGCTTGTGCACTGGATTGTTCCAGCGCCACGCGGCAGTGGGGGCAGACAAGCCCGTTGCACAGCGGGACCAGCCGCGCGGTTCGTCGGGTGCGGCGATAACGCAGAAGGTTGGCCCCGATGGCGATCACCAGCATCAGGATGAACAAGACCGTGGTCACGGGTGAGAACCCGAACACCCGCGTCCGGAAAGCCGGGAGCGGGAACACGACGGCTGCCGCAGCCGCGATCAGGATGCTGGCTGCGAGCTTCGCGTACTCGACGCGGGCGCGCCGGCGCATCGCGCGGGCCCAGGTGCTGTCGGGGTCTTTCCAGTCCATGGTTGTTCCGGGTTGCCGGTGTTGTTGCCAAGGCGTCCGTGTATGGCATTGTCCGGAAGACTGCAGGTTTGGCAAACCGGCGGCGTTTGCCTCAGATGGTGGGGCGCGCGAGGCACGGCCCCGCCGTCGGGGCCGCGCTTGCCTGGGGCGGGCGGCGCCCGATACCATTGGCGTTCTCTTGCCGGCGGGTGGTTTGCCCGTCGGATACGCCGGTTGTGTTGCGAGGCAGCCGGCGGCGCCGAAGCCTATTTGCCCGAGCAGGATAGAATCATCGTGATGAATCTCGTGAATCTGCTGTTGCCGTTGTGGCTCGTGTTCCAGCCCGGCGGCATTCAACCCACGTTCAAGGCCCGCCTGCTTGCCGCCAACGAGAGTGTGGCTCCCGGCGGCGGTACCGACCTGATGGTCGAGATCAGCGTGAGCAAGCCGTGGCACATCTACCACCCGTTGCTGCTCGACACGGGGTTGCCGACGGAGGTGGAGTTCACGCTGCCGGCGGGGGTGGAGGTGGGGCCGCTGCGGTATCCGGCTCCGGACCTGGGCCAGGCGGCGGGGCTGGAGTACCTGACGCTGGAGGGGACGATCCGGGCCATCGCCCCGCTGCGCGTCTCCAGTGACGTCGCACCGGGCACGAAGCTGCGCCTCGAGGCCCGCGTCACCGGACTGGCGTGCGTGGAATTGTGCCAGCGGGTCGAGACGCGGGCCCGGCTCGAATTGCCCGTCACCAAACAGCCCGGACCGGCCGCCCACGCGAAGCTCTTCGGCGAGGCGCGCCAGGCGCTCGTCAAACCGCTGGCCGAGGCCCCCTTCCTGAAAGGCAGCACGCTGGCGATCTCCAAACGGACGCTGCGGCCCGGCGAGTCGGCGCAGATCGTCGCGACGCTGCGCGTCAAGAAGGACCATCATATCCAGGATCGCCACCCCGGCGTCGAGGGGCTGATCGCGACCCGGGTGCTGGTCCAGAAGCGCGATGGGCTCGAAGTCGCCGAGGAGAAGGACCAGGTCTGGCCCAAGCCGCACGTCCGCGAGGTCGAGGGTTTCGGCAAGGTGCGCGAGCAGTCGGGCGAGATGCACGTGCGGGTGCCGGTCAAGCTCGCGGACGAGAAGTTCCCCTCCGGCCCGGTGACGCTGCGGGTGCTCGTGCACTACCAGTGCTGCACCGACGCCGGCCAGTGTTTCGCGCCCGAGTGGGCCGGGGGCTTCGTGAGTTTCACGGTGGACAACCCGGCCGTGCCGGCGACCGGGACGAACCCGCCGCTGGCCGATCAGCCCGCACCGGCCGGCGAAGCGCAAACCACGCCGGAAACGCCCGCAGACCAGCCCGGCGGCGCTTTCGGCGAATCGGTCGTCGAGGCGGAGCCCAAGACCGACTTTTCCTCCTGGCCGACGCCGGAAATCAAGCCCGAGGAATGGGACCAGACGATTCCCTGGCAGGAGTGGCACCCCGGCTGGCCGGAGGAGCTGGCCCGGCGGGGCAAGATGGTCTACGTGGACTTCACGGCCAAGTGGTGCGCCACCTGCCAGACGAACAAGGCCGCGGTGCTCGACACGCGAGACATCCGCGGTCTGATGCGCGAGAAGGGCGTCATCCCCATCGAAGCCGATTTCACGACGTCCAACCCGGTGATGCTGCGCGAGATCAAGAAGTGGGGTCACAACACGGTGCCGCTGAACCTGGTCTATGTGCCTGGCGATCCGGTCAAGGTGCTGGTGATGCCGACCGTCCTGACGCCGGGCGTGGTCACGCTGGCGCTGACCGATCCGGCCGCGTTCGAGGCGAAGTACGCCGCGGGGGCCATGAGTCTGTGGACCGCGTTGCTGATGGGTTTTCTCGGCGGGCTGATTCTCAACGTCATGCCGTGCGTGCTGCCGGTGATCTCGATCAAGATCATGAGCTTCGTCCAGCAGGCCGGCGAAGATCCCGGGCGCGTCCTGCGGCTGGGATTGGCGTTCTGCGGCGGGATCATGGTGTGGTTCTGGGCGTTCGCGGCGTTGTCGATGGTCGGCAACGTGCCGTGGCAGCACCCGCCCGTGGTCATTGCGCTGGGGGCGCTGCTGTTTGTCTTCTCGCTGAACCTGCTGGGCGTGTTCGAGCTGATGCTGCCGGGCTCGACCGCCGGCCGGCTCGACGCGATCGCCTCGCGCGAGGGATACACGGGGGCGTTTCTCAAGGGTTTGCTGGCCACGTTGCTGGGGACGGCGTGCACGGCGCCGTTTCTGGCCGGGGCGCTGGCCTACGCCCTGACGCAGCCGGCGTGGAAGGTGTACGCCGTCTTCACCGCGGCCGGTTTGGGAATGGGATTGCCCTACCTGCTGCTGGCCGCCAGGCCGGCGTGGCTGAAGTACCTGCCCAAGCCCGGCGGGTGGATGATCCGCTTCAAGCAGGCCGCCGGTTTCGTGCTGCTGGGGACGGTGGTGTGGCTGCTGTGGATTCTGGCGAGCCAGTTGGACGCCTTCGGCGTGGTGTGGACGGTGGCGTTCTTCGGCTTCCTTGCCGTGGCGGCGTGGATGATCGGGACCATCAGGCCGACCTGGATGCTGAAGAACCAGCTTACGATGTGGGTGGCTTCGCTGGGCGTGGTCGCGGCGGGGTTCTATTTCTGCTACTACCTGATGTACGACCTGCCGGGGAAGCTGGCGGAACTGGCGACTTCCTGACCACCTCGGCCCGCCGACCGGGCATGGAACAGCCATATGGCCAGAAAGGGCAAGAAAGGGCGCAAGGTCCGCGTCGATTTCCGGCGCAACCGACAACAGCGCCGCCGAACCGACGACTGGACGCGCCGCTACCACGAGGAACACGACCGCCTCGCCGACGAGCGCACCAGCGAATCGGTCCGCGTCAAGGGGGAGCTCTCGCGCAAACGCACGATCCTGGTCGACGAGCAGGACGCGCCGATCGTGGATGAGACCCTCTGGCGGCCCGGCATCGTCTGCGCCGTGTACGGCCTGATCTGCCGCGTCGAGGACGAGGCGGGCCAGCCGTGGGATTGCGTGGTCCGCCGGGTGCTCCGCACGCTGCTGATCGAACAGCGCTCGAGCGTGACCGTGGGCGACCGGGTGTGGTTCTCAGACCACGCCCGCGAACACGGCGGCCAGCGGGTCGGCGTGATCGAGCGCGTCGCGCCGCGGCGCAGCGCGCTTTCCCGGCGCGACCGGCGCAGCCGCGAGCACACCATCGTCGCCAACGCCGACCAGTTGCTCATCGTCACCAGTGTCGCCCAACCGGCGCTCAAACCCCACCTGATCGACCGCTACCTGGTGGCCGCCGGCAAGGGCGATCTGCGCCCGATCATCTGCTTCAACAAGTGGGACCTGGCACCCGAGACCGTCACGCTCGAACAGGAGCGCGAGTGGGCCGCCCGCGCGCGGGGCGAATCCGACGTCCTGCCCACCACCACCGCCGAGACCGTGGTGGCCGAGTTCGAACGGCTCGGCTATCGCTGCATCCGCACCAGCGCCACCCGCGGCGACGGGCTCGACGCGCTGCGCGACGCGCTGCGCGGCCACATGACCGTCCTTTCGGGCCAAAGCGGCGTCGGCAAGAGCTCGCTGCTCAACGCGATCCAACCCGAGCTGGGGCTGGCGGTCCGCGAGGTGAGCGCAGAAAACGAGAAGGGCCGGCACACCACCTCGCTGGCCACGCTGTTTCGGCTCGATTTCGGCGGATACGTGATCGACACGCCCGGGATTCGGCAGTTCGACCTGTGGGGCGTCGAGCCGGGGGAGCTGGAGGCGTACTTCGTCGAGTTCCTGCCGCTGATCCCGCAGTGCCGTTTCAACGACTGCCACCACAGCATCGAGGAGGGCTGCGCGGTCGTGGCGGCGGTCGAGCGGGGCGCCATCAGCGTGCGGCGGTACTACAGCTATCTGAAGATGCTGGAAGAGGCCGCCGCCCGGCGCGACCGGGCCCAGTAGGCCGCCACGCGGGGTCGCATCCGGCGACGCTCGCGGGAACGCGCCGGCCACGCCCCGGCCGGCGAGCACCGGCGTCGGCCTTCTGCCGGCGGATCGCCAGGGGCTCGCCGTCTTCAAAGGCCGGCGTCGCCTACGCGCAGCACTCGGGGGCGGGGATCAGGCAGATGAACTCCAGCGGCTGGTCGCCGGCGTTGCGGAACTGGTGCAGCTCGTTGGGTGGTATCCAGACCACGTCGCCGGGGCCGATCTCACGCTGTTGCTCGCCGCCGGTGACGATCCCGCGGCCGGAGAGAACGAGCACCTCGTGTTCGTAGTCGTGGCGGTGGAGGGGGGTGTGTCCACCGGGGGCGACTTCGAAGTGACGCATGTGGAATCGCGCCGCGCCATCGCCGGGGCCGATCAGCATGCGCATGCGCACCCGCTCGGCCCCCTCCATCGTGACTTCGCTCTGCGCACGTTGCGTGATGGGTTCGACTTTCATGGCGTTCCTCGGCCGCGTGGGGCGGCATCGCGCGCCGGCCTACTTGCTGACGATCCAGCAATCCGGGGCACGCGTGTATTCGACGATCTCTCCAGGCGAGAAGAACAGCTCGATCTCCTGGCGCGCGGTTTCGGGGCCGTCGCTGGCGTGGACGAGGTTGTACTGCTTGTCGAGGCCGAAGTCGCCGCGGATCGTGCCGGGGGCCGCCTCGCGGCCGTCGGTGGCCCCGAGCAGGTTGCGTACCACGTTGATCGCGCCGGGCCCCTCGAGCACCGCCAGCAGCACCGGCCCGCTGGTCATGAACTCGACCAGCGCGTTGTAGAACGGCCGCTCCTTGTGGACCGCATAGTGCTGCTCGACCTGGGCGCGCGGCGACTGCTGGAACTTCATCGCGGCGATGCGCAGCCCCTTGTCCTCGAAACGGGCCAGAATGCGTCCGACGAGCAGCCGGTTGATGGCGTCGGGTTTGAAGATGATCAGCGTGCGTTCCATGTTCGCTCCAGTCTGGATGGCCACTTGAGTTTCGATCAGCGGCCGGATTGTAGCAGGCCGCACGGGGCGTGACTACGCGGGGCCTCTGCCGTCGCGTTCGCAAGTTGGTGGCCGATTCCTTACAATGCGACACGACGCGGTCGCGAACCGGCTTGCGGTCGCGGGCCGCGCGTGGCGACATGGTGCTTGATGCAGAACCTGCTGGCTCCCGATCTTCAGTTCGTCCCCCGCCCGGCCGATTCCGCGCACGGGTCGCGCTGGCGGCGGCGGCCGGGGGCCCGGATCGACCTGCACTGCCATTCCACGTTTTCCGACGAACGCATCCGCTGGCTGCCGGGGTTGCTGTTTCATCCCCTGCTCGAACCCGAAGCGCTCTACGATCTCGCCAAGGCCCGCGGCATGGATTTCGTCACGATCACCGACCACGACACGATCGACGGCTGCCTGGCGCTGCTGGAGCGGCGCGGACCGCTGGACGACTTCATCGTCGGTGAAGAGGTGACCGCGCGCTTTCCCCAGGACGGCACGATCATCCACGTGAACGTCTACGACATCGACGAAACGCAGCACGCGGAGATCCAGCGGTTGCGCGAGAACATCTACGACCTCGTCGCCTACCTGCGCGGCGCGGGCAAGCTGTTCGTCCTCAACCACATGATCTGGACCGAGCAGCACCGGGCGCTCAAGACCTGGCAGATCGAGGCGATGCTGGAGCTGTTCGACGTGTTCGAAGGCCTCAACGGCACGCGGAGTTATTCGCACAACGCCTTCGCCGCGGGCGTGGCCGGGTCGCGCGGCAAGGTGCTCGTCGGTGGAAGTGATTCGCACACCAACCGCGTCGGCCTCACGTACACGCTCGCCGACGGCACCACCCGTGCCCGACTCCTCGACAGCATCCGCGCCGGAAGGGCGGTGCCCTGCGGCGCGTTCGGCACGCCGGAACAGCTGCGGGACGACGTCTGGCTGACGCTCCAGACCAACGTCGAGCGGCACCTGGTCGAAGCGTCGAGCGCGTGGAAACGCGCGGTCTGCCACGTCGTCGAGCAGGTCGGCCGGCGGACCTATCCCTTCGTCTGCCTGGGCTATCGCGTCCGGCAGAACCTGCTCATCCGCGAATCACGCCGGGCCGTGCCGGGTTGATCGGGGCGGCCCGCCCGCGCAGGCGCTTCCGCGGACCGTCAGGGGGAATCGACGAACAGCGGGAACTACTTGCCGATCTGGAGCGAGGCGAGCCCGGTCGCGACGTCGTCCACCACGTCGAAGATGTTGTCGAGCCCGGTGACGAGGAACACGCCCCAGACCTGCCGATTGATGGCGCAGAGGATCAGCCGGCGCTCGTTGGTGATGACGACCAGTTTGCGCAGCTTGAGCAGCTTGGCGATGTTGGACGAGTTCAGGTAGGTGACGTTGGCGAAGTTCAACACGACATCGAGCTGCCGGTTGTTCGTGCACTGTTCGATGATCGCGTTGAGATCGTCCGTGTACTGCGGATCGTCGGACAATTCGCCGAGCAGCACGGTTTCGGACCAGTTTTCCACCGCCATCGCAAACGCCTCGAATCTGATTGGACCGCACAGAAAACGAAAAGCCTGCGATCCTGTTGCCGAGACGATACGTGATCGGCGGCGGGATTGTCAACCGGCCGCCCCCGTGGCCGACCGGCCGGTTGCGAGGCCTCCCGCGCCCGAAACACGCTGCTGCGGGATTGGGGCGGCTTCGCCGTGCAACCTGCGGCGGCTACTCGTAGAATCG
Source organism: uncultured Planctomycetales bacterium (assembly GCA_964428275.1). Taxonomy (GTDB): domain Bacteria; phylum Planctomycetota; class Phycisphaerae; order UBA1845; family Fen-1342; genus JALSRY01. The sequence continues at coordinate 8,374 of CAYRXN010000331.1, read as the reverse complement.
CCGATGGGGACGTTGCCGACGTGACGAGGAAACGGCCAATGGCATCGGCTGCACATGAACCGCTGGACGAGGCGCTCGTGCCGATCTGCGAGAAGGTCCGGGCCGGCCGGCGGCTGACCCATGCCGACGGCATGCGGCTCTTCGAGACGCGCGACATCTTCACGCTCGGCCGGCTGGCGAACCTGGTCCGCGAGCGACTGCACGGCCGCAAGGCCTACTACAACATCAACCGCCACATCAACTACACCAACTACTGCGTGCTGCGGTGCAAGTTTTGTGCGTTTTTCCGCCAGTATCCGCGCGATGGCGCCCCGCCGCCGGACGGCTACGAAATGAGCATCGACGAGATCGTGGAGACCGCCGCCCGGGCCGCCGCCGCCGGCGCCACCGAAGTCCACATCGTCGGCGGGCTCCATCCCAAGCTGCCGTTTGCCTATTACCTCGACATGTGCCGCGGCATTCGGCAACGCTGCCCCGAGCTGCACATCAAGGCGTTCACCGCGATCGAAATCGTGCACTTTGCGCGCATCAGCCGGCCGCGGATGAGCATCGCCGAGGTGCTCTGCGCCCTGCGCGAGGCCGGGCTCGACAGCCTTCCCGGCGGCGGCGCCGAAATCTTCGACGAGCGCGTCCACGACGAGGCCTTTCAGGCCAAAGTCGGCGAGCGACACTGGTTCGACGTCCACCGCGCCGCGCATGACCTGGGCATCCCGTCGAACGCCACGATGCTCTACGGGCACGTCGAGACGCCGGCCGAGCGGCTGAACCATCTCATCAAGCTGCGCGAGCACCAGGACCAGTCGCTGGCCGCCCGCGCGGCCGCCGGCGGCGATGCGACGCCGGCGGCGTTCAACTGCTGCGTGCCGCTGTCGTTCATCCCCGACGGCAGCGCCCTGGCCCATCTGCCCGGGCCGACCGGGATCGACGACCTGCGCACGCTCGCCGTCACGCGGCTCATGCTCGACAACTTCCCCCATATCAAGGCGTTCTGGATCATGCAGACGCCCAAGCTCGCCCAGGTGGCACTCAACTGGGGCGTCGATGACTTCGACGGCACGGTCGTCTGGTACGACATCACCCGGCGCGAGGGCCGCGGCACCAACCGCCAGGAGCTCGGCGTCGATCAGATCCGGCGACTGATTCGCGAGGCCGGCTGCGTCCCGGTCGAGCGCGACTCGCTCTACCGCGAAGTGCATCGGCCGGTCGCCGCCGGTGCTGGAGGTCGCTGATGCGCACGGTCTGGCGGAGTCTGCTGCCGATGGTTCTCGGAGCGGTCCTGGCCCTCGGGCCGGCCGGATGCCGCAAGTCCGCCCCGCGCACCCAGCCGGCCGGCGCTGCGGAACCGCCGGCCCGCGTGGTGCTCGTCTCGATCGACACGCTGCGGGCCGATCGGCTGGGGTGCTACGGGTATGGGCGCCCGACTTCGCCGAACCTCGATGCCCTGGCGCGCGAGTCGGTCGTGTTCGAAACGGTGGGGGCCCCGTCGGCCCAGACGCTGATTTCGCACAAGGCGCTGTTTGCCGCCAGGATGCCGCTGGCGATCGTGGCCGAGACCACGCACGCCCGGCTGTCCGATCTCGTGCGCCTGCCCGAGCCGCAACGGTTCGTCGAGAGCGTGTTCGCCAACATGAAGCCGCCGCTGCTGGTCGACCTGCTTCGCCAGGCGGGGTATCGCACGGCGGCGTTCACGGACGCGCGCTGGATGACGCGCGCGATGGGCTTCGACCAGGGGTTCGACGACTTCAACGACGACGGCGGCCACCTCGCACGCATCCTGCCGCGGGTCGACCACTGGCTGCGCCGCGCGGGCGGCGGGAGGTTCTTCCTGTTCGTACACACCTACGACACGCACTGCCCCTACGTCTGCCGCGAGCCGTACAACAGCCTGTTCTGCAAGGACCACACGCGGCACGTTCCGCTGGCCGGCAAGTGCGGCAAACCCGACCTGATGAATACACAACTGCGGCCGGTCGATCTGACCGCGATTTCCGACCATTACGACGGCGGCATCGCCTCCGCCGATGCCTACCTGGGCGATCTGTTTGCCACGCTGCGCGAACGCGGACTCTACGACGATGCGCTGATCGTGGTCACGTCCGACCACGGCGAGAGCCTCGGCGAGCACGGCCAGATCGGGCACGGCGGGCTCTACCTCGAACAGTTGCTCGTGCCGCTGATCGTGAAGTTCCCCAAGGCGTGGGGCATCGGGCCGCGGCGCGTGTCGCGCCCCGTGGCGCTGATCGACGTGATGCCGACGGTATTGCAGGCCTGCGGCGTCGCTTTGCCGGCGGGACTCGACGGCCGCTCGCTGCTGCCGCTGGTTCGCGGGCAGCCGGGAGGGCGCGACGTGCTGCTCGCCCAGATCACCTACAACGAGGGCCGCGAGGCGGTGACAAATCCTGCCAAACGCGCCGCGCTGCGTCCGGGCGGGTCGCTCCTGATCGACGACGCCCGGGCCGGGGTTGTCGCGTTCTTCGACCTGACCGCCGACCCGCGCGGCCTGCGCGCCGCGCCGCCGGCCGCCGGCGCGGGCGACGCCCTGCGCGCCGCGATCTCGGCCGCGGACCCGCGGGCGGCCGGTCCGTTCACGCCGCCGCGCCGGGTCGAGCTCGACGAGGCGACGCGGCGGCAGCTCAAGGCGCTGGGCTATGTCCAGCCCTGATCGGGACGGATGACGCGGGCGCCTGGCCCGCGAACATGGGGCGCCACGCCGCCGGCCGCCGGTTACGCAGCGGTGCCACCGCGGCCGTCCGGCGGGTACCACTACCGCAACCCTCGCCGGTGGAGGCCTCGGGCCAATCTCGTTTGCACTCAGGGAAACGCCAGCCCGACGATCGGGGCGGCGTTGATCGCGGGGTCGTTCAGCGCCGCGAGTTGGTGCTGGTAGTAGATCCCCCAGCAGGCGGCGACGTAGACATACGCCGCCAGCAGCAGCCAGCAGCCCAGTTCGGTGATGCGCTGGTGGCGCAACAGCAGCAGAATCGCGGAGCTGCACGTCAGCAGAGCGGCCTTGTAGGCGATCAGCATCGTCGGCGAGACATGGAGCACGCGGGCCGCGAGCGGATTGGCCTCGACGAAGCCGCCGGAGAACGCTTCCGCGAGCGTATAGGCCAGATCGAACACGTTGATGACCCACACCGCCGCCAGCACGAACAGAACGCGCCGCGGGCGGGAGAGCCAGACGAAGCGGCCGCGCCCCGGCGCCGGCTGGCGCGCAACCCCATCGCTGCGGGCGGCGGCAGGGAACATGGAGAAGTCGAACGAGGTCACGCCGATTCTATCGGCGAATCTTCGTTGGCGGCGCAGCAGTTCTTGCGTATGTCCTCGATACGCGGCGTTCGTCGGCCGGTGCGCGTGATTGTATGGGGCCTGCGGCGGGTGCCGGCTGTCGTCTCGGCCGATAGCGGCCCACGCTCGATGTTGAGCACGCTGGGTTCCGGACGGGGCTAGGGCGACATCTTGCGCGGGCCGGTGGCGTCCTCGGTCGGCTCGCCGGCTTCCGACTTGAGCAGCGCGACATCGGTGGCGTGCTTGCGGGCGAAGCGCTCGAGGGCGCGCGGGTCGGAGGTGGGATGGGCCCAGCCGGTGATCGACGTTCCGTCGTCGCAGGTGACGTCGAGTTCGAGCCGCGGGCTGCGTTGCCACCACGGCCGCCGCATGCGCACCCGCCCCGCGGTGAACACGGTCTTGCCGCGCAGTTTGCCGACGTCCTGGATGAGCATACCGCGGACGGCGCCCGCCTGGTCGAGGCGGACCGGCGCCGCGCCGCGGGCCGGTACGTTCATCAGGAAGATGTGGAAGTCGCGCGGGCCTTCGTGGGCCGCGGGCAGCGGAAACTCGAGCAGCCAGCGCCCGGCATCATCGCGGCAGACCCAGTCGCTTTTCAGGACGATCCGCTGTTGGGCCGGCGGTGCGAAGGGCTGGCGCAGTTCGACCCGTGCGCCGCGCGCGCACCCGCCGGCGCCGAGCAGCAACAGCAACAGGGTCATCGGCGCCCGGCGCCCGGTTGGCGGCCGATCCGGTCGCCGGGCGGCGCGGAGCGCGCGCCCGCAGCGCACGCGCCGCTGCGGAAGGGTTGCCGGCAACCCGTGGCTCATCGTCTTCATGGAGCACCCCAGGGGCCGACCCGCTCGCCACGGTGTCGGCCGACTCGCGCCGCGATTCTACGGCGCCGGCCGTGGGCGTCCACGCCGGGCCCGCCCGCCGGGGCGCAAAAAACAGCCGCACAACGGCCGCTCCATACCGTTGTGCGGTGTGACAGAAGATGTGACCGTCAGGGCCGGCCTACTTGGAGTCCCCCGGGGGATCCTGTTCGAGCATCTTGCGGAGGTACGCGTTTTCGCGGCGCGTCGCCTCCAGGTCGAAGATCATGTATTTGATCCACAGCCGCAGGAAATCGATGTTTTCCTGCAACTGGGCGACACTCTTTTTTATGTTGGCGTGCCGGGTGCGGGTTTCCTCGGCGAGCAGGCGCAGCCGGGCGCGCTCGCCCTCGGGCAGTGTTTCGATTTGGGCCACGAGCTCCTTGAGCTTCTTCTGGAAAGCGGCTTCGTCCATCGCTTCGATCCTCCTCGGTGCGGGCGGCGACTCCGTCGGTCGCAGGACGCCCAATACTAGGAACGCGGTCGCCGTAAAGACAATCGCTTCCCCCCGGCGCCGCCGGGCGGCGACGATTACCGGACGCGCCCCCGCCGCGCTGGCGCGGTCCCGCGGGTATTATGAGAACCGGTACGTCGGTCGTTTCGCCGCGGGGGCGAAGGGTCACGCGCGGGCCGGCTCCGCGGCCGGCCGGATGGGTTGGACTGCGGGCCGCGGGGGCGGCGGCCCGCCGTGGAGAACCGATGTTCGTTCTGCTGGAACACCAGGCCCCCGGCGGGGTGCACTGGGACTTCATGCTCGAAGTGCCGGGGCGCCCGTCGCTGGCGACGTGGCGGCTGGCCGCAAACCCCCTGGCGCGGGCCGGGCGGGCCGGGCGGGTCGGGCGGGTCGGGGAAACCGGTCCGCTGGCGGCCGAGCCGATCTTCGACCATCCCCGCCGCTTTCTGAACTATGAAGGCCCGCTGCGCGGCGGCAAGGGTCGTGTGCGAAGGCTGGAGCGCGGGGAGGCCCGGGTCCGGCATTTCGGCCGGACGGAGCTTGTCGCGGTGCTGGAAGGGCGGCACCTGCGCGGCGAGCTGCGGATCGTGGCGGCGGAGCGGGGGTGGTCCTGGACGCTCGACCCCGCGGGTCCGGCGTTCTATAACACACATCCGCGGCCCGAGTCGGTCGCCGAACCCGGTCGGCGAAAGATGCAATCGAGAGGAGTCCCCGTGTCTGAAACCTACGACGCTTTCGTTCGTCACGTCCGCGCGCTGTACACGCTCCACGCGATCACCGAGCTGCTCGAATGGGACCAGGAAACGCACATGCCGCCCAAGGCGGCCGAGGACCGCGGGCGGCAGGCGGGGCTGCTGGCCGGGCTGGCGCACGATCGGCTCACCTCTGACGAGCTGGGCACGATGCTCGATGCGCTGGAACGGGAGGACTTCGGTGACGACTACGCCGCGGCGACGAACGTGCGCGAAGTCCGGCGGGAGTTCGACCGGGCGGTGAAGCTGCCGCGCGCGCTCGTGGAGGACATCGCCCGCACGTCGAGCATGGCGAAGGCGGCGTGGGCCCAGGCTCGGGCCGAATCCGACTTCGCCCGCTTCGCCCCCCATCTCGAGCGCATGCTCGAGCTCAAGCGGCAGGTCGCGGACTGCGTGGGCTGGGAGGCCGAGCCCTACGACGCGCTGATGGACGAGTACGAACCGGGCGCCCGGGCGGCGCAGGTGCAGGAAGTATTCGACCAGGTCAAGGCCGAGCTGGTTCCGCTGGTCGCCGCGATCCGCGAGGCGCCGCGTCAGCCGGACGAGTCGATTCGCACGCGGCCGTGCCCGGTCGGGCAGCAGGCGGCGTTGGGCCGGCGGATCATGGAAGCGATGGGGTTCGATTTCGAGGCCGGCCGCGTGGATACCTCGACGCATCCTTTCTGTGCCGGCATGTCGCCGCGCGACGTGCGGCTCACGACGCGCTACGACGAGCGCTATCTGCCGATGGCGCTGTTCGGGCTGATGCACGAGGCGGGGCACGCCCTGTACGAGCAGGGGCTCGACCCCGCGCACACCGGTACGCCGATGGCCCAGGCCGTTTCGCTGGGGATCCACGAATCCCAATCGCGGCTGTGGGAGAACCAGGTCGGCCGCAGCCGGGCGCTGTGGGAGCACTTCTTCCCTCAACTTCAGGCGGCGTTCCCGTCGATGTCGGACGTGACCCTCGACGACTGGGTCTTCGCGATCAACGCCGTGCGCCCGTCGCTGATCCGCGTCGAGGCCGACGAGGTCACCTACGGCCTGCACATCATGCTGCGTTTCGACCTGGAACGGCAGATGATCCGCGGCGAGCTCGCCGTCAGCGATGTCCCCGAGGCGTGGAACGAGGGAATGCGGCAACTGCTCGGTCTCACGCCGCCCGACGACGCCCGGGGCTGCTTGCAGGACATTCACTGGGCGATGGGGATCATCGGGTACTTCCCGACCTACGCGCTGGGGAACCTCTACGCGGCCCAGTTCTACGCCGCGGCGCGGGCGGCGCTGCCCGACCTGGACGATCAGTTGCGCGGCGGCGACTTGCGTCCGCTGCGCGCGTGGCTGCGTGAGCACATCCACCGCCACGGTCGCCGCTATCGCGCCGGCGAGCTCGTCGAACGGGTCACGGGCCGTCCGCTGTCGTCCGGGCCGTTCGTCGCCTATCTGCACGAGAAGTTCAAGCCGCTCTACGGTCTGAGGTAGCCGCGCATCTGCGGGCGGGGGCGCTCAGGTTCTCTCGCCAGGCTGCTGGTGGCCTGTGGCGAACGGTCGCCTGCGGCGCTACCATACCGGGGCCGTTTCGCCCCGTGCCCGCCGGGTGGCGGGGGCTGTCAGCCGTGGGTGTTCTGAGGAGTGTCTCTGATGGTGAGGTTGTGCGTCAACATCGACCACGTCGCGACGGTCCGCCAGGCCCGCCGGACCGACGAACCCGATCCCGTCTGGGCCGCGAGCGAAGTGCTGCTCGCCGGGGCGGACGGCGTGACGTTTCATCTGCGCGAAGATCGCCGGCATATCAACGACCGCGACGCCCGGCTGCTCAAGAGCGTGGTCGCCGGCAAGCTGAACATGGAGATGTCCGTGGCGGCGGAGATCGTCGAGATCGCCTGTGAGCTCAAGCCCGACCAGTGCACGCTGGTGCCCGAGAAACGCGAGGAAATCACGACCGAAGGTGGACTCGACGTGCGCCGCAACAAGACGCGCATTCGAACAACCGTCGAGAAACTCCACGACGCCGGGATCGTCGTGAGCGCATTTGTCGAGCCCGATGAGCGACAGATCGAAGCCTGCTGCGACTGTGGCTGCGACGCGGTCGAGCTTTGGACCGGCGGGTACGCCAACGCACCTTCGCAGGGTGACACGCTGGAGGCGCTGGGCACGCTGGAGGAAGCCGCCGTGCTGGCGCACGAATGCGAGCTGGAAGTCTACGCCGGCCACGGACTGACGTATCGCAACGTCGCCGGCGTGGTTGAACTGGGCACGTTTTCCGAGCTGAACATCGGCCACAGCATCATTGCCCGATCGGTGTTTGTCGGGCTGCGTCAGGCCGTGCGCGAAATGAAACGCATCATCCGCGAGAGCCAACCGTTTCCGTCACGCGGCATGGCGATGCTCGCGAGCCTGGTTTCCGAGGCCTTTGCGTCGGAGTTCGAAGATGAAGCTTCCGACGACGAGTTCTTCGACGATGACGATGACGCAGACGATGCCGAGACGATCCGGTTCGACGACGGGCCGACCGAGTCGTAGATACGAAGCCCGGACGGCCCTTCGCCCACGCAGGGACAAGTCAAGCCATGCCGATTGATTCCACCGCTTCCGTGGACCCCAGCGCCCGGATCGACCCCAGCGCCCGCGTCGGCGCCTACGCCATCATCGAGGCGGGCGTCGTGATCGGGGCGGACACGCGCATCTATCCGCACGCCTACGTTTCCGACAGGACCACGATCGGGCAGCGCTGCCAGATCCATCCCTTCGCGGTCGTCGGCCACCATCCCCAGGACGTCAAGTGGAACGGGGCGCCCAGCTACACCGTCATCGGCGACGACACGGTGATCCGGGAGGGTGCCCAGGTCCACCGCGGGACCGAGCCCGAGTCCACCACCGTCATCGGCAGCCACGTCTACATGATGGCCAATGCGCACGTGGCCCATAACTGCACGATCGGCGATCACGTCATCATCGCCAACGGCGCGCTGCTCTCGGGGCACATCACCGTCGGCCCGCGCGCGTTCATCAGCGGGAACGTGGTCATCCAGCAGTTCGCCCGCATC
>CAYRXN010000330.1:0-5206 GCA_964428275.1 uncultured Planctomycetales bacterium | reverse complement strand
TACCGCGAACTGGGACGGCAGGCCGAGGCCCTGGCGCGCCGCTGCCGACCCGATACCGCACTCGAAGAGCCGATCCGCGACGTCGGCGACGAGCCGGCCCGCGAACAAGACGCGCCGCCGGGCTGAGCAAGAAAGACGGCGGCCGACCCGCCGGAGCGAATCGGCCGCCGCTGCCACAGGATTCGGCGTTCGAAGGCGGCTGCTAGAACTTCCAGCCTTCGCGGTACTTTTTGGTGAGAAATTCGTTGGCCTCGGGCACGTTGGTGACCTTCAGGTTGGCCCCGTCCCACTCGATCCGCCGGCCGACGCGCAGCGCGACGTTGCCCAGCAGGATCGTCTCGGACATCGGGCCGGCGTACGAGAAGTTCGACTTGGGATAGTCGATCGGCTTTTCGCCGCGGGCCGCCATGACCCACTCCTTGACGTGGCCGGGCGAGCGTTCGAGGATCTTTTTCGGCTTGCCGATCTCCTTCATCTTCGATTCGGGAATGATCCGCGGGCTGTTGCCGTAGCTGCCGGCGACCATCAGCGTGGCCTTGGTGCCGACGAAGAGGTTGCCGCCGCCGCCGGGCAGGTGCCGGCCGTATTCGAGCACCGCGGGCGTGGTCGGCATGAGATCGCCGTCGTACCAGTATGCCACGAACGCCTTGCGCCGCCCGCGCTTGGGAAACTCCCACTTGATGACCGAGGCCTTGGGAAACGCCTCGCTCGTGCTCGGCGTGGCGGCGACGGGCTCGACCGCCGTGGGATAACCCGGATCGAGCGCCCAGAACAGGCCGTCCATCAGGTGGCAGGCCATGTCGCCCAGGGCCCCGCAGCCGAAGTCCCACCAGCCGCGCCAGTTGAAGGGGTGGTAGGCCTTCTTGACGTAGGGCCGCTCCGGGGCCGGCCCGAGCCAGACGTCCCAGTTCAGGTTGGGCGGGACGGGATCGTGCTCTTTGGGACGCTGCATGCCCTGCGGCCAGATCGGGCGGTTGGTCCAGGTGTGGACCTCGGTGATCTCGCCCAGCGCGCCGCTGTGGATCCATTCGTATACCAGCCGCCAGCCTTCGCCGGCGTGTCCCTGGTTGCCCATCTGCGTCGCGACGTTGTAGCGCAGGTGCTGCTCGGTGAGCTGGCGCGCTTCCCAGACGGTGTGCGTCAGCGGCTTCTGCGTGTAGACGTGTTTGCCGAGCTGCATGGCGATCATCGTCGCCGGGTAGTGCTGGTGGTCCGGGATGCCGATCATCACCGCGTCGAAGTTCTTGTGCTCCTTGTCGAACATCTCGCGGTAGTCCTGATAGCGGCGGGCCTTGGGATAGAGCTCGGCCGCGCCCTTCTGGCGGTGGGTGTCCACGTCGCAGAAGCACGGGCAGACGATGTCCAGGTCCTTGGTGCGTGCCAGGTGGAACCCGCCGATCCCGCCGGTGCCGATGAAGGCGATACGCAGCTTCTGTTCAGGCGGCGACGGGGCGACGAAGGCACGGGCCTTGGGGCGGGTCTGGATGCGCGGCGCCCTGCAGCCGCTGGCAAGTGCCAGGCCGGCAGCCGTCTTGAGGAAATCACGCCGAGTGGTACTACGCGCGGAATCGTTGGACTGGATCATCGGGAATGCACTCCCTCTCGAAACACATGTGCCTGCCTGCCGCCGGGCGCCCGTGAAGCGCCCGCGGCGGAAACGCCACAGCCGGCCCCCCGCCCCCCGGCACCGGCGGGATACCGCCGGCACGATCGCGCTGCGCAGGTCGCAGGCCGGGGCCCCCGGCGGGGGCGACACGGCCCACCAACCCGCCTGTGCGCTACAGCTCCAGTTTGCGCACTTCCTCTGTCAGCGCGGGTACTACCTTGAACAGGTCGTCCACGATCCCGTAGTCGGCCACCTTGAACATCGGCGCTTCCGGGTCGGTGTTGATCGCCACGATGGTCTTGCTGCCGCGCATGCCGGCCAGGTGCTGGATCGCGCCGCTGATGCCGCAGGCGATGTAGAGCTTGGGCGTCACGGTCTTGCCGGTCAGGCCGACCTGGCGGCTGTGCGGCTGATAGCCGGCGTCGCACGCGGCCCGCGAGGCCCCGACCGCCGCGTCGAGCACGCGGGCCAGATCGTAGATGATCTTGAAGTTCTCTTCGCTCTTGAGCGCCCGGCCGCCCGAGACGATGATGTCGGCCTCGGTCACGTCCTTGATGTCGCCGCCGGTCTTGGCGACTTCCTTGACGGTGATGCGGTCGTCGCCGGCCGCGGGGGCGAAGGGCACTTCTTCTTTCTGCGGAGCGGCGCCCCCGGCGGGGACGGCGAAGGTATTGGGACGCACGGACGCGATGGCGAGCCGGTCGGCCGGGAACGTGACGTGGCAGGTGGCCTTGCCGTTGTAGAGCGGGCGGACGACGTCGAGCGCTCCGCCGTCGGCCAGCGTCAGCTCGATCACGTCGGTCGCCAGCGCGGCCCCGGTGCGCATGGCGACGCGCGGCGCCAGGTCGCGCCCCATGAACGACGCCGCCAGCAGCAGCACCTTGGGGTCGCACTTTTCGACCGCGGCGGTCAGCGCCGTGCGATAGCGCAAGGCGGAGTAGTCTTTCAGGGAGGCGTCGCGGACGATCAGGATGCGGTCGGGACCGGCCTGTTCGACCGTGGCGACAGCCTGGTCGACGGAGTCGCCGATCACACACGCCACCACGTTTCCGCCCGTCTTGTCGGCCAGCTCGCGCGCCGGCGTGAGGCACTGGAGCCCGGCCGGATGAACCCGATCATCACGCTGTTCGACGAATACGAGGATATCGTTGGTCATGGTTTTCTTTCGCTCGCTAGGGGTGTCAGATCGCCTTGGCCTCTTCCCGCAACAGTTTCACCAGCTCCTGAACCGTCTCCGCCGTCTCGCCCTGGAGAATCTTGCCCGGGGGGCGCTGCGGCGGCGGGGCGAAGCGGTGCAACTGCGCGCCGCCGACGCGGCCGATGACTTCCTGGAAACCGGGCACGTCGGCGGCCGCCAGCGTCTTGACCGGCTTTTTCTTGGCCTTCATCAGGTTGGGCAGCGAGGGGTAGCGCATCTCGCACAGGCCCTTCTCGCAGGTGATCAGCGCCGGCAGTGCGACCTCGACCCGCTCCTCGGCGCCCTCGATCCGCCGGCTGGCGGCCAGCGACCTGCCGTCCTCGGCGACTTCCAGGCGGGTCACCGCGCCGACGTGCGGCCAGTCGAGCGCTTCGGCCAGTGCCGGCCCGAGCTGTCCGCTGTCGAGGTCGATTTCCTGCTTGCCCCGCAGCACCAGGTCGTATCCGCCGTCCTTGACGACCGCGGCGATCAGCGCCGCCGTCTGGAGCTCGTCGAGTGCGTCGAAGGCCTCGTCCATCAGGTGGATCGCGTCGTCGGCTCCGACGGCCAGCGTGGTGCGCAGCGCCTCGGTGGCCTTCTGGGGGCCGACGATCAGCACGGTCACCGACTCGACGTCGGAGCGTTTCTCCTTGAGCTGCACCGCCTGTTCGATGGCGAACTCGTCGAACGGGTCGAGCACCATCTTGACGCCGTCGCGTTCGATGTCCTCGCCGTCGGGGCGGATCTTGATGTTCGTGGTGGAATCGGGCACCTGTTTGACGACTACCAGTATCTTCATAAGCCTCGCGCTCCTGCGTCGAAAAGCGTGGACACGGGTCCATCAAGGGAAGCCCGATCATAACCGGGCCGCTGCGCGCAGGAAAGGTCGCGCCCGCGCCGGCGGCGTTTGCCGGCCGGGGGGCTGCGGCCTAAAATCCACGTTTTCGCGCCGCAGGCGGCGGCGCGACAGGGTGGATACGCGCCATGGTGCCTGGATTCAAACCGTTCGAGCAGATGACCGCCGACGACTACGCCGGCATCGGCCTCAAGTGCGGGCTCGAAGTTCATCAACAGCTCCTGACCGATACCAAGCTGTTTTGCCGCTGCCCGGCGGGGCGTTACCGCGACGACTACGACGCCGAGATCCTGCGGCACATGCGCCCGACGCTCTCCGAGCTGGGCGAGTACGACGGCACCGCCCTGATGGAGAAGAAGACCCGCAAGAACATCTACTACCGCATCCACCACGAAACCGTCTGCACCTACGAGTTCGACGATACCCCCCCCTTCATGATCAGCGATCAGGCGCTCGACATCGCGATCGAAATCGCCCTGCTCTGCCGCCTGAACCTCGTCGGCGAGCTCCACATCGCCCGCAAGCAGTACCTCGACGGCTCGATCCCCACCGGATTCCAGCGAACCGGCATCATCGGCGTCTCGGGCTGGATTCCCTACAAGGACCGCCGGATCGGCGTCACCCAGCTCAGCATCGAGGAGGACTCCTGCCGCGAGGTCTCCGACATCGGCCACGACCGCGTCTACCTCACCGACCGGCTCGGCACGCCGCTGATCGAGGTCGTCACCGATCCCGACATGCGCACGCCGCAGGAGTGCGCCGAAGTGTGCCAGATCATCCGCCTGCTTTGTCGCAGCACGGGCAAGGTGCGCCGCGGCTACGGCTCGACCCGCGAGGACGTGAACGTCTCGGTCCGCGGCGGAACGCGGATCGAGATCAAGGGCGTGCCGCAGATCGGCCGCATCCCGCGTCTGATCTACAACGAGGCCATGCGCCAGTGCGCGCTGCTCGGCATCCGCGACGAGCTCAAGCAGCGCGGCGTCACCTCCGAAACATTCGCGTTCACGACGCACGACGTGACGCGCATCGTCAGCCGGGCGCCCTACGCGCCGATCCAGGAGGCGCTCGGTCGGGGGTTGCGGGTCAAGTGCGTGGTTCTGCGCGGTTTTGACGGGCTGCTGCGCCGCCAGACGCAGGAGGACACGACGTTCGCCACCGAGTTCTCCGACCGCGTGCGCGTGATCGCCTGTCTCACGAAGCTGCCGAACATCGTGCATTCCGATACGGCGGCCGAATCGCTGCCGGCACGGGACTGGAAACAACTGCGCAAAAAGACCCGCGCCGCCGACGGCGATGCGCTGGTTCTGGTGTGGGGCGACGAACGCGACACGGAGACGGCGTGCAACGAAATCGCCCTGCGGGCCTGCGAGGCGACGTGGGGCGTGCCCAGCGATACGCGCCAGGCGTTTCCCGACGGTACCAACGGCTTCGAGCGCGTCCTGCCGGGGGCCGAACGCATGTACCCGGATACCGACCTGCCCCCGATCGAGATCGCACCCGCGCGGGTCGAGCGCATCCGCGCCGCCCTGCCGCCGATGGTCTGGGAGCGGGCAGAACGCTACCGCGC
>CAYRXN010000329.1:0-3970 GCA_964428275.1 uncultured Planctomycetales bacterium | reverse complement strand
CAACGTCCATCCCGCGCATCCCACGCCGTAGCGGCGTGAGCAAGCCGGCCGGAGCCCTCGTGGCTTCGGCCGGCTGGTGATGGCGCCCCCCGAACGCGAAGCGGCAGAGGCGGCGGGCAGGAATGGCCGGCCGGGGATGCGCGGCGAGACGGCCACGAACGCCGGCCGTTCATCGTGACAGAGCCACGCCCAGGAGTTCGGTGCCGGCGGCCGCTGCCTGCACGACGGCGGAGCGCCTGCCGTTCGCAACTGGCAATACAACGGGGAGGCCGGGACGTTCCCGGCCTCCCCGCTCCCGGCGGCTTCTTCGTTTCTTCCCGCCACGGCCAAACCCCGCCCGCCACCATTCGGCGCGCAGAACCCGGCGCCGGGCTACTTGGGAACGGCCCAACTGTCCTCGGACTCGATGCCGTCGATCTCCCACGTCCAGCGGATCTTCTTGTACGTGAACATCACCTCTTCCATGTGGGTGTAGCTCTCGGTCGCCGCATCAAGGCAGTTGGGCATCCACGGGCGGATGCTCACGATGATGGCGTCCTCGAGCGTGTGCGTGAAGTAATGCTCTTCCTGACCCGTGGGGTCGATCCGGTACCACTTGATCGTGACGTTGCTCAGGTGCTCCCCGGTACACAACGCCTGGTAAAGCTTCGGCGAGGACTTGTCGAAAACCTTCACCACCGACAGCGCGTTGTGGACACGCTTGCCGGTGGAAAGGCCCGATTGCGGATCACGCGGGATGCGCACCTCGTGGTTGAACGCTTCAACCAGGATCGTCCCCTCGCGCCCCTGCATTTCGCACGAACCCTCGATCGTGCCCTGGTTCTCACCTTCGATGGTCATGTGGGCTGGCATTGGCATGACGCGTACTCCTTCAAAAAAACCTCTCGAGTTGCTCAGGCGGTTACGCGGCGGGCCCTCATCGAGCCAGAATCCCTTCGCCGCCGACCCGTATCTTCAAGCTCAGTCGCAGCGTGGCGGTGCGGGACACTGCACGCAACGTGCCAGAGGCACCCGCGCGGCGCCCCCTGCGCCAGCCGGAACGTAACCTGTTACTCCGTATTGCATTACGGCGATCGCTCCAGATGTGTCACGAGCCCCGCGACGCCCTCGGATGGCGACGATGGGAACTCGCTGCGCCCGCGGCGTTTCCCACTTCGCAACGCCTGTACCCAACAGCGCTTGCACCGCGAACCACCGCTTCCTACGCAGCCGACGAAAAACCCTCAGCCACGCGGCGGCCGCGCATCGAAACGCCGCCCAGGCGCCCCACCCGCGCCGACACCGATCCGGCGATACCCGGGCAGATCGCCGGCGCCACCCTTCCCGTTCCGCGCCCACGGACAAAACACCCGGGCCACCCTCGGCCCCAGGTCCCGCTCCCACAGGCAGGATGCCCGCACCGACCCCCTCCCGCCTCGCAGCGCCCCCCTCACCGCCGGCGGTCGCGGCCGACCCGCGCGTGGGCGGGTTACGTGTCGAGCTTGCCCACCAGCGAGAGCGTGAAGTTGGCGCCCTCGAACTTGATGTGGGGCATGACCTGAAGATCGACCTTGTAGAACCCGACCTCGCCGGGAACCTCCGAAACCTCGATCTTGAACTTGCGGATCGGCCGGCGGTTGGCCACCTCCTCGGTCGGGTTGTCCATGTCCGCCGCGTATTGACGCATCCACTCGGTGAGCTCGGTCTGCATCTTGGTCGGGCTCTGCCAGGTCTGGATGTTGTCACGCTGGATCACCTTCAGGTAGTGCGCCAGCCGCGAGATCATCATCATGTAGGGCAGGCGGGTACCGAGCTTGTAGTTGGTCTGGTCACGCTGGCCTTCCTCGGTGTCGGGGAAGGTCTTGGGCTTCTGGACCGAGTTCGCGCTGAAGAAACAGGCCTTGTCGGTGTTCTTGTACATCGTCAGGCCGATGAAACCGCACTCGGCCAGCTCGAACTCGCGCCGGTCGGAGATCAGCACTTCGGTCGGAATCTTCGTTTCGATCCCTTCCATCGTCTTGTACTGATGGAGGATCAGGTTCTCGACCATGCCGCCGGCCTGCGGCCCGGTGCAGTTCATCGTCCAGCGCGACTTGGCGAACGAGTCGGTCAGCCGGGTCGCGAACGCGAACGCCGCGTTGCCCCACAAATACTTCCTGTGGCTGTCGGTGACCCGCTCCTCGTAGTTGAACGCCTTGACCGGATTGGCGTCCGGGTCGTAGGGGTGACGCAACAGGAAACGCGGCATCGTCAGGCCGAAGTAACGCGCGTCGGGGCTGTCGCGGAACGAGTTCCACTTGGTGTACTGCGGCCCCTCGAAAACGCTCTCGAGGTCCTTGAGCTTGGGCAGCTCCTGGAAGTCCTCGATGCCGAACATCTCGGGACCGGCCGCGGCAATGAACGGGCAGTGGGCCATCGCGCCCACCGCGGAAACCTTCTGCATCAGCGCGATGTCGCGCGGGCCGGGGCCGAACTCGTAGTTGGCGATCATGGCCCCGAACGGTTCGCCGCCGGCCTGGCCGAACTCGGCCGTGTAGATGTGCTGGTAGAGCCCGGACTTGGGAATCTCGGGCGCGTTCTCGAAATCCTCCAGCAACTCGTCTTTCGAGACGTTGAGGATGTCGATCTTGATGTTCTCGCGGAAGTCCGTCTGGTCGACGACGAACTTGAGCCCACGCCACGCCGATTCGAGCTTCTGGACGTCCTCGTGGTGGAGGATCTCGTCGATCTGCGCGCCCAGCTTCGCGTCGATCTCGGCGATGTAGGCGTCGATCAGGGCCTTGTCGATCTTCTCGGCCGGCGCCGTGACGAGGTTGGCGAGCAGCTCCTGGACACCCCGGCGGGCGACGCGCTGGGCCTCCTTGTCCTTGATCCCCGTCGCTACCGTGATCTCATCGAGCAGCGAGGATACGTCCTCCGGCAATTCCTGTGGGGCGGGCGCCTGGGCGGCGTCGGGTGCGTCTGCCATCGTCATTCTCCGACTCTGTGCGGCTCGAAACCACGTTGCCCAACTCAGCGGGCGAAGCGGAGTTCGAGCCGGGTGCTGAACATAAGCGAACCGAATGGGCCAAGCCTGTCCTCGATCAGCCTCGTGGAAGCGGCCGCGCGCCAGCCGGCGACGCTACTGGTCGGCGGCGTCCTGCTGCGCTTTGCTGAAGACCTCCAGCAGCTTCTTGCGGGTCTCCTCGTCCTTGACGATCTCGGCGATCTTCTTCTGGAACGCACGCTTGTTCGAGAGGGGGGCCTTGAGCGCCGTCAGCGCCTCGCGCGTTTCGAGCAACTGGCGCAACTCCGGCACCTGGCGGGCGATCTGCTCGGGCTCGAAGTCCTTGAGCGTGGCGAACTTGAGCTGCACGCCCATCTCGTCGCCCTCGCCGCCGGTGAGCTTGTTGGCGACGTTGACCGTCAGCTCGAGGTTCTGGCTCTTCATCACGTCGTTGAAGTTGTCCTTGTCGACGCGAATCATCTTGCGCTCTTCGAGCGGCGTATCGTCTTCGCGGAGCGTGAAATCGCCCAGCATCGCCATGCGGAAGGGCAGCTCCTTCTGTTCCTTGGTGTTGGTCGCCGGGCGATAGGTGATGTTGACCCGCTCTTTGGGAGCCTTCGATTGCTGCTTCATGTGATTCCTCGCAATCCGTGCAGACAGGCGCGCCGCCCGAACCGCGCAGGACGCGGCGCGGGCCGACACGTGCACCGAACAACCTTACTTCTAACTTCCGCCGTCGTTTGCGTCAACAGGTTTTGCCGGCCCGCCGCGCGGATTCAGCCGCGTAACAGCCGCTTGGGCAGGAACTTGGCGCTCGGGCCCCGGAGCACCCGCCCCCGCGCAACGCGAACCGGGGACGCCGAGCGCGTCGCTCAACGTCCCCGGTCACACGTGTAGAGGGTTCGCAGTCAGCCGCGCCGGCCGCCTCGGCCGCGCCGCGGCGAATCAGCGTCAACGCGTCGGGCAGTCCTGCCCGTAAACGGCCAGGAGCACCGACAGGTCGGC
>CAYRXN010000328.1:0-12420 GCA_964428275.1 uncultured Planctomycetales bacterium | reverse complement strand
TGCTGGGGGGCCACTGGCTCGACGATCCCGAAACCAATGAAGGCACGTTTCGCGGTCGCTGGGCGGCCCTGAACATCTGCAACGAGGCTGCTTCGCTGCCCGGCGGCGGCATCGATAAAACCACACCTGCCGACGTTGAGGAGCAGGCCGATGCCCTGGTGCTCGACGAAGCGGCGCTTCAGCAGGCCAACCAGCTCGACCTCGGCGACATCGAGGCAACCGACATCGCCGAGGAGCCGGATCTCGCGCTCGGCGATGGCACCCCCCCGTGCATCGACCCGTCCAAACCGTTCGGTTTCCTCCGGGGATGGCACACGCCGACCCCGCCCGAGGATCCCAACAACCCCGGTCCGCCGCACGGCGTGATGCGGGGCCACTGGCGGGCCGCGAATCACGAAGTCCACGGTGACGTACTCGGACGCTGGCGTGCGTTGCGGCCGGATGCTCCCGACGGCCCGCGCGTGCTTGGTGAGTTCCGTGCCCGCTACGTCGACGCCGAAGGAAACGTTCGCGGCACGATCCAGGGGGTCTACGGCATCGGCGCGCACGGCGTGGGCGTGTTCCGCGGCCGGTACTTCGACCTCGATGACCAGCCGCTCGGAATTGTCGTCGGCCGTTGGGACCGCGCGCCCAACCGGCCCGGCGGTCCGCTGTTCGGCATCTGGGTCGGCGTGCAGTTCCCGCCGTCCGGGCCGTGAGCACCGCGAAGCTCCTCAGCCCCACCATCACCCCCACCCCGCGGGCACAACCCGTTGCCCGCGGGGCTTCTTTTGCGCTCGCCCGCGGCGCAGCCTCCCGGCGCAGCGATGGCGCTGTTCGCCCGTGCGGACTGTCCCGTATTGTGATCTGTGGAGCGCCCGGCAATACGCCTACGAGCAGCAATCGCTCGGCGGCGGGGCGGGGGAGGAATCGGCGGAAAGATCCTGGCTGCACGGAGAGCCGTAGGGCCGCGAGCGCGTGGTTCCGGAAACGTCACCGCCCGAGGCCAGCACGACCACTTCGAGTACTTTCCGCACCGCCTGACCGCCTGCGAGAGAATAGCACCGCCGCCGGCCTTCCCGCCGACAGCAGATCAGTTCGCTGTCACGGAGAACACGCAAATGCTGCGAGAGATTGGGCTGTGAAACCGGGACCAGCTCGTTGAGCTGCGCTACGCATCGTTCGCCGCTGGCCACGGCACGGAGAATCACCAATCGGGTGGGATGCGCAATGAGCCGCAGGAGCTCCGCGAGTTTGGCGTCCGTCAGGCTATCCCAGCGGGTTGCGAATGTGGGCATGTCCATATCCTGGTTTGCCACGCTGCTTACGGGCTCGCCTTGCCCGGGTCTTCTTCGGGAACCCGCCGAACCGCCCTCGGGGTCGGAACGCCGCTCGGCATCAGCAGGGCGATTCACGAAACCGGATTCACGCCACGTGGTTCGGCATGTCAGTATGTTCGAAACAACGGATAGATGCAAGCATTGCACTGGGACCCCGCCGGCCGTTCCGAGCGAATCCCGAACACGACATGGATTCTGGCCGGAAGACACTTCTGCGGCATCCTCAACAAGAGATGCACGCGAGCGAAGCAATCTGCCACGGAAACGGGTCGCGCCACACGCCCACCACGCAACAAGATGACAACTTTCTTCCATAAAGCCCTGATTCAGCTTCATGAAATAACATCATTATTTACATCATATTATGGCCCATCCCCCGGCCACGGCACCGTTTCTGTCCGTCCTTCGTCGCACTTCTCCGGAACCTGCGCCAGCTCAATGCCCCATATCTTCCATATTTTTTCCCGGAAATTTGCAAAACGCGCCCGTGAACGGCGCTTCTTAACAATAGAGGCCTGTGCGGGGTTACGGAGAAGCTTCACCATCGAGGCACGAGGATGACCAGCGAACAACCCAACGACAAGAAGCGGTGTTACTTCATCGTCTGCCTCAACGGGACGGGCGCGAAGTGTATTCGCTTCGGCCTGTCGCGACGGCGAGAGGCACAGATCGTCTCCAGCCAGGAGGCATGGAGGCGCGTCCGCAAGTACCTGGTCGCAGACGGCTATGAGGTCATCGAGGTCACGGAGGAGGGGCCGCCGGCGGAGCGCTGTGTCGTCGCCTGAGCCCCTCTCGTTTCCTCTGCCCAGACCCCACGGCCCTCAGCGATAACCGCTTTTGTAAACGAATGTTACGAGAACAGGCCCCTGGCCGGCGCTAGCCGTCGCCCGTCACCTCCGGCTTGAACACCCGCGTCTCCAGCGCCGGAACCCACTTCGTCCACTCGCTGGCATCGTCCTGGTCGGCGTCGATCGCGTTGAACACCATCGTCAGCTTCGCGTCCAGGTTGTCCAGGTAGTGCACCATGACCGCCTCGGCGGTGGACGGGAGCTTGGGGCTGCCGAACTCGTAGCGGCCGTGATGCGACACGATGATGTGCTGCAGCGCCGCGAGCAGGCGCGGCGGAAACGGCCGGCCGGTTTCCAGCTCGATCTCGCGGACCTTCTGCGCGACCCAGATCGCCGTCAGGACGATGTGTCCGATAAGTTGCCCCTCGTTGGTGTACTCGAAGCTGGTGAGGTGGTCCAGCTCGGCGGTCTTGCCGGCGTCGTGAAGGAAGATGCCCGTGAGCACGAGGTCGGCATCGACCTTCGGATAGCGCGGGAGCACGACGCTCGAGAGCTCCAGCAGGCTCAGCGTGTGTTCGAGCAGGCCGCCCAGGTAGGCGTGGTGGTTCGTGCGGGCGGCGGGTGAGCGTTTGAACGCCGTCACGAACGGCTCGTCGTGCATGAACTTCGCGATCAGCGCCAGCAGGTCGGGGTTCTTCACGCGCCGCAGGATTTCCTTGAGCCGGCCCCACATCTGCTCGACGTCCCGATCGCTGACGGGCAGGAAGGCGCTGGGATCGACCGAAGCGTCGTCCACGCGGCGCACGCCGTCGATGATG
Source organism: uncultured Planctomycetales bacterium (assembly GCA_964428275.1). Taxonomy (GTDB): domain Bacteria; phylum Planctomycetota; class Phycisphaerae; order UBA1845; family Fen-1342; genus JALSRY01. Next base: position 9,495 of record CAYRXN010000328.1, on the reverse strand, counting down.
AACTGCGGCTTGCCCTTGTAGCTCTCGACGCGGCCGGTCACATGGAGCAGGCCGGCGGCCGGGATGGAGTCGAAGATCTCGCGCGAGGCGTTCCACATGCGGGCCACGAGCTGTCCCGTGCGGTCGGCCAGGACGGCGTGGATGTAGAGACTGCCGTTGCTGGTGGTGCGCAGGTCCTTCTGGAGCACCAGGTAGATTTCGTCGTCCAGCCGCTGGCCGGGCTGGAGATCGCAAATATCGCTGTGGGGGCGGGCCTGCGTCGCGGACATTGGACCTCTGTGTCTTCCAGGGCGGCGGTCAGGGGCCGCAATCGGGAGCCGTATGGAACATCAGGGGATGCGGCCGCGCGGACCGGGCTGCGGTTCTTCCTGCGCGGGAGGTTTTTCGGCGGCCTTCCCGGCGCTGTGCGCTTCTTCGAGGGCCGCCTCGAAGGTCATCTTGGCCCGGGCGAACCACCCCATCAACTGAGGCAGCATCTTGCCCTGCGCCGCCATCTCCATCTGCATGTAGGTCTGAGCGTCGAGCTGGTCGACCTGTTCGATCTGCTGGGTGAGGTCCGCCGTGGCTTCCTTGAGGATGTCGAGGCCGTCGGCGATGACCTGGGCCTCGTCCGGCGTGAACGTCAACGGCAGCACGATGTGCCACTCGTCGTCCACCTTTTTCATCGGCAGCGGAACCTTCACCTGCGTGAGTTGGTCGAGCATTTCGTCGATCGACGGCATCTCCACGCCGGCGGGAAGCGCGCCGCCGGACGGCGGCTGGGCGCCCGGACCGGCGGCCGGACCTCTTGCGCGTCCGCCGGGCGGCGTCACCAGGCCGCCGCGACCTCCCGGGGCCGCCCCCCGTGCGCCCGGGGCTCCCGCGCCGCCGGGGCCGCCGGGGCCGCCCGGAGCGCCGGGCATCATGCCGCCGGCCATCATGGCCTGGGCCGCCTGCATCGCGCCCGCGACGGCTTCCTTGACGTCGTCCGGGAGCGTGAAATCGCTGAAATCCAGCGTGGCCACCGCGTTCGTGTCGTCGAGGATCGTCACCTTGATCGTCTGCTTGAGCGGCTCGACGAGCTGCGGCAGCGCCGCGAAGAGCTTGAGCGTGGGTTCGAACTCGGGCCCCTGGGCCTTTTCCTTGAACACGGTCCAGTAGGCGTCGAGCGTGTCGGCGGTTTCCTCGAGCGCCGAACCGCAGGGATCTTCCTGGAGCGCGGCGACCTGATCGGGCACGAAGGCGTCGAGCACCGCCGTCAGGTTGAGGGCAAACAGGTCCTCGATCGCAGAAGCGACGACATCGCGCGCGGCCTGGGTTTCTTCGCCGCCACCACCAGCCGCGCCCGCCGCGGGTGCCGCTCCTTCGAGCGGTTCGTAGTTCGCGGGCTGGTACGAGCCGGGATCCTGGAGGATTCCCGTATCGATCGGCCCCACGGAAAACGGCGTACCGACGGGGCTGTCGCCGAGGGCCTCGTTGAACGCCGGGGGCTGGTCCTCGTTCTTGCCGCAACCGCCGATCAGGAGCATTCCGAGCAGCAGAGCGCCCGGCCAGATGCGTTTCATGGTCGTCATTGGGTCTTCTCGCTAGGGCCGCCGATTTCAGGATGGTAGCCACAGAACAAGGTATGGTCCCCCCCGCGATGCGTCAATGGTGGCCCGCCGGGATGGAATCGCGCCCCGGAAACAGCAGACTTCCGTGTATGCGGATCGCGGGCGGCAACAAATGCAACATACGCGCCGGGCGCTGTGGTTCCTTCGGATCGCAGGCTGGGGCGTGCTGGGTTTCGCGGCAGCCCTGGGCTGTATCCTCGCGGTGGGGGTCCTGTTGAGCTGGTTCGGTTTTCGGGACATGACGCCGCGCGTGCCCGTATTGTGCTACTGGTCTGCGTGGCTGATCGTCCTGACCCTGCTCGCCCTGGCCGGAATCGGAGCCGCCGCCTTTGTCACCCACGTGTGGCGACCACGAGCGATGTGGCTGGTGGGCCAGAACACATGGGTTTCGCTGGAAAGCGCCGCGCTGCTCGCGAGCTTCGCACCCGTCGCGATCGCAACGCTGCTCAGCCTTTGGAGGCTGGGCGTGATGCTGCGCGACACGTGTCTTGCCAACGCGCAGCCTCCGCCCGAACGCCCCGAAGACTCAGACGTCGCCGCACTGGGCGAGGCGGTCGCGCAGCGCGGCGGCGGTTTCGTAGTCTTCCCGGTCGAGCGCTTCCTGCAACTCCGCCCGGATGCGCGGGGCGGCGTCGGGCGGCATGGCCGCGATGACCTCGTCGCGCAGCGCCTCCAGCACCTCGAACTCGCCGTCGGCCGAGACTTCCTCCGGCAAGTCCGTGTTCTGCTCCCAGAGCGCGATCTCGCGGATGCCCTGCTCGGCGATTTCCAAGGCCTCGTCGTAACGCCGGGCGGCCATCGCCCGGTACACGCGCGCCCGGATGTTCATCATCAGCACGTAGGCCCGCTGGGGCTCGAGCGCCGTCCGGTCGTAGTCCGTTTCGGCGTAGCGCTGGCAGAGGTCGATCACGCGCAGGTTTCGGGCGGTATCGCGCTCCACGCCGTCGTATTCTTCCAAGACGAACAGCGAGAGGTAGCGCTGGTAATACAGATGGGCCTCCTCGCGCAGGTCGCGGCAATCCTCGGGCAGCAGGAAGAACCCCTCGTCGGAGCCGTAGCGGGCGATGTGCTCGCGCAGCCGGGCCTCGAAGAACGAGAGCATCGACTCGCAGCCGTAGGGCCGCCGCCCGTCGGGCCGGCCGACCGGCTCGAACTGGAGCACGCCCAGATCGACGCGGGTCTGGATCTTCTCGCGCCCGTCGCGCCCGACGATCTTGCGAACCGAGATCTTGCCCGGCTCGTACTCCCACCCGTCCAGAATGGTTCTCAAGTCGCGTATCATGGCATACGGTGTATCGGCAGCGGCCGCCGGGCGGGTGAACAGCCCCGCACCGCCGCGCAACGAACACGACGACACGGTCCACAGGCCCATGCGCGTGATTGCGGGAACATTGCGGGGAGCGCGGTTCGACGCACCGCCCGGACGCGGCACGCGTCCGATCACCGACCGCGCCAAGGAAACCATCTTCAATATCCTCGGCCATCGACTCGGCAGACTCGGAGATTTATCGGACATCGCGGTACTCGACCTCTTCGCGGGCAGCGGGGCGTTCGGGATCGAATGCCTCTCGCGTGGTGCGCGGTGGTGTCTTTTTGTCGAGCGGGACCGCCGGGCGCTGCGCGTTTTGCGCGCCAACCTGCAAAAACTCAAGTTGGACGCGCAGGCGCGGACCGCGGGAGAAAACGCCTGGACGATGCGGGTTCCGGCCACTGAGGGCGGCTACGACCTGATCTTCGTGGACCCGCCCTACCGCGACGTGGCGGACCCGTTGCGGGTGCTGTCGCTGCTGGAGCGGCTCGCCCCCCGACTGGCCGACGGCGGCCTGATCGTGTTCCGTCACGGCGTGGAGACGGCGTTCGAGCCGCAAGACGCCTACGGCCTGCGATGCGTGGACGACCGGACGATCGGGAGCATGCGCCTGCTGCTGATGATGCGAACAGGCGGAAGCGACCACGCGTAGCGACCGGGTGGAACGACGACGAAACGGCCTCACGCGGTCTGGTGGTCACGCCGCGGCGGCCAGCGTGTCTCGCGCCGGCAAGCCCCAGCCGGCCGCAGGGCGCGCTACTCGTAGCGCAGGGCCTCGACCGGGTCGAGTCGGCTGGCCTTGAACGCGGGGTAGATGCCGCTGAGCATGCCGACGATGCTGATCGTAATCAGGGCGGTGAGCACCACGTTGAACGTGATCTGCGTCATGAACATGCCCTGGAACACCTTGTCCAGCAGGTCGGCGAACATGACGCCCAGCAGCAGGCCCAACGCGCCGCCGACCAGGCTGATGATGAGCGACTCGACCAGGAACTGAACGAGGATATCGCCCCGGCGCGCGCCGACGGCCATCCGCACGCCGATGTCGCGGGTGCGCTCGGTCACCGAGACGAGCATGATGTTCATGATGCCGATGCCGCCGACGACGAGGCTGATGCCGGCGATGCTGTAGAAGACGATCTTGAAGATGACACTGATGTCGTTGACCTGCCGCAGGATTTCCTCCTGCGTGTAGATCTTGAAATCATCCTGCTGGCCGATGCGGATGTGGTGCGCCCGGCGCAGGGCGGCGGTCACCTTGTTCTGCACTTCTTCGATGTCGTCCGGGTTGGCGAGCTGCACGGTCAGCCAGTTGAGCCACTTGCGGTTGAAGTAGCGCTTGAGACCGGACTTGAGCGGAATGTAAACCGTATCGTCGGCGTTGACGCCCAGCCCGACGTTGCCGCGTTTTTCCATCACGCCGATCACGCGGTAGGACGAGCCGCGGATCTTGATGGTCTGTCCGACCGGGTCCATGCCGCCGAAGAGCTTTTCGGCCACCTTGGAACCGAGCACGGCGACGCGGGCCGTTTCGTCTTCGGCGATGCGCTTGGTGATGACCTTGCCGAGCTGGGCCTTGAACTCGTTGATGCGGAAGTAGTCGTCGGTGGTGGCGATGATGGTGAAGCTGTCAGACTTCTGAAAGTGCTTGACCAGGTCGCTGCTGATCGCTTCGCCGCAAACGGCCTTGATGTCGTCGGGAAGCTCGCGCATCAGGTAGTGAATGTCCTTGACGCGCAGCGACTGGGCCGCGCCGACGCGGCGTCCCTCGACGCGGGCGGCCGTCGGCGTGACGTAGAGCACGTTCGAACCGAGCGCGCTGAAGCTGTCGAGCACCTTGTTGGTGGCCCCCTCGATGATCGACATGCAGGCCACGACCGACCCGACGCCGATCAGCACGCCGAGCGTGGCCAGCAGCGAGCGCAGGAAGTGGGTATCAAGGCTGCGCAGTGCCGTGATAACGAGACGAAAATAGAACATGCGATCCCAGCATCATCCAGGGTGTCGGATGCGAACCCGCCAGGCCGCCAGGGCCACGAAGCCCAGCAGCCCCTCGAACCCCAACATCCCGCACGCCGGCACCAGCGCCCCCAGCGGCGACGGCGACACCACCGGGGCGCCGCTCGGGTTGGCCCGCTCGTTTTCCAGCGCCGCGATCGTTTTCGCCGCCACCTGCTCTCCGCGGGTGAGCCGGATCACGTCCGCCAGCGAGTCCACCGGCGTTCCCAGAATGACCGCGGCACCGGTTTCGCCCGGCAGGTTGGTCGCGTCGGCGGTGATCCGGGCGGTCAGCGTGAAGCTTTCTCCCACCACGGCGTCGTAGGGATAGGTGATCGTGACTTGCGGAATAATCAGCGTGTGGAACGCGGCGAAATCATCCGAGAGCACCGACAGGTCGGTCAGAATCAGCCGAGCGGCCGGGATGTCGCCGTCGGTCACCACGCGGACCTGGCCGGCGGTGGTGCCGCGGAGGTCGACCCGCCCGTGGAAGACGACCTGATCGTCGAGGCTGCCGCCGTGGCGCGTCACTTCGACCTCGATCGTCGCGTGCGCGCCGGTGAGGTCCATCTGCGGATCGGTGGCAAACACGGCCAGCGCCCCGTCGAGAAACACCTGTCCGAACACGGAGATCGTCTGGCCCGACGCCAAGCGGGGGAACTCTTCCGGCGCAAAAGCGACCTCACGGACCTCGCTCGTGACGGCCCGCCCGCGGTAGGCGACCGAGGGTGAGATGCTGTTGAGTGCCAGGTCGATCGCGAACTCCTCGGGATTGGGCTGGGCCAGGTCACGCGGATCGGCGAACTGGGCGGCCGAGATCGCCACGCCTTCGAGCCCCCCGACGTCGCTGACCAGTCTGGCGAACGCCTGGATCGGCAGGGTGGTCGAGGTTTGGGGGAAGCCTTCGAAGACGCGATCGCTGTCGCCTTCCGCGCTGCCGCGCAGCTCGGTGACTTCGGCCTCGACCGAGCCACGAATCGCGACGATTTCGGCCGCGAGGGGGGCCGCGCCAAGACCCGCCACAGCGACGAGCACCCCCACCCTCATCCACCCGCGCGCCGGTCGGGTTGCATGTGTGTTCATCAGACAATCTCCCTGTGCGCCCGCGGCTGCCGGAGCACGTCCTGGAGCGGGCGGGTTCCCGCTCCCCCCGGCCCGCGCAACTGTCCTGTTAAGCATAGCGCCGCGGGTCCGCCCGGACAAGCGGCCATCGGGAGGGGGTTCGCTGCGCCCGCGTGCGTGGTGTCTTGCGCCGCCGGCTCAGGGTTTGATCGCCATCGAGCGGCTCAGGCCGGTGAAGCGGCGCGACCCGAGCGTCCATTCCGGGATGCCCTCGGGCCAGAGCGAAACCGAGATCGTGTAGTCGTCGAAGACCTCGTCCACCTCGAAGTTCACCGCGAAGTACCACCGCGGCAGCCGCCGGATCAGCGAGACGGTCATCTCGCCGAGCTTGCCGCGGTCCACGTCGTACCAGATGCGGAACGCGGAAATGTGCTTCTCGCTGAGCCGGTAGTTGAACCCGCCCCCCATCAGGTCCAGTTCGATCTCGCCGGCGTGCCGCCAGCCGAAAACGTACGCCAGCCGCGGCGACCGCTGCACGGCGAGCGAGACGTTGTTGCGGTCGAAGCGGTTGTCGTCGAAATCGTAGTTGAAGTCGTACAGCAACGCCGTCGTGTCGCTCATGCGATAGATCAGATCGCCGGCGATGTAGTTGCGCGTGCGGCTGTCCTCCGGCCGCAGCGGATTGACGTAGCCGTTGGAGGTCTCGTTCTGCTTGTCGCCGAAGAACCCGGCCTCGATGTTGAGCGCAAGCAGATCGACGGTGCGCGGCCGGTCGCCGCCGCGGCGGGTCTGCCAGACCTGCCGCAACCCGAACCCCACGCCGTAGGTGTCGTCGATCGTTTCGATGCCCTCGTCGAAGGGGCTGATGATGTCGCTGCGGGCGTTGCTGTGGGCCCACCAGCCGACGAAGTGCGGCTGGATGATGTGGCGAATACCGTCGATGTCGAACAGTTCCGAACGGATGTCTTCGTAGACGCGGCCGAGGTAGGCGCCGGCGCGGATGCCGTAGATCCCCATGCCGCGCCACAGTCCGCCGCGCCCGCGCGGGTGACCGTCCCAGTAGTCGGCCCGGCCCACCGCGAACGGAACGATGTTCAGTCCGGGCAGTTTGATCGGCAGCTCGGCCTCTTCGCGCATGCCGGTGCGGAACGTGACGTCGGTTTCGCCGTCGTTGGTAAAGAGGCGGGTGCGGACGAAGTGCCGCCCGTCCAGCCGGTAGCGCACGTCGCCGAGGTGCGATTCGTGATACAGCACGACCGGATCGAGCCACGTGTCGCCGATGCGCCGGTAGGTGAAGTCGGGCAGGTGCTCGGTCTGGTTGATGAAATCGAGCGTGCGCCAGTTGGCCAGCATCGAGATCGCGTGCGTGTCGCGGGCGCGCTTGAGATAGAAGACGGTTTCCTGCGTCTTGTCCTCGAACCACTCCGACTTGCGATACTCCTCGAGAAAACCGGGGTCGCTGGCATACGCGACTTCGAGCGTCAGCTCCCAGTCGTTGGGCAGATAGTGCCGGTGACGCCAGAGAACGCGACCGCGGTTGTGCGTGTCGGGTTCGTCGTCCTGGAGCGGGCCGAGCTCGTCCTCGCCGTGGTCGTGGATGTAGTAGTTGCGGGTGAGCCCGAAGAAGTTCTCGCGCTGGTACTTGCCCTCGACGCCGATGCCCGGCCCGCGCTTGGAGAAGTAGTCGAGCCGCAACGACGCATCGACCCCCGGCGGCGGCGAAACGCCCAGCAGGTTGAACAGGTACCACTCGCTCTCGACGGACGCGCCGCGGTTGTCCCGATAGCCGGCGCGGAAATTGCGGATGCTGGTTTCGGTCGAGCTCAGATCGCCGCGGCTGTAGGGCCACCACAGAATCGGCACGTTCTCGACATTCAGCGTCGCGTTGCGCAGCTCATACGTGCCGGCCAGCGCCGACTCGGGCTCGCCCTTGGCGTTGAAGACCGTGCGGTCGCGCAGGTAGACCTCGCCGACCCCCAGGTGGTAGCTGGGCGTGTAGAACTCGCTGGTGCTCACGCGGGCGTGACGGGCGGTGAACTCGCGGGCCGAGAGCTGGCGAATCTCATCGGCCCGGACATAGAGCGGCACGTTGCGCTGGGGGATGTCCGTCCGAAACACCGCATCGAGCAGGATCGCCCGGTCGCGCCGGAAGTCGTAGTAGAGCCGGTTGGCCCGCACGAAACGCGGGCCGAGCGAGAGCACGACGTCGCCTTCGAGGTAGACCGCCTCGATGCTCTTTCCCAGCCCGCTCTGCTTCATGCCCCAGGGGGCCGGCTGAGGCGGCTGCGGGGTGGTCGCCTTCTGCCGCGAACCGCTTTTCTTCGGCAGCGGTTCGCCGCCGGGAAGCGTCTCGGGCCCGGTGGGCTCCGCGGCGCCGGCGGCGGGCTGCGTCAACAATCCCTCGCTCGCCGGCGGGAGGAACACGACGCCGCTGTCGGCCCGGATTTCGAGCACGGGCGAATCGGGACCGCCGCCGCGCGAAAGGTAGATCCCGCCGGTGACGACCTGGACGGTCTCCCCGTCGGGGGTCTGGGCCACGTCGATCTGGCCGAAGTTGTAGTAGATCGTCGGTGCGGGGCGCTTCGGCTTGCGCAGGTCTTCGGGCCGGGCCACCACGACCGGCCGGGGCTCGACGCCCTCGGCCGGTTCCCCCGCCAGGAAGCGGTGCCGCGCCTGCACCGCGGCCTTGTAGAGCGGCGTGTCACGCCGCGCCTCCGGTGCGTGGGCATCCTCGGACTTGATGATGCGTCCGAACGTGCGCAGGTTGGTCACGAGCAGCGTGTTGTCGGTCGTGGTCGTACCGCCCGGCTCGCGTACTTCGGCCTGCTCCGAAAGGTACACCATCAGTTCGTAGTACTTTCGGCCGGTCTCGCTCCTGGCCGGTTTGATCCACACCACGGCATCGTTGGCGGAAAGCTGCCGTCGCTCGGCGATGAGCTCGAAATCGCCGTTGAACATCAGCACGAGCGTGCCGTCGTCCTCGCGCCACTGGCGAACGTAACGACCGTGCATCTCGATATCGAACGAGCCGATCGCCTCGGGCAGCAGCGGCTCTTCGTCGGGTTCGACCTGCGCGATAGCCGGCAGCGTCAGCGCCGCCGCCAGCAGCACCGCCGCCCAGACAGCCGGACCACGGGCGCGGCGCGGATGCCTCCGTTGCCAAGGTGCCCCCGGGGGTTGTTCGATTCGCACGTGCACGTCGTGGTTTCTCGATCAGGGATAAGCGGTACCGCGCTCGACAGCGTGCCATTATCGGGGTGTGGCCGGGCGGGTCAATGGCACGCCTCGCCCACGCGTCCCCGGGACTGCCGGCCGCCGGAGGCGGAAGGACCGCGAGGACCCGTCTCGGCAAGGTCTGCGGGCGTTTCCCGCTTCGCGCCTTCGCTGTCCGGCGTCACCAGCGTTTCGCCGGCGGATCAGCGACGTTTCTGGAAAAGCTGGCCCCATGTGCCGCGTGATGCCTGCGACCAGCGCCGCCACCACGGCGGGTCCGACGCTGCCGGGAACTCCCGGCGCAGCCGCTTGACGAACGCG
>CAYRXN010000327.1:0-4793 GCA_964428275.1 uncultured Planctomycetales bacterium | reverse complement strand
GAAGTTTATTTCCTTTTTAAAAGAGGAAGCCTTCTGGGGAACTTCAGTAGAACCTGTAGTGAGACAAATACTTGAGGGTGTCCGGGGATTCGTCCGCTTTTTTCAGGAATTTACAGGTCTTGCAGCTACTGGACCTGTCTGGGAAGCTGTCCTCGAGACACAAGCCTCTAGCGGCCACGACAGAGCGTGCCCCTCCAATTCCCGGACAACCTCAAAAACTCTGAAACGTGTCGGCTTCCTCTGTTCTTATGTTTTTGCTTTAAGTTTCGGCGTTGTCTTCGGCTAATTAGCTTCAATTCTGCTTGACCGGAAAGTCGAACAACGGTTCTGTCGCCCTCAACCGGCCGTGCCGGGCCGCGCGACGATCGTTCGGCCACCCGGGCATTCGCCCCGCAGGTTGCCGTCGAATCTGAACAAGATCAGCGTCGCCGAATCGACCGCGGGCCGCTTCGCCGGGGTGAACGCGCCGCGGTAACGCGGCCGATCGGAAATCCGGAGTTCGTCGATGTCCGCGTCCGCGGGTAGCACGCCGGTGTTCATCGCGCCGAGCTGGATAAGGAACGCCTCCTCTTCCTTCACGTAGCGTTTCACTTCGTGCCCGGCGACTTTGCCGCTGGCCTTGCGGCCGTCCACGTAGATTTGCATGTCGCACCGTCCGTCGCGGATGCGCCACTGGCAGGCCACGTGGTGCCATTCGCCCCGCTTCCAGCCGCGCACCATCGCGCTCGTCGTGCGCGCCTTGTAGTTGCGATTGGTGAGGATGAACACGAGCGTGCCTGTGTCGCATTCGCCGATCGCGATCGTGCGGTAGTTGGTGAGGAACGGATAGTCGTACCGCACGGGCCCCATGTCGAGGAAGATGTGGCGCATCCATCGGAGGGGCGAGGCGGGCTGACGCGCGTCCCAGTGGGGACGCACCCAGAACTCGATCGTGCCGGCCTCGGGCCGGATGAGCCAGAGCTTGCGGCCGTTGTCGAAGTGGACCGCGGGGAAGCACGCGAGCGAGGCGAGCGCCTGGCCACGACCGTCCACGCCGGGCACGAACCGGGGCGCCGCCGCCTTGCGCCGCGGCGGACGGCCAAAGACGTAGCGCGCACGCCATTCGCCCTCGCGCGCACGCACGACGAAGACCACCTCCAGCCCCGGCACGATCTCCTTCACGGTGAGCGTCACCGGCCGCAGGCTGCGCCACAGTAGCTGCACGACGGGTTTGCGCGCGATCGTGAACGTGCCTACCCGGCGGTCGCCGACCCACGCCACCGCCTCGACGTCCACGTCGTGAAGCGCAGAGGTCGTCTCGACCCACATGTCGAACGTCGCTTCCACGCCGCCGCCCTCGCCGGTCGTGATGGGCCGGAACATCGCGTTGCGCACGGTGATTCGCACGTCGGCCGGCTGCGGCGGCACCGGTGCCGGCGCGAAGTTGAGGGTTGGATAGCGCTCGACCGTGTGGAAATTTCCGCCGCCGAGGAAGCCCGCGGTCACGCATTCGGCCTTGCCGTCGGGATGCGTGTGCACGATGTTCCGACACACGTTGAACCCCCACGGTCTGCCTCGCCGCGGCCGCGCGCCGAGCTCGGCAAACGGGATCGCCATCTCGACCCACCATCGGTCCCGGTCGATTCGCACTTTGAACTTGCAACGGCTGTTGAACTCGGTCGAGTATTTCCACACGCCGTCCGGCCCGCGGCGCCGAGCCGCGTCGAATAGGTTGCCGCCCGCATCGACGATCCAGTGGAAGAACGCCTTGCGCGTGCGGTTCGGATCGACGAACACCTCGACGCTATCGACGAGCTCGTGCGCGTCCCGCTCGCGCGGTGCGATGTGCAGCTCGGACGCGCGGGGATCGGCGCATTCGAACCCGACGTAGAGGAATCGGTCGTCGTAGAGCACACGCACGCGGGTTTCGAGCGACGCGAGTTGCAGGCGTCGATAGTTGACGAAATGCTCGATCACGGGCGTCTGCGCCCACGCGGGCTCGTCGAGACGGCCGTCGACGCGAATCGGCCCGCGCGTGCGAGCGGCCGTGAAGGAGCGTTGTTCCATGATTTTGCGGAACCAACGGGGAATGTTGAACGATTCGAACATGGCCTGACGTTGCGCGTCGAATCGATCGAGGTCTTTGCGCAGCTCCGACACGTCGAGATGGAAGAGCGCACCAAACGGATCTCGTTTACTGTAGGCCGACGCGAAGGACGGCTCGCGCTTGAGCTCCGCACGCACGCGGGCGAGCTCGGCCGCGTCGCGGTCGAGCTCGCGTCGCGTTTCGGCCACGATCCGTTCGGCACGGTCCAGGTCGCCCGCGATCACCGCGCGTTCGGCTTCTAGCCGTTGCGCCTTGTAGTTCGCGACGATCCGCGCGCCGAGCGCGAGCTTGTAGAAATCGACGAAGTACGGATACGCGTAGTCGCTCATGATCCGACGGTGTTGCTTGCTCGCAGCGACCACCTTTTGCCAGAGTGCCGCGAGCGAGCGCGTCGCACGTTCGGCAGCCTGGGCCTGGCCGCGCATGAGTTCGGCCACGTTCGTGAGACCACACTTGCGAGCGACCGCGTCGGGATCCCGAATGAACCAGACGCTCAGGTTGCCCATGAAGAACGGCACGAGGTACGGTGCGGCCTCGTCGCCCCAGAAGTCGCGGCACGCTCGTTTGGCGAACGCCTCGGCCACCTCTTTTGGTTCGAGACACTGCCGCGGGTCGCGCCACGCAGCCTTGCTCGGGAACAGCTCCCGGCCCGGCCCTTCGGTGTTCCACGAGCACTCGACGCCGTAGAGCTGTGTGAGCATGTTGTAGTCGTAGAGCGAGTTGTTGCCGTAGAGGATGTCGTCGATGCCCGGGTAGAGGAACGTCTTCGTCCAGCGCGGCGTCGTGATGAAACAAGGCCGCCAGCCTTTCCAGTAGGCGTACTCGTAGTAGAGGTAGAAGGGGCGCCGGCCGTACACTTTTCGGATGAGATCGATGTTCGGCCGCGTGTTTTCGCGGATGCAGATGTAGATGTCGGGCGGCAGCAGTTCGCCGACGCGCTTGAGGAAGTTCCAGTTCTTCCGGGCCAGGCGTTCGGCCATCTGGCGGATGCCGGGCAGGTCGCCGCTTTCGCTGCGAATCTGGTCTTCGAGCCAATCTGGGTTCAGATAGCTCGGCGAGTAGGGATAGATCACGGCGACGAATTTCACGTTCGGCACGAGCCGTTTGATCTCGTCGTAGTAGGTGCCGAAGACGGCCTTGTCGGCCGCGGCGTGGTCGTCGCCGTACATCTTGCGACACCGTTCGCAGCGTTTGCTCCACATGGCCGGGTCTTTCCAGCCGCCTCCATCCACGTCGTGCAGGTAGAAGCCCGTGTAAGCACAGTCGCGCATCATCTCGGCAATGCGCCGCGCCTTGCGGCGATGGTAGTCGAGCCGCGACCAGCAGAAGTAGCGCTTGTGCCCGCGATAGAACACCACGTCTTTGAAGTCGGGGTTGTCTTTGTCTTTCGGATACGTGCCGATGCAGATGCTCGCGTTGTAGAAGGTGCCGATGCCGCGGTCGAGCGCGTACTGGTTGACGCGGCGGATGGCCGCGCGGAGGAACGGAGTGAGCGACTCGGGGCGTGCGGCCCAGCCCGCAGGTTGTGGGCTCATGAGGTTGATTTTGTGTCGCAGCAGCCAGTCGATGTATTGCTTTTCGGTCTCGAAGTAACGCCGCTCGGCCTGTTGCATACGGTCTCGATTGCCTCGGGCTGCGGCCGCCTTCAGATCGTACCAGGGTTGCCTCAGCGGGATTGCGAAGGGCACTCCCATCTGGCGCCATTTGAAGTCTGGCCAGTCCACGACTTCCGCTTCCAAGAGCACCGGCCCGGCTGGCCGGCGTTCGATGAGGTATCGCAGCGTGACCGCGGCGTAGAGCGCGCCCTGGGCGTCGCTGCCCGCGAGGAAGACCCGCGTGCCGCGGTCCGTCCGACGGGATGCGATCACGTAGCCCTGTTCCCCGGGTTTTTGCGCGGACACATCGATACGGAAACTCGCGGCGACGCGACGTCCGGCGCGGGAGCCCGCGTGGAGCAACACGATCGCGTTCGGGCCGATGCGGTCGGCACCCGCGAGCACGGGCAGCGGTTTTGCGCCGAGGTCTGCAAGTCGGGCGTTGATCTCGTCGGCCCCGATGCGCAATTTCTTCTCGTCGGTCACGAGGACGATCCGCATCGATGTCAAAGGCAGCTCACGCCCTGAAAGTTTTATTTGTTTCGGCTTTGGAATGATTGTATCCGGTGATGCGAATGTCGCTTTAGCACACAGTAACACGAGTAAACAGAAGAGATGAACGAATCGGCGTTTCATTATTTTTTCCTTCCACCAAAGTTCTGCAAAAATTTTGAAAAGTTTGAAGGAACTTTGTTGCCGCTTTTTTTAACGGTAAAAGACTACCTTGGCCTTTCTTTAGTTTGCCAAATAAGACTCAAAGGAGAAAAGGCAACGGCTTGGGGAATTGTGAACGCTTTACAAGGGAAGGCGAGGTTTGTGTTGAGACGTCTTGGGTAAAGCACGCTTTCAAAAAAGCAACACTTTAGCCGTCCGGCATGGTGTTTGTGAGGTGGCGGCAGGCGTCCGGTTTTGAAAGTAAGGACTCAACGCCTCGTTGATCATGTTGGCGCGTTGTGACTTTTGTTTTGTTTGCCTTCCTCCTTTGCAAGCCTTTGGGCGGGACGTTAACGGGACGTTAAGGCCGTTAACTAAAGAAAAGGCCGCGTTCTCTAAGTGAGCAGAAGAGAAGCGGCCTTTGTTGAGCTAAAGTAATTGAGCAGCAGGTAAAGTTT
>CAYRXN010000326.1:0-4426 GCA_964428275.1 uncultured Planctomycetales bacterium | reverse complement strand
GGGTGCTGCGGACCCATGTTGATCAGCATCTCCTCGGTGGGCAGATCGGCCAGGTCGTCGCGCTTGAGGTCGATGTCGATGTCAGGCTGAAACGCCAGCGTCTGTTCGGTCATCTTGGGCTACCCGTTTCTCGCTTGCGCGGCCGGCGGCGCCGCCGCCCGCATTCAGGAGGGCCCGCGGGTCGGGCCCGGCTCTTCCAGGTTGTACGGCGATACCGCGACCACGTCTTCGGTCGTTCGCAACCGGCCGCCGGTCGCCAGCCGATCGATCGTCCGGACGCGTTTGAGCACGACGCGATCGTCGCCAGCGATCATGATGCGGTAGACCGTCTGCCCGCCGGCGGCATCGACTACCGAGAAGCGGTCGCCGACGCGCAGCTCCGCTTCACCCACCTCCCGCCCGGCGACTTCCAGCCGGACGCTGCCCGCTCCACCGGCGCGTTTGATGCGCAGGAACAGGCCGTCCCGCTCGACGACCGACAGGCCGGGGATCGCGGCCAGCTCCCTGGCCCGCACCGCCGGTCTGCCGCCGTGGCAGCCGGCACAGGCCACCAGCAGGCCGGCCAGAACCGCCAGATTCCACCAGCCGTCGCCAACGATCGGTCGCATGACCGCACGTCGCGGCCGAACCATCACGCGCCTCGCTCAGTGCTGCGGCCGGGTCTGGGCGAACTCCGTGACCGCGGGAATGCCGTGGAACTCGAGCGGGTATTCGTAGTCCTTGCGCAGCGGGTAGCCGACCCAGTCGTCGCAGCAGAGGATGCGGCGCAGGTCGGGGTGCCCGTCGAAAATGATCCCGAGCAGGTCATACGCTTCGCGCTCGTGCCAGTTCGCCGCGGGCCAGACGTCGGCGACCGAGGCGACGTGCGGATCGTCGCGATCGACCCGGACCTTGATCGCGATTTCGTTGCGCACCTTCCAGATGTCGTCGGGCGACTCTCCGGGCAGCGTGGCGTGCAGGTCGTAGACGAGCGTGAAGACCTTGTCCTCGATGTGATCGACGCCGGTGATGCAGCGCAGCCAGTCGAAACGCAACCGCTCGTCGTCGCGCAGGAACAGCGCGATCTCGTGCCAGCGCTGGGGGCGGACGACGGCGTGCGGATGCACGCCCTCGGCGACGAGCTCGATCACTTCGTCGGGAAACTGCTTCTCGATGATTTCGAGGACTGCTTCAGGGACCATGGTGTTCCTGCCTGATTTCTCGACGCGCGGCCGGCGGCGGTCAGGCCGTGGCCGCCCGGGGCTGCCGGGCGAGCGTCTGGTGCGTAATCATGTCCTGGAGCCGCATGAGGCCTTCGAGCAACGATTCGGGCCGCGGCGGGCAACCGGGCACGTAGACATCGACCGGCACCACCAGATCGACACCCTTGACCACGTGGTAGCCGTGCTTGAAGTACGGCCCGCCGCCGATCGTGCAGGCGCCCATCGCCATGACGTACTTGGGTTCGGGCATCTGGTTGTAGAGCCGCCGGACGCGGTCGGCCATCTTGTAGGTCACCGTGCCCGCGACGATCATCAGGTCGGCCTGACGCGGCGTCGCGCGAAAGGCCCCCGCGCCGAAGCGGTCGAGGTCGAACCGGCTGGCCCCGACGGCCATCATCTCGATCGCGCAGCAGGCGATGCCGAAGGTCATCGGCCAGATGCTGCTCTTGCGCGCCCAGTTGATCGCCCAGTCGAGACTGGTGATGATCAGGTTGTCTTCGAATCGGTTTTCAATCCAGCTCACTTCTCAAGCCTCGCAGGTGCGGCCGCTCGGCAGCGACTTTCTCGTTTCCCGGGCCCCGGCGCCGGCGTCCCCCCCACGCGAACCGGCTGCCCCGGCGTTTACGCGTGGGTCCGATCCGACGGCTCGGCCGGTTGCTGGGCCGAGGTCGAACGCACCCAGTCCAGGTACCCGAAACGCCAGAGGTACAGGAACCCCACCACCAGCACGCCGAAAAAGAACAGCATGTCAACCAGCCCGGCGATGCCCGACTGCTTGTAAATCACCGCCCACGGATAGAACAGGGCGATCTCCACGTCGAAGATCACGAACACCAGGGCCACGACGTAGAAGCGCAGGTCGAACTGCACCCAGCTTTCGCCGATCGTCGGCTCGCCGCACTCGTAGGGCTCGCCCTTGACCCGGTGCGGCAGGCGCCGGCGGATCAGCGCGCCCAGCGCCAGCGCGACCACGATCATGGCGACGCCGGCGGCGACGAACACAAGCACACCCTGGAGCAGGGTCGCGGGGTTGTTTTCAGCAGCGAGGAGCATGGAAACCTCTCCCGATCGCGGGTCGGGCCGAAATCACTTCGTGTCGGTCTTGTCGGGTCCGGAATCGGCCGGCGGCCGCTCGGCCGGCGCGGGCTTGGGCTTGTCGCCCGCGGCGGCGGGTTTGGCCACCTTCTTGGCCTTGGGGATCTCGCTGGGCCTGAGGGCCTCGAGCATCTTCTCACGCTTGGGCTCGGCCCGTTCGAGCCAGCGGGCCTTGCGCTGCGCGGCCCATTCGGGCAGCCGGTCGCGCTGGGCCCAGAGCGGCATCGGCGTTTGCAGCCCCTCCTTGGCCAGTTCGGTGAACTCGATCACGAGACTGGCGCGGTCGTAGGAAGACAGGTCGTGGTTGTCGCCCATGTGGATGCACTCGGTCGGGCACGGCTCGGTGCACAGCCCGCAGAACATGCACTTGGCGTAGTCGATTGCGTAGCGCTGCATCGCGCCGCCCTTGGCGACGCCCGACTCCTTGTCGATCTTGCGCGGGCCGCTCTTCTCGATGTAGATGCAGTCCACCGGGCAGGCCCGGGCGCACTGGTCACACGCGATGCACTTCTCGATTTCGTAGTAGTGGAACCCGCGAAACCGCGGCTGCAAGACCGGGGCGACGTCCGGGTACTGGAGCGTCACCGTCTTGGCGAAGTAGTACCGCAGCGTGATCCGCATCCCGATCAGGATGGTGGTGACCGTCTGGTAGATGTTGCGGAAATAACGGGACACCTGCTCTGACTCCCTCTGGTGACGCGCCGCCCGCCGGCGAGCGCCGACCGCGACACCGCGCCCGGCCGGCCAGCGCCTCGGCGCCTCCGATCCGATCGCCATTTCCCCCCGCCGCTCGCGGCCCGGGCCGGCGGCTCAGACCACCGGCGTGCCGCTGTTGAGGATCGACTGAATGACGGCGGACAGCACCTGGCTGAAGATCAACTGAACGATCTGCTGGGTCATCAGGCTCGAGCAGCCGACCGCCTGGAACAACACGCCGCCGGTCACGGCCAACACCGCAATCTTTCTCGTCCGCTTGCTCATTACGCTCTCCGTAGAACCGAAATCCGCCGCGCAGCCTACCGGACCGGCGCGAGCTTTCAGCCCGGTACTATACCGCCGCGCCGGCGGTACACAACCCGCGGCGCGAGGCGGTTTCGGCGGCGACGGCGAGTGCCCGGCCGCGATGCGCCGGCGGCGGCCTCGGTGCCCCAAGTGTCTCGAAGCGCACGCGGCCCCGCTGCGCCTTCGCGTTGCCGCTTTTCGTGGCGGTCACGTATGCGTGCGGCCCGCCCGGCTCGCCCGGTGTGCGCACGAAAGCGTCCGGGTGTTCAGACCCGGACGCTTGGAATCATCCACGCGATGGTCCGGCCCGGCGCCGGTCAGGACGAGAGCTTACCCGTTGTCCTGGTTGAACGACGACGTGTCGATCAGGCCGCCGCCGAAGGCGTCGCTGGACTCGCCGAGGCCGCCGCGGAGTTTGCGTTCGCGCCGGGGCTTGTCGCTGGTGGTTTCGCCTTCCTCTCCGACCCAGTCGGCCCGCTTCTTCGAGAGGCCGATCTTGCGTTCGAGCGTGTCCACGCGGAGGATCTTGACGTCAATCTCGTCGCCGATCTTGACCTCGTCCTGCGGGTTCTCGACCTTGTGGTCGGCCAGCTCGGAAACGTGCAGGAGCCCTTCGAGATCCTGCTCCAGCTCGACGAAGACACCGAAGTTGGTGATCTTGGTGACCTTGCCGCGGACGACCATGCCGGGCTGGTAGCGCTCGGGCACGGCCCGGACCCACGGATCCTCGGTGAGCTGCTTGAGACCCAGCGCGACGCGCATCTTCTCCTGGTCCACCTCGAGCACGACGCACTGCACCTTGTCGCCCTTCTTGAGCATCTCGGACGGATGGCTGACCTTCTTGGTCCAGCTCATGTCGCTGACGTGCAGCAGGCCGTCGATGCCTTCCTCGATCTCGATGAAGGCGCCGTAGTTGGTCAGGTTGCGGACGACGCCCTCGATCACGGTGCCCGGAGGATACTTCTGGGCCACGGTCGTCCACGGGTTGACCTCGGTCTGCTTCATGCCCAGCGAGATTTCCTGCTTGTCCTTGTTGATTTCGAGCACGACGACTTCGATCTCGTCGCCGACGTTGATCAGCTCGGACGGGTGGTTGATCCGCCGGGTCCAGCTCATCTCGGAGATGT
>CAYRXN010000325.1:0-2633 GCA_964428275.1 uncultured Planctomycetales bacterium | reverse complement strand
GAACAACGAGGGGGCGCTGCGGTCGGCCCTCTGGTGTACGAACCATTTCCGGTTGCGCAAGGCCCCCCGGGCGGGTTGGCGTTACAGGGCGCTGGCCGCCGGTCTTGCTGGAATCGCTGCCACCGGCCGGCCGCTGACGCCCGCCGCGGCGCTCGATCTGGTTCGCACCGCCGCCCAGGACATCACGCTTCACAGCGTCTGTCTCGTTCCCGGCACGAGGACCATGTACGCCTACATCCCGGCGATCCACGACGAGGTGGTCGAGTTCCGGCTCGACGACTGGCTGCGCGTCTCCGGCACGCGTCGCCCCCGCGGCGCTGCGACCGCCGGCCCAGGAGCCCGCCCATGACCCAGACCCACCGTATCCAGGTTCCCACGCGCGGTAACACCGACGTGATCGACATCAACGAAGCCGTCAAGACGGCAGTGGGCGAGAGCCGCATCCGCGATGGGCTGGTATGCGTGTGCGTCGTGGGTTCGACGGCGGCGATCACGACGACCGAAGCCGAACCGGGGCTGCTGACGCACGATCTGAAAGCGTTTTACGACAAGCTCGCACCCGCCGACGCGTATTACAAGCACGAGGAGACGTGGCACGACGACAACGGCCATTCGCATGTGCGTGCCTCCGCCCTGGGCCCTTCCGTCACGATCCCGCTGATCGACGGGCGGCTGATGCTGGGCACCTGGCAGCAGATCGTGTTGATCGACTTCGACACGCGGGCGCGCCGGCGCGACGTCATCATCCAGATTGTCGGGGATTAGCGCAGACTCTCCGCGATGCGATCGCCGGGGATCGTGAGGATACCGGCGCGCCGCAACCCCCGTCTTGTGTCGCACGGGTACTGGCTCGATCCGGGGGGCCCAGAAAGTGTGAAAAAAAAAGAGGGCACCAGGGGCCCTGAGGCGTCCCGGTGCTCTCCGGAGGGGAAAGAAGCCGATTCGTTACTGTCCTCGTCTCCGAGGTACGATTATTATCAGAACTACACCAATTATTGCCCAACAATTCGGATTCGTCAAGCCGAAATCACGATTCAGGGCGTACCGTCTTTCCCTATTAGTCGGCTCATGACGCCGAGTCCTTTAACGCCAATTCCGAGCGTTGCGCGACCATTTCCGCGCCAATCTGCCGGGATATTTCGTAATCTCTTTTATAGCAATGGGTTAAGTTGGTTCCGGTTCTTGCGCTCCCCCTAATCTGCCCCACGCGGCGTAGTTTGGATCCCCCCTCCTTAACGGCCCTGGCGGCCGAATTGCGTTGTCGATTTTACTTTCCGATACAAAAACGTGTCATGATTCTGCTCAGCACGTCCTCAACGACCGCGGCGGGCGTAAGTGTCCCGAGGTGATCCGCTGCGTCCCGAAGCTCCAGTGCGACCAGCTCGGGGGCCCTCCGGTCGGCTTGGTCCTCGCGGACGAGCCGCCGGGCTCGCTCGAGCGCCGCGAGCGCCGGAGCGATCACATCGTTCGGGCCGATCACAAAGCTGGAACCGTGGGGGCCGCTCAGCGCCCGCAGGATCGCCTCCTGGAGCCGCGAAAGCCCTTTTCCGCGAGCCGCGCTGACACGCACGACCTCCCGAAACTCCAGCGGCGGCTCCGCTTCCCGGCGCCGGCACGGGCGGTCGATCTTGCTGAGCACCAGTATTCGGCGCTCGGCCGGCGTGTTGCGGGCCGCGGTCACTTCCGCCGCCCGCCACGACCGGTCGTGCTCGTGTACCCACAGCACCAGGTCGGCGTGGGCCGCGGCCTGTTCCGCCGCCAGGTGCGCCGCGGACTCGAGCTCGCTGGTCGATGTACCGAGCCCGGCACAGTCCTGAAGCACGATCGCAACGCCATCGAGTTCGATCTCGCCCGAGAGCACGTCGCGCGTCGTTCCCAGCACGGGTGATACGATGGCGCGGTTCTTACCGAGTAGAATGTTGAATAGCGTGCTCTTGCCGGCGTTGGGAAGCCCCGCCAGCGCAACGTGCGGCCGGCCGCCGCGGTCCGGTTCTGCCGCCTCCAGGGACCACCTGGCGAGCCGGGCGATCAGATCGTCGAGTGCCGTGGTGAGCTCTGCGGTCGTGATGAACCGCACGTCTTCCTCGTCGGCGAAGTCGATCCCGGCCTCGACCGCCGCCAGCAGATCGAGCAGGCGGTCGTGTACCTCCGACGCGGCCTGCGTATGTCCCTTCCGTGCCAGGCGGGCGGCGGCCCGGGCGTCGGCCTGATCGGCGGCGTGGATCAGCCGCAAGACTCCTTCTACCTGTTCGGCACGCATGCGGCCGTTGAGGAATGCCCGGGCGGTGAACTCGCCGGGCAGCGCTCGCCGGGCGCCGAGCGCGATCAGCCGGGCTGCCAGCGCCCGCAGTGCCGGCAGTGCTCCGACAGTATGAATCTCGACCACGTCCTGCCCGGTATAGCTATGGGGCGCATGAAAACAGAAAACGTCCGCCGGCAGGCTCAGTGCCGGCGTCACTTGCACGCGATCGACGTGCCGGGCGGTGCGACCCGTTGCCGGTGCGGGAGGGTGATGCGGCGGTTCGCCGCGGTTCCGCGCGCACGCGTTCGAACGAACCGCGCGCCACAGCGACAGCGCCCGCGGTCCGCTGAGCCGCACGATACCCAGTGCTGCCGCGTCCCACCCGGTCGAA
>CAYRXN010000324.1:0-4152 GCA_964428275.1 uncultured Planctomycetales bacterium | reverse complement strand
ATGCCTTCCATCCAGCGGTCCTGGTCGTTGATCCAGCTCCCGTCGTCTTTCTGAAGCGAGGCCAGCTTGGCGACCAGCTCGCGGCGCCAGCGATGCGCGCGGCCGGCGTGATCGCGGACGACGGGTTCGCCCCAGGCCGCCAGCGCCCGCCCGAAAACGTGGTAATAGTAATACAAGCCCTGTCGGCTGCGGCGCGTGGGCATGTTCGGGTTGTGGTCGAGCGTCCAGTGCCGGCCGATCCAGTTCAGCGCCGCCCGCACGCGCGGGTCGCTCCTGTTCAGGCCGGCGTACAACATGCTCTTGAAACCGGCGTAGGTCATCGAACCGTAGCAACGCAGCCGGTGCTGGCCGTCGGTGTCGGTCGTCTCCGCTTTCGACTCGCCGCCGTTGGCCGGCGAGTAGATGAACCCGCCTTCGGTCGCCCCGCGCGCAAACGGCTGGTCGTTGGATTCGCCGCGCATCTGGCAGCGTTGGATAAACAGCAGCGCTTTCTTGTACGTGGGGTCGTCCGGGGGCAGGCCGCTGTCGTGGAGCGCCTCGAGCATCATCTGCGTGTTGGACAGGTCGGGGCGCTTGTGGCGCCCGTAGCCGGCGCCGCCGTACCAGGGGTCGGCCGGCGATTTGCCCTCGCCTTCGTCCCACTGGAGCTTCTGGAGAAAGGCCCGCGCCCGGCGGATCTGCGGCTCGTACTGCTTGTCGTGCAGCACCGCCAGCATCGACAGCGCCACGCTCGTTTCGTAGTTCTTGAGCAGGCCGCCGGAGCTGTAGATGCCGCCGTCATCGTGCTGGAACCGCAGGACGAAGCGCACGCCGCGACGGACGGCCGCGTGTCGGGGGCCTGCGCCGGGAGCCTGGGCGAGCGCCTTGACGACGAGGCTCGAGATGCCCGGACCGGTTTGTGATGCCCAGCCCCCGTCGGCCTCCTGGGCAGCGAGAAGGTACTTCGCCCCGCGTTCGAGCAGGAGCCGGGCCTCGATCTGGTCCTGGGCGGCGTCCATGTCCCGGGCCGCCCGGGCCAGCCTGGCCCCGCGCTCCGCGGGAGTCAGCGTCGCGGGGCGCGACGTCTGGGCCGTCGCCGCGGCCACGGCCCACGCCAGCCCGCCCACGGCCATCGCAGCCCGGATGATGCAGCGGTGCGGCGGCGCGGCGGAACTTCCGATCGGCCGGCCGGCCGCGGGCGTGGTCTTGGACGTAAGCGTCGTGTTCATCGGCAACACCTCATGGCAGTAAGCGGGACAACGGTTGAACGCAACAACGAGACAACGGAACAACGAGCGGGGCACGTGCACGCGAGCGCGGCCCACGCGGTCCGTCCGCGGACGGGGCCTGTCTGGCACCCTTCCCGCGCACAGGCGAGACGCCCGGGGCACTCGGATATCGTGGCCGTTCCGAATAACAGCGTTTCTGAGACACGGCGCAACGTCCCGGCCTTGCCGCCTCGTACCCATGCCTCCCCCCGTTCGCGCAGTCCAACTGGCGCCTGCACGACCTAATCGTATCCCAGCTCGGCGAGTTGGTCTTCGTCGAGGCCGAAGTGGTGACCGATTTCGTGCAGGAGCGTGATACGGATCTCGTCGATCAGTTCCTCGCGCGACGCGCACAGGGCGCAAAGGTTGTCGCGAAAGAGGATCACGCGGTCGGGCAGCGACACGCTCACGCCCGGGTCGGCCTTCTCTTCCAGCGGGACGCCGATGTAGAGCCCGAGCGTGTCGCCGGGAACATCGAGGTCGGCCCCCGGCGCGGCGTGCACCTCGATCACGACGTTGTCGAGGTATCGCCGAAACTCGCCGGGAATCGCGCGCAGGGCCGCGGCGACCGCCCGGTCGAAATCGGCATCGGAGATCGGTATCATGCGGGCGTCCTTGTGCGGCGGGCCGCGCACCGAGCGGCGGCCCCGTGCGCATTGTAGCGTGATGTGGCGCCGCGACCCGCCCGAACGAGCTGTCATGGTCCTGCTGATCGACAACTACGATTCGTTTACGTACAACCTGGTGCAGACGCTGGGCGAGATCCGTCCGGACGTCGAGGTCCAGGTACACCGCAACGACCGGATCACGCTCGACGAGATCGCCGCCCGGCGGCCCGACCACATCATCATCTCGCCCGGTCCGTGTACGCCGGCCGAGGCGGGCATCAGCGTCGAGGTGGTGCGGCGGTTTTCGGGGGAGGTTCCGCTGCTGGGCGTGTGCCTGGGGCACCAGTCGATCGCCTGCGCCGCCGGCGGCGCCGTGATTCGCGCGTCGCGGCTGCTGCACGGCAAGACGAGCATGATCCGTCACAACGGCCGCGACGTGTTCGCGGGCCTGAGCAACCCGTTTCAGGCCACGCGCTACCACTCGCTGATCGTCGATCCGGACACGCTGCCGGATGCGTTCGAGGTGACCGCGACCGCCGAGGACGATTCCAGCGAGATCATGGGCATCCGCCATCGAACCCAGCCGGTCTTCGGCGTTCAGTTTCATCCCGAGAGCTTCCTGACCCGCGAGGGGCACAAGCTGCTTGCGAACTTTCTTGCGATCGGATAACCATACGCACATGAGCACGCGAACTCGGAGACCATGGCTGTGGGCGGCCGTTCTGGTCGGGTTGCTGGCTGGCGCGAGCGGCTGTCGGCAGAAGGCCCAGGCGATCACCGCCGCCCCGACGACCAGGGAACTGCCGTCCGATGCCGACGAGGCCCCGCGCATGGCGGCCCTGATCGGTGTCGAGGGGCGGCCGTCGAACCACGAAATCCTGCCGATCCCCGAGTTCAAGCCGGTCGAGCCGACGCCCGAAGAACGCAAGGTTCTCGGGGAACAGCCGCCCGAGCCCAAGCTGGACGCGCTGGCGCTTTATCGCCGGCCGCGCGGCATCGAACACGGTGTCGCCCCCGACGCTTTCGCCATGCTGGTCGGCACGAGCGGCCGGGGCGGTGCGAGCGTGGGGCGGGAACGGAACCCCGCCCGGTACGGCGTCTCGTCGGACCTGGGCGGCAAGTACGCCGACGCCTACATCTATTCCTGGCCGTCGTCCTACGTCGGCTTGCCGCGACCCCCCAGCGGCGAAGTCGGCGGCGGTTGGACGATCAGCGTGGGCGAGAACCTCCCGCGGCGCGGCGCGGCGCACGCCGATCAATACGGTCGCTGAAGTTGGGAGCGCGAATCGCCGCCGCGCGTCCGCTGCCGGGGGCGGCCCCGAAGTCGTCCCCCGAGCCGGTCTGCTCGGACGCTACTGCTCATAGCAGCTCAGCAGCGTGGCCAGATCGGCCAGTCCCACGCACCCGCTGCAGTTGATGTCCGCCTCCTCGATGTAGCCGGGATCGTCTGCGCACAGCCCGTAGGACGACAGCAGGATCGCCAGGTCGGACAGGCCGACGTGGGGCGGGTTGTCGCCGTCGAGGTTGCACACGTAGGGGCCGGCCGCGTTCGATGTTCGTTGACGCGCCGCAGCGCGGCGGCTAACGTCGCGGCGTCATGAGAACCGCCGGGCAGGATTCCCCCACAATGAATCGCCTGGGGCCATTGTGCCTGCGGCCGCAACGCGCGCCGGGTCGGCGACGGCTCGCCTTGATGCTGGGGGTCGCGTTGCTGCTGGCCGCTCTGGCGCGAGGCCAGACTGTTTCCGCGGCGACCGCCCCGAGCACGCCGCCGGCGGCCGCGTCGCAACCCGTCCCGCCTTCTCCCGAACAGTTGTACGGGGCCTGGGTGCTCATCCCGCCGGCGGTCACGATCATCCTCGCGATCGCGCTGCGCCAGGTCGTGCCGGCGCTGACGATCGGCATTCTCGTCGCGGCGTATATGCTCGTTCCATGCCTGCCCCCGGGCGCCGCCTACGGCGGCGGTCTGATCGGCGGGTTGCGGCTGTCGGTCGAGGGGATTCTCGTCGGGGCGCTCGCGGACCCGGATCACATCAAGATCCTGTTGTTCACGCTCGCGATCGGGGCGATGGTGGGGATCATCGCGGCCAACGGCGGCACGCAGGCCGTGGTCGATCGCGTGTCGAAGTGGGCCTCGTCGCCGCAACGCGGGCAGATCACCGGCTGGGCGGCCGGTTTGCTGGTCTTCTTCGATGATTACGCCAACGCGATGATCGTCGGTCCGGCGATGCGGCCGATCTACGATCGGCTGCGCATCAGCCGGGCAAAACTGGGGGACATCGTGGATTCCACCGGCG
>CAYRXN010000323.1:0-6738 GCA_964428275.1 uncultured Planctomycetales bacterium | reverse complement strand
CGCATCAAGGCCGAGGTTGTGACCATCTTCAGCCAAACCGAAGTCTGTATACGTCGTTCGGGCAAGACCGATGAAGAACCTCGATGACCGCGTAACGGACGCTGTGAGGTACTTCTGGCAGACCCGCTCGAACCAGGGCCTCAGGCAGGGGACTCGAACGGGTAGGCGTGATTACGGGAACCGAACGGTTGCGACGGGGGGGAAACAACTGGACGGGTTCGCCGAACTCGTCGCAGCGCTGCTGGTCGAACACGGCGTACCAGCGGACGCCGTTCTCCGAACGGGGCGCGCCAACCTCACGCTGCCGGGCTTCTTCCGCCCGACCAAGCGGTGGGACTTGCTCGTCGTGATCGGCGACGCATTACTGGCAGCCGTCGAGTTCAAGTCGCTCTGCGGACCGTCATTCGGCAACAATTACAACAACCGCATCGAAGAGGCCGTCGGCAGTTCGACCGACCTTTGGACGGCTTATCGGGAAGGCGTCTTCCAGGCATCACCTCGCCCGTTCCTGGGTTACCTGCTGCTGCTGGAGGAGGCTGATGCCTCAATCCGGCCCACCAAACCGATCAGTGTTCGAACCGCCAAGATCGCGCCGCCATTCCGCGGGGCGTCTTATGCCGACCGTTGCAAGGAGTCTGTGCGCAGGCTCTTGCGTGAACGCTGTTACGACGGGGCATGCCTTCTCTTGTCGAACAAGCAGGATGGGATGCGCGGGGCGTACCGCGAGCCTGCGGGTGATCTCTCATTTGGAAAGTTCGCGAGCCTGCTGTGCAACCATGTCGCCGCGGCGAGCAAGTCGTTGTCGTAGCGCGTCCGCGACCGTGGGCAGGATGCTCTGCGGCTGTTACAATCCGCGACGGTCAGAGGCGATTCGAGTTCCGAGAGGCACAGCCATGACGCTGCGACGTGCCATGATGTTGCTGTTGCTCGCCGCCGGGGTCACGCTGTCCGGCTGCGTCGAGCGTACGATCAGGATCACCAGCAACCCGCCGGGGGCGCGCGTGTTCCTCAACGATGAAGAGATCGGCGTGACGCCCGTCAAGACGACCTTCCTCTGGTACGGCGACTACGACGTGATCCTGCGCAAGGACGGCTACCAGACGCTCAAGACCCACCACCGCATCAGCCCCCCGTGGTATGAGGTGCCCCCGCTCGATTTCGTTTCGGAATGCCTCGTCGCCAACACGATCCACGACGACCACGAGTTCCCGACCTTCGAGCTGACGCCGGCCGATACGCCCGACGTGGACGCCATCGTCGAGCGTGCCGTGCAACTGCGCGGCCGGGCGCTCTACGAAGGGTTCTGAGGACACGGTTGGGGGGCCTACGGATCGACGATACGCTCGCGGATCGCATAGCGCGCCAGGGCGACGCGGTCGCGCACGCCGAGCTTGCGCAACAGCGAGGTGCGGTAGGAATCGGCGGTCTTGTACGAGACGGTCATCTTCTCGGCGGCTTCGCGCAGCGTCAGCCCCCGCGCCAGCAACGGCAGCAACTCGGCCTCCCGCCGGGAAAGCTTGGATAAGCCGTTGTTGCGCTCACGCCCCTTTTCCAGCGCTTCCTGCACGCCCGCCGAATAATACGGGCGACCGGCACAGATGGCGTCAAGGGCGGTCCGCAATTCGGCCAGTCCTCCGTCCTTGACCACGTACCCCGAGATCCCGCAACGCCCCCATTCGTGGAGCACGCCCGAATCGACCGAGGCACTGACCACCAGCACACGCGTCGCCCGCCGTAGCCGCGGGATCATCTGAACCGCCGCACATACCTCGGGCGACGCCCGATCCGCCACGACGAGCGCCACATCCGGCTTGTTCCGCATGGCCGCCCATACCGCGACCGGCTCGAAGCCCGACTCGGCCCCGACATGCACGCCCAGTTCGTGTTCGAGCAGGAAGCGATAGGCTCGCCGATCCAGCTCGGCTGGGCCCATCAGGTAGATCACGGGCTCGTGTTCGGCCATGCGTCGCTTCCCGAACGGGAGGGTTGCGCTGACGATCCCTGGCATCCGCCCGGCGGCGAGTGCCCCCGGGCATTTGCCTTCCGCTTGGCATGATAGAACCTCATCGGCCGCTGCCAATCAGGTATTCACCTGAATTCGGCGACGCCGATCCCCGCGGGTTCGAGCCCCCATCAGCCCTTGACGGCCCCGAGACTCAGCCCGCCCACGAACTGCTTCTGGGCCACGAAGAACAGCACGATGCACGGAATCATCGTGATCACGCTCGCGGCCATCAGCAGGTTCATGTCGCGGAAGTCGCCGAACTGGTTCTGGAACTGGTTCAGTGCCACGGCGAGCGTCATGTGCTGCTCGCTCTGGAGGTAGATCAGCGGGCCGAGAAAGTCGTTCCACACGAAGATGAACGTGAACACCGCCGTGATCGCGATCACCGGCCTGCACAGCGGCAGCATGATCCGCAGCCAGATGCGCAGATGGCCGCAGCCGTCCATGCGGGCCGCCTCGACCAGCGCCTCGGGAATCTGGGCAAAGAACTGCCGAAACATGAAGATGAAAAACGGCTGCCCGAAGAAAAACGGCACGACCAGCGGCCAGATCGTGTCGATCCACCCCAGCCAGCGGAACATGATGAACATCGGAATCATCGTCACCTGCATGGGCAGCATCATCGTCGCGATCATCAACACGAACGCCCCCTCGCGCCCGCGAAACCGCATCCGGGCAAATCCGTAACCCACCAGGCTGCACGCGAGCACCTGACCGATCACACAAAGCGCCGTGATGACCACCGTGTTCGCCAACGCGTCGGCGAACCCGTACCACGGGCGGCTGCCGATCCTGCGCAACGCCTCGGGATAGTTGCGAAACTGGGGATCGCGCGGAACCCACGAGAACGTCTGCGCCGACGCGGCCGAACTCGCCTCCGCGGACGTCACCAGGCTCGTGACGAACATCCAGTAGAACGGAAACACCATGACGACGCTGCCGAGCAGCAGCGCCGTGATGACCGCGACCCGGGAAAGGGAGCGGGATGCCAGGGGGCCGCGCGGCCGAGGGGAACGACCGTCCGATCTTTCGCAAGGTTCCTGACTCATCTCGTCCTCTTCGCTTCGGCGCTCGGACACGCCTTCTGCCGGATCGGCACTTCCCTGCGAACCTTCAACAAGCCCGCCCTCGATTTCGCGACCCCCGGACCCCTCACGCCTTCAATGCCTCGTAGTACACGAAACGCCGGCTGCCGCGCATGACCAGCAGTGTCAGGCCCAGCACGATCAGCAGCAGGAGCCAGGCCATCGCGGAGGCATAGCCCATGTTGTGCAGGTCGAACGCCTGCTTGTAGACGTAGTACACGTAGAAGTGCGTCGCGGTTCCCGGTCCGCCGCCGGTCATGATGTAGACCTGCGTAAAGACCTGGAACGAGGCGATGATCGCCATGATGACGTTGAAGAAGATGACCGGGCTGAGCATGGGCAGCGTGACGTTTCGGAAACGCCGCCAGCTCGAGGCCCCGTCGATTTCGGCGGCTTCGTAGAGGTCTTTCGGAATGCCCTTGAGGCCGGCGAGGTAGATCATCATCGTCCCGCCGATGAGCCACAGGTTGATGATCGCGAACCCCGGTACGCCCCAGGTCATCGCGTCTTTCTCGAAGAACGCGGGCGTATGCCACCCCAGCGGCCCCAGCAGCGGATCGAGCAGGGCCCGCACGAGTCCGTGCTCATAGTTGAACAGCCATTTCCACATGATCGCCATGCCCACGCCCGCCAGCACGCTCGGCAGGTACCAGATCGCCCGGAACACGCCGACGCCGCGGAAATCGCGGTTGAGCAGCAGGGCGGCGCCCAGGGCCGCGATCTGGCTGCTCGGAACCGCCAGGATCGCGTAGAGCACCGTGACGTAGAGTGCCCGCCGGAACACGCCGTCGTAGCGCAGCAGCTCGCGGAAGTTGTCCCACCCGACCCATTCGGCGCGCTCGAGCGTGACCAGTCCGCTCCAGCGCGTAAACGCCAGCAACAGCGACAGGACGATCGGAAACGCCAGCAGCGTGGCGAACCCGAACACCCACGGGCTGACGAACGCCATGCCGGCGACCTCCTCGCCCAGCGCCAGCCGGCCCGGCCGCCGGCGCCACCAGCGCGCCGCCGCCAGCAGCACGACCACGCCCAGCGGGACGAGTATCCAGGTCGCGATCCGCCGCCAGGGCACCTTCGGATAGGTTCCGCGAAACGCGGTGGACGTGCGGTTGGCCGACCAGTCGCGATCGGCCGCCGCCAGCGACGGGCGAAGCGGTCGCCCCAGCTTGAAGATCTCCTCCATGTGCGTCTTGAGCTGGTCGCGGTAGCGCGGGTCGGCCGGCCACTCGATGTAGCTGGCGATCTCGGCCGCCTTCAGAAACGCCTCGTCGTTCTCCGGCTTCTGGTCCGGGTCGTTGAAGCAGCGGCTCGACGCCACGCTCTTGAGCACGGGAATCGCCAGCCCCTGCTTGCAGACAGGCAACTGCCCCCGCCGACTGCAAAGGTACTTGAGCAGCCGCCAGCTTTGCTCGGGGTGTTTGTTGCCGGCCGACATCGCCCACGCGACCGTCAGCACGCCGTTGGCCGGTGGATGCCCCTTGGCGTGCGGCAGCGGCGCGAAGTCCCAGTCAAAATCCGTGATTTGCCGGTACATGGGCACTTTCCAGCGCCCATACGGCCCCGCGAGGCCGACATTGCCCGCCAGGAACGGTTCCTGCCCGGTCTCGAGCTGCGTCTTGGCGCTCAGCAGCGTGCGGTCTTCGTCGAAAAACCACGCGCGCAGCCGCGCCAGCGCCGCCACGACCTGCGGATCGTCGAAACGGTACTCCTCGAACCCCGGCGTCGTGAAGTCCACCCCGTAGGTGAACAGGTAGATGCGGACCATCGCCACCCAGGTGACGACGTCGGCGCCGTAGCAGCCCGGCAGTCGGCCGATGGCCCGGGCGGCGGCGTGAAACTCCTCCCACGTCCAGTCGTCCCTGGGCGGCAGCGGCACGCCGGCCCGACGGAACAAGTCCTTGTTGAAGTAGAAGCCGACCGTCGTAAAGTCCTTGGGCAGGCCGTAGAGCGGACCGCGGCCGACCTGGTGCCCATCGAAACGGAACGCCCGCACCACCGGCTCGAAAAAGTCCGCCAGGTCCACCGTCGGCCGGCCGGCCTCCAGGTCGCGTTCGATAAACGGCATCACGTCGGCCAGAAGTCCCTTCGACGCCAGGTCGGCGACGCGCTCCGATTCGAGATAAAAAGCGTCCGGCGGATCGCCGGCCGCCAGCATGGTCTGGAGCTTCGTCGCGAGTTGCGCAGGCGAGCCGACGTTCGTGCGCTCCACCTTGATATCGGGATTGTGCGCCTCGAAGTCGGCGATCAGTCCGGCGACGATCTCGTCCTCCCGGCTGTCGCCCCAGTGCAGGATCGTGAGACGCACCTGTCCGGGCGCGAGTTTCTTCTCCCGCAGCGGGCGCGTGGCCACCCAGTAGACCGACCACGCCAGCAGCGCAATCGCGGCCGCCGCCGTCGCCCAGCGCACGACCCGTCCGGCGAAATGAACCACCGCAGCGATCATCGTGGGGCCAATCGTATCGGATATGCCCGCACCCGCCCACGGCGCGGCGGGCGCCCCAAGCCTCCCCTCTGGTGACCCGGTCTCCGTGACGGCGGCCTTCGACCGGCAGAGCCCACCCGCCTGGGGCCGCCGGTTTCCAGGACGGCCACCGGTCCGCAAGAAACACGAGCCCCGACCCGAAGCGTGTTCATGGGGCAGGGTGCCCCTGCCCAATCCATGGCCCCCGTGCGCGGGACATCGCGGGTGGGGTTTGGACCCGCCTGGCTGCGCGTGGTATCATATTAGCGGAGACTAAAATGCGGGACGCCGAGGAACTGGCCAAGTTGCTGAAGGTGCTGTCCGTCGAAACGCGGGTGCGGATTGTTCAGCTCCTGAAGGGCCGGGCGCTGTGCGTCAATGCCCTGGCGGCACGACTGAACGTGACGCAGGGGGCGGTCTCGCAGCACCTGCGGTTCATGCGCGACGCCGGCCTCGTCATCGACGACAGACGCGGTACCTTCGTCCACTACCGCCTCGACGAGAAGACCCTCGCCGCCTGGCGCGCGGCGATCGACCGTCTGCTGGACCCCGGGCAGGGGGGCTGCGCGGCTGTCCGCCAGACCACCCGCTGCGCGGCCGCGCGTGGAAGAAAGTCCGCCGGCAGCCGGAGAACGTGAAGCGCAAGGGGGCTCGCCGCAGCGGGTCCGCGAGCGGCGCGGCAAGGGAGCGTGCCGACCCCGGCCGCGATCACCGTGGACCGAGGCGCGCGCGAAACGGGGATCGTCAACACGCACGAGCCTGGCACGAGGTCATCACACCATGACGGCTGACCGTATTTCCGCCATCGAGGTCGCGGGCCTGGCCAAGCGTT
The DNA here is from genome assembly GCA_964428275.1 of uncultured Planctomycetales bacterium. Taxonomy (GTDB): domain Bacteria; phylum Planctomycetota; class Phycisphaerae; order UBA1845; family Fen-1342; genus JALSRY01. The sequence continues at coordinate 355 of CAYRXN010000323.1, read as the reverse complement.
TCGGCGAGGTGCTGGCCGTCGCGGGTGTGGACTTCAACGTGCAGCGCGGCGAGCTGTTCGGCTTCCTCGGCCCCAACGGGGCGGGCAAGACCACGACGATCAACATGCTGACCGGCCTGGCGCGGCCCGACGCGGGCACGATCCGCATCGAGGGGATCGACTGCTCGAACAGCCCGAAGGCCGCCCAACACCTGATGGGCATCGTCCCCGACGAGAGCAACCTCTACCCCGAGTTGACGGGCTTCGAGAACCTGACGTTCTGCGGGGCGCTGTACGGCATGGCCCGGCGACCGCGCGAGGAAAGCGCCCGCAGGCTGCTGGCGCGTTTCGGTCTGACTTCCGCGGCGGGGCGCAA
>CAYRXN010000322.1:0-5130 GCA_964428275.1 uncultured Planctomycetales bacterium | reverse complement strand
GGCGGCCAAGATGGCCAAGCACAACTGCCGCTGCTGGCTGGTGAACACCGGCTGGGTCGGCGGGCGCTTCGGCGTGGGCAAGCGCATCAGCATCCGCCACACGCGCAACCTGCTCAACGCCGCCCTCGACGGAAAGCTCGACGGCGTCGAGTACCGCAAGGACAAGCTCTTCGGTTTCGAGGTGCCGCTGACCTGCCCGGAAGTGCCGCAGGACGTGCTCGAGCCGGCCAACGCCTGGGGCAACAAGGACGAGTACTGGAAGACCTACGACGGCCTGGCGGCGCGTTACATCGAGAACTTCAAGCTCTTCGCCGAAGGCTGCGACCCGGACGTGCTCGCCGCCGGGCCGAAGCGACTGGGCTAGCGGCGCCCCCCGGCACACGATGCCCACGAGTGCGCGGACCCGCGCGGGTCGCCCCCGGGCGGCGGCCCGCGGTTCGTCACCCCCGTGGTCGAAAACCCGTTCGGGTGTGCGGAAGACAACCGACTCCTGCCGATAAAACCCTTGAAGGTCCACTGTGCGCGGAAGTCCTTTGCGACAGTGCCGTTGCGGCCACCGTCGGCCGGCGGTTTCGTTGCCGCCCCACAGCCTTTGAGGTATAAGGCGCCTGCGAATTATCGGCTGCAACGCAAGGCTCGAACGCAAGCCCAATCGGCGCGGCGCAGCGCCAGCCGAAGTCACGCTCAACTTATGGAGACGGAACCATGATGTCGGATCGAGTCAAGGAAATCCTCAGTTGGTATGAAGCAGACAACCCCGGTGTGCTGGCGAACCTGCGGCGGATCATGGGGACGGGACGGCTCGCGGATACCGGCAAGTTCGTGATTCTCCCGGTCGACCAGGGCTGGGAACACGGACCGGCCCGCAGTTTCGCGCCCAACCCGCCAGGCTACAACCCGCAGTATCACTTCGAGCTCGCGCTCGAGGCCGGCTGCAACGCCTACGCCGCCCCGCTGGGCTTCATCGAGGCCGGCGCGCGGACGTTCGCCGGCGAGCTGCCGCTGATTCTGAAGGTCAACAACAACAACTCGCTCTACAGTTCCAAGAACCCGATGCAGGCCATCACGGCGTCGGTCGAATCCGCCCTGCGGCTCGGCTGTGCGGCGATCGGCTTTACGATCTACCCCGGTTCGGTTCACGCGCAGACGATGTACGAACAGCTCCAGGCGTTCATCGAAGAGGGCAAGTCCGCCGGACTGCCCGCGGTCGTCTGGTCGTATCCCCGCGGCGAGCAACTCAGCAAGGAAGGCGAAACCGCGATCGACGTGGCCGCCTATGCCGCGCACATCGCCGCCGAGCTGGGCGCGAGCATCATCAAGGTCAAGCTGCCCACCGATCACATCGAACAGGAAGCCGCGCGCAAGGTCTACGAGCAGGAGAACATCCCCATCGCCACCCAGGCCGACCGCGTCCGCCACGTGGTTCAGTCCGCGTTCGACGGCCGGCGGATCGTGATCTTCTCCGGCGGCGCGAAGAAGGGAGCGGACCAGGTGTTCGAAGACGCCCGGGCGATCCGCGACGGCGGCGGGTTCGGCTCGATCATCGGCCGCAACAGCTTCCAGCGTCCGAAGGACGAGGCCGTCAAGATGCTCGGCCGGATCATGGACATCTATCTCGGCAAGGAATAGCCCTCCACCCGACACCGCCGGGCCGGCGCCGGGGCCCCCTCCGCGACGAACGCGGTCAGGGGGCGGCGTCGGCCCGGCGTGTGCTCGCGTCGCCAGAACGGATGCCGGCGAGGCGAGATACCCCGGACGCGGCGTACCGGCGGGCCAGGCAGCAAAATATACATCGCGCCGTATGATATTCTCCACGCGACGAGATTCCGTTTGAAATATCGCTCCCTTACGGTACTAGTGGGGTTAGCAGGATATTGTACATACCGCCCCCCGCGCGACCGGGGGCGACAGGGAAAACGGAATCCCATGGTCCGATTCGACACGCTCTGCATCGACGACGCCCGGCGGCTTGTGTTCGGGCGCGCCCCGCATCCCGTGCAATGCGGCCTCGATCTCCGGATCGGCGCGGGGGACGTCCATCCCGAGCTCAACTTCACCCTCCCCGCGATGGCGATCGAGCCCGATACCTGGCCGCGCGTGGTCGAACGTTACGACGCGACGGTCGCGGCCGTGCTGACGCGGGCCCGGGTGCTCGACGTCTCCGGGCTCGTGGTCGAGTTCGAGCACCTGCCGCCCATGACGGAGAGGGCCTCGTGGGGCGCGGAACTGACCGAGCGCATCGCGCAGCAGTTGCGCGCGGCGCACGAAGCGTGGGGCCTCAAGGCCGCCTTGCGCGTGACGGTCGTGGACCTTCGCGACGGCGTCAAGCCACCGCGGCGCCGCCGCGGCGAGGCATGGGAGCAGATGGCCGCTTCGCTGCGGGCCTGTGCCGCGGCCGGGGCCGATATCCTCTCGATCGAGTCCACCGGCGGCAAGGAGGTTCACGATCCCGCCTTGACCCGCGCAGACACCCCGGGCATCGTGTTCGCGCTGGGGGTGCTCGCGGCGCGCGACATGGCGTGGTTGTGGGATCGCTTCACCGAAACGGCCCGGACCACGAACCGCCACGTGGTGCCCGGCGGCGATACGGCTTGCGGATTTGCGAACACCGCGATGCAACTGGCCGGCCAGCAGATGCTGCCCGACGTCCTGGCCGCGCTCGTGCGGGCGATGTCCGCCGCGCGGACGCTGGTCGCACACGAACATGGTGCCGTCGGGCCGTCGAAGGATTGCGCCTACGAAAACCCCATCATCAAGGCGATCACCGGATGCCCGATCAGCATGGAGGGACGCTCCGCCACCTGTGCCCACCTCTCGCCCGTCGGCAACATCGCGGGCGCGGCCGCGGACTTGTGGAGCAACGAATCCGTGCCGGACGTCAGGCTGCTTTCCGGGCCGGCGCCCCTGGCGTGTTTCGAGTCGCTGGTGTACGACTGTCGCCTGTTCAACACCGCCACCCGGCGCGCAGCGGCCGGCGCGTTGCGCGATATCCACGTATCCAGCGACGCCGGCGGCAGCGCGCAGGGCGCTCTCATGACGCCGGAAGCGACGATCCGAATCGCACAAGCGATCGTCGAGAAGACGGGTTCGTACGAGCGCGTGCGCGCCGCGGGACGCGCGGCCCTGGCACTGCTGCGCGAAGCGCTGGCGGAGAGACGCCTGAACCTGCCGGCGCGCGAGCGACGCTGGCTCGACAAGCTGGAACGCGACTTCGACGGCCTGCCCGATGAGCCCGACGAACTCCGCGCCCGGATCGCGCCGCGCTACGGCGCGCTCTACGACGCCGCCGAGTATGGACTGCTGCCATGAGGAAAGACGCCCGCGCCGAAACCGACGTGCCCGCCCGCAGCGCCAGCGCCGTGACGCCGATGGAACAGGCCACCGCGTTCGAGCTGTGCCGCCTCAGCGCTGTCGGACCCGACCTGCGGCGGGTGGCCCGACTGGCGGGCGTCCAGGCCGAGCGCCGCGCGCACCGCCGCTGGGTCGAAGCGATCGAGCAGGCGGCGGTCACGCTGCCGCGGCTGATGCGGCCCCGCGCGCTGTACCGGATCGATCCGGTCCGCACACTCGAGCCCCGGCTCCTCGTGCTGGCGTCGGGCGCCGCCTATGAGGGCGCGATCGGGCGCTTCCTGGCGGGCGCGGAGCTCGTCGCGACATTCGTGGTCACGATCGGATCGGCCGTCGAGCGGCTGAGCCGGCGGTGGTTGCGCGCCGGGCGGGTGATGGCCGGTGTGGTGGCCGACGCCTTCGCCTCCGAGGCGGTCGAGTCGGTCGCGCAGCAGTGTCAGGACCGGATACGATCGTGGGCCCGCGCCCGCGGGCTGGAAATCACGCCGCGCTACAGCCCGGGTTATTGCGGAATGCGGGTGGATCAGCAGGTCGCCCTGTTCGCGAGCCTGCCGGCGGCCCGGATCGGCGTTCGCCTGCGACCCAGTTTCCTGATGACGCCGATCAAGAGCGTGTCGGGCCTGATCGGGATCGGACGGGTGGACGCCGTACGGCCGGATGACTATCCCTGCCGTCATTGCGACCAGCCGGAGTGCACGCAACGCCGCGCCCCGGCCCGGCGGGCGTAGCGGGGACCGGCCCGCCGACGGCTCGCGGACGAGGACGACGTGCCCCTCACCCGAAACCGGGCACAGATGGGATTGCGCATGACGCCGCACGCACCGAGCGGATGGAATACGTGGGACTATCGCGGGCCGAACCGGCTCGTCTACGTGGACAGCGGCCGCGTGCGGATCACCGTGGCGGCCGCGATCTGGGACGAACACGTCAAGCCGAATGACCCGCAGCGCAAGCGCGGCGGCACGCTCTACGACGCGCTGCGCTGGGAGCACGTCGTCCGCCCGGGCCGGCACGCGCCGCTGGGGCTGCCGGCCGAACTCGAGTTCGCCGCCGGCGAAGGCCGCTATCGACTGGAAGCGATCGAGCAGGACGGGGAACTGGTGCTGCGCGTTTCGGTCGTGCGCGCCGCGGGGCAGCGGGTGGTCTTCCTGTTGCCCCTGCCGGCCGAGACGCCCCTGGAAACCGACGGGCCGGCGGCGGGCGCGTTTGCCGGCTTTCGGATCGCGCTCGAAGGTGCCCACTGGCCCCGCGACTACTTCCTCAACCTCGACGTGCCCTACGCGATCGGCGCGCCGGACACGGCGGCGACCATCCGGGTCTCGCCAGCCGATTGTACGGCGGCCGGGCGCGGGGGCAGGCAGCGACCGTCCCCCGAGCTCGAAGCGCCGGTCGCGGGCGCGGGGGCGCTCGCCGAGGCGCCGCGGGTCATGCTCGACGTGCTGGCGTGGAACACGCTCTACGACGCCCGGCGGCGGCTGGTGGTTTCGCCGGTGAGCCGCGACTGGTGCGCCGACTGGCGCGGTCCGATCGTGTTCTGCTGGGACACGTTCTTCGCGGGGCTGATGGCGGCGCCGGAGTCGCCTGCGCTGGCCCGGCTCAATTTCGAGGCCGCCCTGGCCGCGGTGGAGCAGCTGGGTTTTGTGCCGAACTACGTGATGGCCCACGGAGCGGCTTCGCTCGACCGCTCGATGCCGCCGCTGGGGGCCTGGGCGATCTGGAAAACGCAGGCGCCGGCGCCCGACGCCGCGTGGCTGGCGGAAGTCTACCCGCTTCTGCGCACGT
>CAYRXN010000321.1:0-3465 GCA_964428275.1 uncultured Planctomycetales bacterium | reverse complement strand
CGCAAAACGCCCAGTGCAGCGAGCTCGTTGCCAGACGGCTCGCTGAGCAACGGCAGTGTGGAAGGCCGGTGGGCCCCATCAAGGCGCCACCGGCCTTCTTCTTGCGCTGACTGCGGCGCGATCCGTCTTGTGCCACCACGGGACGGTCGCGGGAAATGCGCGCGGCGCGATGGCGGGAGTCGGCGACCGGCCGCTGGGATGGGGGCGACGCCGGCCGTATGATCCGACCTGGTGACTTCGGTTCTCGCTGAAAGGAGCAGACCCATGCGCGGGGCTCTCGTACTCGTACTGGCAACCATCGGAGCCGCGGCCGGCGCCTGCGCCGGGGCGGTCCGGGAACCGGGCCCGCGCGACGCCGAGCGTGCGTTTCAACACCTCGTGTTGTGGTACAGCCGGCCCGCGGAGGACTGGAACGCGGCGTTGCCGGTGGGCAACGGGCGGCTGGGAGCGATGGCCTTCGGCGGCGTGGACGTGGTCCGGATTCAGCTCAACGAGGAGTCGATGTGGGCCGGGCCGCCGGTGCCGGAAAACCCCGAGAACATGCGCCCGACGCTGGCCGAGGCGCGCCGGCTGATGTTCGCGGGCAGGCCGGTCGAGGCCGAGCGGCTGGTCGCAAAACGAATCATGGCGCCGCGCATCTCGCCGCGCAGCCACCAGACGCTCGGCGACCTGCGCCTGCGCATGATCTATCCCGGCCACGCGCCGGCCGCGCCGCTGGCGATCGATCAGTGGCGGCGCGGGCCGGTGCTCGAGCAACCGGACGAGCGCCAGCTCGCCGAGGACTTCGACGACGGCGCGTGGACGTCGGTCCGCGGCCGGGACGGCCTGGCGGTGCCGCCCCACGCTACGGTCGTGTTTCGCGCCGCGTTCACGCTGCGCGAGGCCCAGATCGCCGGCGGCCTGCGGCAGCTCGCGCTCAGCCCCATCGACGATGCGGCGGTAGTCTGCCTCAACGGCGAGCGCGTCGGGCAAACGCGACAGTGGAACCGGGCGTACCGGTTCGACGTGGCGGAAAAGCTGCGGGTCGGTCGCAACGTGCTGGCGATCGCGGTCACGAATATCGGCGGGCCCGGTTACCTGGCCCGTGAGACCTGGCTGACCGCCCGGACAACGCCGGCGCACTACCGCCGCGCGCTCGACCTCGACCGGGCGGTGGCCCTGACCGAGTACGAGATCGACGGCGTGCGCTTCTTGCGCGAGGTCTTCGCCAGCCCGGCCGACGACGTGCTCGTCGTGCGGATCGCAGCCGACCGGCCGGGGGCCGTCTCGTGCGACATGACGCTGGACCGTCCCGCCGACTTTGCCACGCAGGCCGCCGGCGCGGCGCGGCTCGTGATGCGCGGGCGCGTCTCGCACGACGGCAAGCACCCGGGCGTGCGCTATGCCGCGGTGCTCGAAGCGCAGCCCGAGGGCGGAAACGTGACGGCCGACGGGGCGACGCTGCGCGTGCGCAGGGCCGATGCGCTGACGCTGCTGCTGGCCGCGAGGACCGATTACAACTTCGCCCACCCGGCCCAGCCGCGGAGCACGGACCCGGTCGCGGCGTGTGACGCGGTGCTGCGCTCCGCCAAGACGCGGCGCTACGAGCAGCTTCGGGCCCGGAACCTGGCCGAGCATCGGCGGCTGTTTCGGCGGGTGGGGTTGGAACTCGGGGCGCCGCCGCAGCCGGAAGGTCCGACCGATCGGCGCCTGGCGGCGGTCCGTGACGGGGCGTGCGACCCGAACCTCGAGGCGTTGCTGTTTCAGTACGGGCGCTACCTGCTGATCTGCTCGTCGCGGCCGGGAACGATGCCGGCGAACCTGCAGGGGCTCTGGAACGAACACCTCGCCGCCCCGTGGAACGCCGACTATCACCTCAACATCAACGTCCAGATGAACTACTGGCCGGCGGAAGTGACCAACCTGAGCGACTGCCACCTGCCCCTGTTCGACCTGATGGAAGGGCTCGTGCCCGACGGGCGCGAGCTGGCCCGCAGGTTCGGCTGCGGCGGCGTGGCCCTGGGGCATGTCACCGATGCGTGGCTGTGGACCGCGGTGCAGGGACGGCCCGTGTGGGGCATGTGGCCGATGGGGGCCGGCTGGCTCTCGGCCCACATGATGGAGCACTACCGCTTCACGCAGGATCGCGAGTTCCTGCGCCGGCGGGCCTACCCGTTTCTGCGCGAGGCGGCCGCGTTCGATCTCGACTGGCTCGTCGAAGACCCCAAGACCGGGCTGTACGTTTCGGGGCCGACGACCTCGCCCGAGAACAGCTACGTCTTTGAAGGGCAGCACCTGAGCCTGTCGATGGGACCGTCGATGGACCAGGAGATCATCCGCGAAACGTTCGAAAACACGCTCGAAGCCGCCCGAATCCTCGGTATCTCCGACGATCTCACCGAGCGAATCCGCGCCGCCTTGCCGCGGCTGGCGTCGCCGCGGATCGGCGAGGACGGGCGGCTGATGGAGTGGGCCCAGCCCTATCAGGAAGCCGAGCCGGGCCACCGGCACATGTCGCACCTCTACGCCCTGCACCCCGGCGGCCAGATCGGTCCGCTGACCACGCCGAAGCTGGCCGCTGCGGCCCGCAAGTCGCTGGACTACCGGCTGGCCCACGGCGGCGGACACACCGGCTGGTCGCGGGCCTGGCTGGTCAACCTCGGGGCGCGCCTGCTCGACGGCGATTTCGCCCACGAGCACCTGCGGCTGCTGCTGGCCCGCTCCATGCAGTCCAATCTGTTCGACACCCACCCGCCGTTCCAGATTGACGGGAACTTCGGTGCCACCGCGGGCATCGCCGAGATGCTCCTGCAAAGCCACGCGGGACAGGTTCACCTGCTGCCGGCGCTGCCCGAGGCGTGGCCGACCGGCCGGGTGTGGGGCCTGTGCGCCCGCGGCGGGCTGGTGGTCGATATCGCCTGGCGCGACGGACAACTGAGCCGCGCCACGCTCCGCCCCCGCACCGGCGTCGCACCCGGAGCGGTCCGCATTCGCTACCGCGACCACGTGATCACGAGGGACATGGCCCCCGGGGGGACCATCAGCCTGACGCCGGCGGACTTCGCGGGTACGCCGTAGCTGTCCCGTACCGGGGTTGCGCGGCGAACGCAGACACACAACAGACGCCCCACACCGCCGACCGCGTGGTGCGGCGGCTCGGCGCGGTGACGAGCACCGCGGGCGGCAAACACACAGCGGCGGGGCCGCGCGTCGGGTGATCTGCGCGGCCCCGGTCATATCGGGGGGCCGCGGCGCAGGTGGACACGATCCGCTTGAGGTTATTGAAGGTGGCGGCCCGGGTGGTGATCAGCGTGCGGCGCGTGGTGCTGCGGTACGACAACGGGTTGGTGTTCGGCTCGCAGCACTACCGGCGGACGGTGGCGGAGTACGGCTTGCGGCAGGAGTTCATCACGCCGTACACGCCGGAGGAAAACGGGCTGTGCGAGCGGTTCATCCGCAGCTTCAAGGAGGAGTGCGTCTGGCAGC
>CAYRXN010000320.1:0-21584 GCA_964428275.1 uncultured Planctomycetales bacterium | reverse complement strand
GGCCGGCTGCTGGAACAGGCCTGCGACGATCTCGTCGCCCGGCTCGATCCCGCCGGCCCGGTCGCCGGCGCGGCGCTGCAGGCGGCGATCCGGGCGTGGCACACCGCCAACCCGGGCGGCGCGCTGCTCGGCCGGGCCAAGTACCGCCCGCCGCCCGGGATCGCCTGGGACGAGGACCGCTACCGCGGCGACGCCTACGCGACGTACGCCTGGGCCACCCACATCGCGGAGGTCGAGGTGGATCTGCGCACGTACGTCGCCCGCGTGACGGACTACCTGGCGTTGCAGGAGGTCGGCCGCGTCGTGAATCCGGCGCTGGCGACCGGGCAGATTCAAGGCGGCGTCGCCCAGGGCATCGGCTGGGCCCTGACCGAAGAAGTCGTCTTCGACGAGGGCGCGATGGCCAACAACCAGATGACCAACTACGCGATTCCCACCGCCGGCGACCTCCCCCCGATCCGCGTACTGTTCGAGGAGCACCCGTCGCCCTACGGCCCCGGCGGCGCCAAAGGTATCGGCGAGCTGCCGATGGATGGGCCGGCGCCCGCGGTCGTCAACGCGGTCTGCGAGGCCCTGGGCGTCTCGATCGACGAGATACCGCTCACGCCCGAGCGGCTGCTCGAAATCGTGGAGGGTCCGGCCGATGGATGAACGCCCGCTGCACTTCGTGCTCAACGGCAAGTCGATAACGCTCGCCGTGCCGGCCGACGCGCGACTGCTCGACGTGCTGCGCGGCCCCTGCGGCTGCACGGGAACCAAGGAAGGTTGCGGCGAAGGCGAATGCGGTGCGTGCACGGTGCTGCTCGACGGCCTGCCGGTCAACTCGTGCCTCGTGCCCGCGTTTCAGGTCGAGGGGCGCCGGGTCGAAACGGTCGAGGGCGGCGCCGAGGCCGACGCCGGCGGGCTCCTGCCCGTCCTCAACGAGGCGGGCACGGCCCAGTGCGGGGCGTGTACGCCCGGCGTCGTGATGACCATCCGCTGGCTGCGGCAAAACCCCGAAATCGCCCGCGCCGCGGGCCTGCGGCACCTGCTCGGCGGAAACCTCTGCCGCTGCACGGGCTACGACGGCATCGTCGCCGGGGCCCGCGCCGCGCTGGACGACGACGTGACCGGCCGCGGCGCCGCGGCCGCAAGCGAGTGACCGCGATGGAAGTGCTCTGCCCGCAAGACCTGGACGAGGCCCTCGAACACCTGGCACGCGGCGGCGCCACGCCCCCGGCGCCCATCGCCGGCGGTACGGACCTGCTCGTGTCCTGGCACCGCCGCCCCCACGACGATCTGCGACTGCTCGATCTGTCGCGGCTGCGAAACGAGCTCGGCGGGCTGCGCCTGACGGACGACACGCTGGAGATCGGGGCCCTGGCGACGTTCTGGGACGCGCGCTGCGCGCCCGAGGTCGCCGCGGCGTTTCCGCTGCTCGCGCTGGCCGCCGAGCAGGTCGGCGCCGTCCAGATCCAGACCCGCGGCACGTGGGCCGGCAACCTCGCCAACGGTTCGCCGGCGGCCGACGGCGTGCCGGTGCTGATGGCCTACGACGCCTCGGTCGTGCTGCGCAGCCGGGACGGCCAGCGCGAGGTCGCGCTCGATCGCTTCTACACCGGCTATCGGCGGTCGGTCCGCCGGCCGGACGAGCTGATCGTGGCGCTGCGGCTGCCCCGCCGCCGGCGCCAGCACGAGTGGTTCTACAAGGTGGGGTCGCGCAGCGCCCAGACGATCACGAAGGTCGGCGTCGCCGTGGTCTGCGACGAGGCCGGCTGGCGGATCGTGGCCAACAGCGTGGCGCCGACGGTCGTGCGCTGCCGCGCGCTGGAGGCGGCGCTGGCACGGGGCGGGCGGTTCGGCTCGCCGGGGGATCTCCGCCGCGTGCTCGCCGCCGACATCGCCCCGATCGACGATATCCGCTCGACGGCGCGCTACCGTGCCACGGTCCTCGCCCGGCTGCTCTACTTCTGGTTGCAACAGCGCGGGCTGCTATAATCCGCTGAGCCGAAGAATCACCCCAGTCAAGCTGTGCAAGGAGAGCGTGTATGCGCGGACTGCGATGGCCGGCGTTGCTGGCCCTGATCGCCGCGCCGGCGCTGGCCGGCGACGGGATTCCGTGGATGTCGAATCTGGACCAGGCCCGTACCCTGGCGGCCGCCAACGGGCGTCTGGTCATGGTGGACTTCACGGCCAAGTGGTGAGGGGCCTGCAAGAAGCTTGAGAAATCGACGTTCCCGAACGCCGACGTCATCAAGCAGGCGGCACAGTTTGTGCCCGTCAAGCTCGACGCGGACAAGAACAAGCCCCTGGCAGTCAAGTACGGCATTCGCGGTCTGCCCACGATCCTGTTCCTCGACCCCACCGGAAAGGCCGTCGATGGCATCGTCGGTTACCGCAGCCCGAAGAAGATGGTCGCGGAGTTCGAACACGTGCTCCAGCGGCGTGTGACGCGGGCCCGCTCGGCCGTGCGCCGGAACGCTCGCCTCGGCGAAAACCATGCCCGCCTGGCGCTTGCCCGGGCCCACGTGGGCGATCTTGAGAAAGCCGTCGCTGATCTCGCAAAGGCCAAGGCACGCGGATATCACGGCCCGCTGGCGGCCCAGACTTACAACGTGCTCGGAGATCGGTATGCCCGCCTGGGCGAGTTCGATCAGGCCGTCGATGCCTACAGGCGCGCCGACCGGATCGGCAAAACGCCCGCGATCCGGGCGCACGCCAAGTGCGGCCTGATGCGGGCTTACCACCAGAAGAACGATCTGCGCCGCGCCCGGCGCATGGCCAAGGCGGTCACCCGGCTCAAGCAGGCGCCGGCCCGATACGTGCAGATCGCCCGGCAGTACCTCGGCAAGTAGTCTCCGCCGCGGACCAGGCGCCGCCCGCGACGTCCCAGGCGCGTTTCGCGCGGGCGCCCGAAGAGAGGTCAACCGCCCGAAACCTCCCGCCCCGACCAGCGCAGCGCACGCCGACATCGGCTGGCACGACCCCGCGCAAGGCCGGTCCACCCGCCCGCGCGGCGCATGCGTCGGGCACGTCCTGCCACGCATTCGACAGCGCGCATACTCCCCCGCGTCCCGTCTTGACCCGCACTGTCCGAAATCGTACAGTCCGCGCCGTTCGGGTTACGCCGGGCGGTGTCGGCCGGCGTGCGCTGGGTTGTGGGCCGCAATCGAGCGCGTACCTCCCCTCACTCCACGGACGCATGGCCTGCGGAAGGAGTCTGTCATGACGAAATTTGCCGATGTCGGTGAGAAATCCGTCACACGCGCGATCGTGCGCGGCTTTGCCGATGAGCTGATCGACTACGCCGACAGCGACGTGGTCATCGTCGGGGCCGGGCCGTCGGGGCTGGTGGCCGGGCGCGACCTGGCCCGGGCCGGGCGCCGGGTCTTGCTGCTGGAACGCAACAACTACCTCGGCGGCGGCTTCTGGATCGGCGGCTATCTCATGAACAAGGTCACCGTGCGGGCGCCGGCCCAGGAGCAGTTCGACCTGCTCCACGTTCCCTACGAAGAGGTCGAGCCCGGCCTGTTCGTCGCCGACGGGCCGCACGCCTGTTCGAAGCTGATCGCCTCGGCGTGCGAGGCCGGCGTCAAGATCATCAACCTCACCTCCGTCGAGGACGTCATCCTCGACGACGACGCGCGCGTCTGCGGCGTCGTCATCAACTGGACCCCCGTGCAGGCGCTGCCCCGGCAGATCACCTGCGTCGATCCGGTGGCGATCGAGGCCCGGGTCGTCGTCGATGCCACCGGCCACGACGCCGCCGTGGCCAAGACGCTCGAAGGACGCGGCCTGCTGAACGTCCCCGGCAACGGCGCGATGAACGTGCGCCAATCGGAGTCGATCATCGTCGAGCGCACCGGCGAGGTCTATCCGGGCCTCTACGTCGCCGGCATGGCGGTGGCCAGCGCCTACGCCCTGCCGCGCATGGGGCCGACCTTCGGCGGCATGTTGCTTTCCGGCCGGCGGCTGGCCGAGATGCTGCTCGAAGACGTTCCCGCGCAGCCCGCCCGGCAGCAAGAGCCGATCACCGTGTGACCGCCGGCGGGGTGATCGACCACGAGGCACCGCCGTCGCGCGCCCGGCGGCGGTGCCCCCTCCGTTCGCCGTCCGATCCACCGGCTGATCGGGGCGCCGCCCGCAGCGGTTCGCGCCGCCCGCAAACTTGCCGGGAATCGGCCAAATCAGTATTCTGCGGGGGAATCGATCGCCTGCCGTCGCCCGGCGGGTCTGCGGGCCACCACGCGGCGGGCAGGGTTTCCGTTTCGCCAGCGAATCGAGTACGCAGATGGCAGGACATTCACACTGGGCCCGGATCAAGCGCGCCAAGGCCGCCAACGACGCCAAGCGAGGCCGCGCGTGGAGCAAACTCGCCCGGGCGATCATCGTGGCCGCCCGCTCAGGCGGCGGCGATCCCGAAGCCAACCTCACGCTTCGCTACGCCATCGACGCCGCCAAAGCCGAGAACATGCCCAAGGACACGATCGAACGGGCGATCAAGAAGGGCACCGGCGAGATCGAGGGCGCCGAGTACGTTGAACTCGTATTCGAAGGCTACGGCCCCGGCGGTGCCGCGATTCTCTGCACCGCGCTGACCGACAACCGCAACCGAACCGCGCCGGAGATCAAGAAGATCTTCGAACGCCACGGCGGCAGCCTGGGCGCCACGAACTCCGTCGCCTGGATGTTCAGCAAGCGCGGCGTCTTCCTCGTGCCCGAAACACAGGCCGACGAGGACAAGCTTACCGAGATCGGCCTCGAGGCCGGCGTGGACGACATCACCCGCGACAACGACATGTTCGAGCTCAAGTGCGAGCCGGGCGTCTTCAACGACGTCCGCCAGGCGCTCGCCGACGCCGGCATCACGCCCGAGAGCGCCGAAATCTCCATGGAGGCCTCGTCCACCGTCACGGTCGAGGGCGACAACGCCACCAAGTTGATGAAACTGCTCGAAGAGCTCGAAGACCACGACGACGTGCAGAACGTCTACGGCAACTATGAGATCTCCGACGCGGACCTCGAGCGTCTGGCCTCGTAACGGCGCTGGCTCCCGGCCCGATCGAGGCCGCCGCGCGGCGGTGCCGGCGTCGTCATGCTGTCTTGCCCATTCACCACACGGGGAGAACACACCATGTCGCACGTGCGTTTGACCGCCGGAATCATGACAACCGCCCTGACGTTCGCCGGCCTGACCGGCTGCGGCGTGGGCTCGGCCGCGAAGCAGGTCTACTACGAGATACGCGGGGCCAAGACCGAGATCATGCTCGTTTCGGATTTCTCCGGGCAGACGCTGAAGCCGTTCCGTGACGTTCGCATCGGCACCGTGACCACCACGCTGAGTCCGCGGATCTGCCCGCCCAAGCTTGTGCGCTATTACAACGAGTACCTCGCGAAGCTCCCCGAGCAACTGCGCGAAGTGTACCCGGGCGGGGAGCCCGTGCTGCTCGTCAATGGCGAGCTGCTCTACTATCAGCCCAAGGGCCTGCTGAGCGGCGCGCTGAGCCTGCTTCGCGTGCGCATGATCGACCAGCGCGATCAGCACGTGGTCGTCGACGCGATCGTGCGCACCGAGAACAAGTCGTTCCGGGAAGGCGGCCGCCACAACATCGCGGAGTCCGCAGCCCAGGGGCTGGAGAAGTTCCTGCGCGAGCAGCGGCCGATCGGCGGCGGACTGCTGGACGAGTTCTAATCCGGTGGTCCGGGCGGTTCACCGCCCCCGCGGTGCCATGCGTCATCGCTGTCCGTATCGGGCAACGCGGGGTCGGCCGGCGTCTCGGACGTGTGCGGCGTGGAAACTTCCCCGATGATCGCCGCCCGCATGGCGTGGTATTCCTGCTCGCTGATCTGGCCCGCGTCGCGCAGTTCGCGCAGATCCTGAAGCGTGAAGCTCGGCGAGCGATCGGGAAGCTCAAGCCGTTTGCGAATGATCCGGGACACAACCACCGCCGCGATCAGAGCGCCGACGGCGACGAGCGTGATCCACAACGCGTACCAGAGGAGTTCGCTGCTGCGCGGCATACTCTTGCGTTCGGCTGGCCGATGGCCGGCCCCTTTGTTCGTGAGCGTCGAAAAAACGGTCACGTCGCCCGGCGAGGCGGCGTGACCGCTGGCTTCGGTTCCGTTGTCGCACCCGTCCCGCTGCCGGCGCCACGGGGGGACGCCGGGATGGACGGATCAGCGCGTTTCCTGCACGTATCCGCCGATCTGCTGGTGCACGAGCAGGTTGTTTCGCACGACGAGCAGATTACGGAAGGGCTGGATCGTACCGGCACCGCCGTTGTCGGCCCAGCTGTCGGGCTCGACGGTCTGCACGATCAGGTTGATCAGCTCCTGGATGTCGGCGTTGTCGTTCTCACCGTTGCGGCCCTGCTGCTGATTGTCGTCCTGGTTGGAGCCGCCACCGGAGCTGTTGCTGAAGATGCTGCCGCCGCCGCCCTGCCCGCCCTGGTTGTTCTGCGTGTTGGACAGGTCCATGTGGGGAGCGCCGTAGAAGTCCTGGGCCTTGACGAGCAGGTCGCTGACGTCATAGACCTTGACGACCATTTCCTTGCCGAGATCTTCCGCGGTGGAAATGATGAGCAGGTTTCCGCTGGCGCGGTAGGCCAGCGTCAGGTCCGTCCCGCCGGCTTCGTCCAGAATCATCCACAGCACCTGCGAGAGCCGCAGCTCGTGGACCTGCATCGTGATCGGCTTGTCCCGCTCGATACCCGCATCTTCGAGCACCTGCCAACGCACCACCACGTTCATGGGCGTCAGGCCGCTGAGCCAGTTCATGACCTGGTCGAGCGGGGCGTCCTGGAACGAAACCTCATCGATCCGTTCGCTGAGGTTCTTGAGCGTCTGCGGCACCCGTGCCCGGACCGCCCGGATCGACGTTCCCGTCGATAGCTGGCCCAGCACTGTCGAGGCCGAGAACGCAACGATTGCACCCGCGAGGAGGATTCGTCTCATGGCATTTCTCCGTATCGGCGACGTCAGAGCCGCCGGTCAGCTCAACGTCCAGTTTACGCCTTTTTCCGGCCTCTGCAATATTCTAACTCATCGGCTCGACCGAAGTTCCCCAAAAACACCGCCGCGGCCCATCTTTGTTCCGCCGCCTGCCGGTACCGCGCCGACGCTCGTCCCCCCCTCGCTCAGCCGCAAACCAGCCGCGGTCGCCGGGCGCAGCGATCCGCCAGCGCGCACGTACCTTGCCCGCAGGGCCGCCTGCCCCCGAAACCGCTCCCGACCGACTCCTGGACCCGCTATGGAATAACCAGCCGCATGCCCACGCGCAGTTGATTGGGGCTGGAGAGCCGATCGCGGTTGGCGTTGTAGATGTCGCGCCAGCGCGACTGGTCGTTGTAGAACTTCCGGGCCAACCCGTACAGCGTGTCCCCTTTGCGCACCACGTACGTCTTCCCGCCGGCGGGGGCCAGCGGCTCGTCGCTGGAGGTCGCGGTATAGACCGGGGCGGGAGCCGGAGCCGGAGCGGGCGTGGCGGTGTGGGTGTTGTACGTGGTCGTGTACGCGGGGGTCGCGTTGTTGTCGGCCGTCGTGGTGTAGGTGTACGAAGGCGACGCGGGGGCGGCATCCATGCTGTCCAGCGTCGTGTGCTGGGGTGGCGTGTACGGTTCCTCGCCGGTCATGCGCGTCTGCTGGTTCTTCTTGGCGCAGCCGCAAGCGACCAGCGCAACCGCCGCCGTCAGCATCATCAAGCTACGTTTCATCACGATCTCCTCCTGAGCGGACCGGAATTGCACGGGCTCTCCGTAGCAAACCGCAATCACCCCGACTTGTAAACCGCCCGGGACTTTTTTTCGCAGCTTGACAGGCCGCAGCGCGAGAGGCAAGCATCAGACGGCACCACGCCATGCCGGGCGCACGGCCGGCGCATGCCGGAACCCGAAACCGGGTCGGTCCGCTGTCGGGAGGCCGCTGACTCGCACGTTGGGGAGCAGCGCAGAGATGGGAGACGTTACAAGACCCGGGCGCAGGTCCGCCCCGTCGTCCGAAACCGGAGAACGCTACCTGGCACTGACTTTCACGCAGTCACCGACGCTTTCGAGATCGCGGATAACGTCCACCGTCGCCCGGACGGTGAAAACCGCCCCGGGCTCGATCCGGGCCGCCGGCTTGGACTTCATCTGGTGATGCCAGAACTTGCCGCCGCGAATCCATTCCTGCCAACTGGGACGTTTGGCCTTGCGCCGGCGGTGCTGGCGCGCCACGTCGGCATCCTTGGAACAGACGCGCTGCAGAGTCTTGAGCGCCGCAGCGCGACGCGGCTTGGCGGTAATCTCGATCGCGACGTTCGTGCCCGGAGCGATGTCCATCTCGTTAGGCTCCTGTTGTGGTCGTCTCCGTATCCAGAGCCACGTACTATAGCGGCATTGCCGCGCAGTTGCAACCGCCGGGCGATGCCGCGCGCCGCGCGGGGTGTCGGCCGGCGCCCGGAGCACGCGTCTGGCGACCGGGTTGGGAAGCACCCGCGCGGCGGCAGCCCCCCGCGAACTCGAACCCGCCGATCGAGCTGACACGTCCCGGGGTGCGGTCCGCCAGGAGCCGGGACCGCGTGCGTGGAACCGCGGGACGCTGCGCTGTATGATCCGGCCGTCAACCGCGACCACCCCGGAGGCAGCCGGTGAGACGACTGATTCTGCCGCTGAGTCTCGGCATCGTGTGGTGGTCGGCAGGCTGCCAGCAACATGGGATGGCAAACCGCCGGGAGCATCCGATGCCGCCCCCGTCCGAAACCGGTTTCGAGATTGCCCGCGTCGAAGTCCATGGAGCACCGTACCCGGTGGCGATCCGGGTGCCTCGGAACTATTCCGATAACCAGAGCTGGCCGGTTATTCTCTTTCTGCACGGCAAAGGCGAGTGCGGCGACGACGGCGTGTTTCACACGACCGTCGGCCTGGGTCGCCATGTCCGCGCCCATCCCGAACGCTTTCCCGCGATCGTCGTCATGCCGCAGATTCCGGTCGGGTCGCGCTGGGAAGGAGCCAGGCTCGACCTGGCGTTGGCCGCTCTGGACGAGGCCCGGCGCAGGTATCACACGGATCCCGGGCGTGTCGTGCTCACCGGCCTTTCGCTCGGCGGGTTCGGGGTCTGGGCGCTGGGCGCCCGCTGTCCCGAACGGTTCTGCGCCCTGGTACCCATCTGTGGCGGCGGCGACCCGGCCAACGCGCGGCACCTCGCGCGCGTGCCGATCTGGTGTTTTCACGGCGCCGCCGACCCCGTGATCCCGGTCGAACGGTCGCGAACGATGACCGCGGCCGTCCGCGCTGCCGGCGGAAGCGTGAAGTACACCGAACTGCCCGGCGTGGGACACAATTCCTGGGACGCGGCCTACGGCGACCCGGAGGTGATTCGCTGGATGCTGGCGCAACACCGACGCACCGGTTCCGACCTTCCCGCACAAAGGCGCTGAATCAGGAGCAAGCAATGCGCGCGGCCCGGCGGCGATACACGTCTGGAACTCTTGCAGCGACGCTGTTGCTGTCGGCGTGTCCGGGTTGCCTGACACCCGGGCGCTTCGGCCGCCCGGGAAGCGAACTGCCCCGGCTCGGCGACGAGATCGTCGTCTGCGGCGAACTGTTCCACACCGGAACCCCGGTCGTGCTGTGGATCGACCCCGGCGGATACGACGCCTACCGGGCACATTGCCGCTTCGACCCGGAACGGGAAAAGCCCAGCCGGCCGGTGAGCGACTCGGCGGCGCGGTTCGGCACGTTCCGCCGGAACCTGCCCGAGGACATCGCGGCGCAGGTGCGCGCGGAAGGCTGGAGCCTGCCGCTGCTGCAGCGCTGCGTCGATCTGTTCGTCTACCATTACGACGCCTGCGGGACGTCGCGCCGCTGCTTTCGCGTGTTGCAGGACTTGCGCGGCCTGAGCGTGCACTTCATGCTCGACGTGGACGGCACGATCTACCAGACGCTCGACGTGAAAGAACGCGCCTGGCACGCCGGCAGCGCCAACGATCGCAGCGTGGGCGTCGAGATCGCCAACATCGGCGCATACCGCGACAGGGACGTGCTCGACCGCTGGTATGCGCCGGACGCCGACGGCCGCCCGCAGCTCACGTTTCCGCCGGGTTTTTCCGACGCGCGCTGGCGGCGCGCGGACTACCTGCCCCGCCCGGCTCGCGACGAGGTCGTAGTCGGCGAGATCAACGGCCGGCGGCTGTACCAGTATGACCTCACCGACGCCCAGTACGACGCGCTCGTCAAGCTGACGGCGACGCTGTGCCGGGTCTTGCCGGGGATCCGCCCCGACTATCCGCGCGACGCCGACGGCCGGCTGATCACGCACGCGCTGGCTCCGGAACAACTGGACGCCTACCGGGGCCTGCTCGGCCACTACCACATCACGAAATCGAAGGTCGATCCCGGGCCGGCGTTCGACTGGGACCGCGTCGTCCGCGGCGTCGAGCAGATTCTGCGCTGAACAAGACAAGCCACGTCGGCGTTATAGGACGCGGCCCGACCTCGCCGCGCCGGGCCCGGTCCCGGGTTGGCTGGGGGGCACTGCCCGGTAATTCCAGCCGGAATCTCGTCTCCTACTCATCCGCCTGGTCTGCATGCTCGATAAGCCAGTTGAGTAGCCATCAGCGACCGACAGGTACGGATGACGGCCGCGCGCGGCCGTCTGCTGCGCAAAGGACGTAAACAGCCATGGCAGATGCGAACAACACTCTCCCCGCAGGCAACGACAACCCGGAAATCAGCGCGGCGATCGATTCCCTCAAACAGGCCGTGGCCGAACCACTCGACCCCAACGACCTCGGCCGTCTGGCCCAGATGCACACGGGGTGCCAGACGCTGGCGCAGGCGGACGGCCCCTGCGGCAAGCTGGCGGCCGCCGTCGCCAACCTGCTCGAAGGCATCATCCTCAAAGAGGCGGCGAACACCGAGGCCGGACTCGCCCTGCTGCCGCAGGCGGTCGAGCTGATGGCCGGCTGTCTGGCCGGGGCCGCGGCCGATGTCGACCCGCTGATCGGCCAGATCAACGCGGCGGCCACCGGTGCGGAAGGCACGGCCGACACGCCGCCGGCGACAGCCGAGGACGACGCGGCACCGCCACCGGCCGCCGAGAGTGAACCCCCTGCACAAAGTGAATCCCCTGCACAAGTCGATGCGGTCCCGGAGCCGACCGCCGCACCCGCGCCCGCTCCGGCGCCGGCCGCCACCGGGCAGCCCGCTCCGCCGCCGGCATCCGGCGAAGCGCCGGCGTCCGCGCCGGCGATCGAGCCCTATGTCGCCGAGCCGCTGGTGATCGACCTCGACGAAAAGGAGCACATCGAGGGCTTCATCGACGAGAGCGGCGAGCACATGGACGCGATCGAGAGCGCCCTGCTCGAAGTGGAAAAGGACCCGAGCGACACGACCAAGATCAACGAGCTGTTCCGCCCGTTCCACACGATCAAGGGTATCGCGGGTTTCCTGAACCTGCGTGATATCAACCGGCTCACGCACGAGATCGAGACGATCCTCGACCTGGGCCGCAAGAACGAGCTGACGATCACGCCGGGAATCATCGACCTGATCTTTTCCGGCATCGACGTGCTCAAGGAGCAGATCGCCCAGGTCGCCAACTTCATCCAGAACCCCGGCGACGGCCCGGTTCCCCAACCCGACATCACCGAGATCATGGCCCGGCTGCGCACCGTCGCCGCGGGCGGAAGCGCGCCGTCCGCCACGGCGGCTCCGGCGGCGGAGGCTCCCCCCGCCGCCGCCCCGCCGGCGGAATCGGCGGCGCCGGCCCAGCCGGATGCCCCGGCCGCGACGCCGCAACCGGCGGCCGGTCCGCCCCCGCAGGCCGCCAAGCCGGCCCCTGCGCCCGCGGCCAAGTCCGGGAAGACGGAGACGCACCAGGTCGCGGACACCTCGATCCGCGTGGACACCGCCAAGCTCGACGCGCTGGTGGACGCGGTCGGCGAGCTCGTGATCGCCCAGACGATGGTGAACCTCAACGAGGTGGTCGAAACGAGCGAGAAGCTGGCCCGCGACGTGTCGCAGGTGACCAAGATCGTCCGCGACGTCCAGGAAACCGCGATGGCCATGCGGATGGTGCCGATCGGCCACACGTTCGGCAAGATGCGCCGCCTGGTCCGCGACGTATCGCGCAAGGCCGGCAAGCAGGTCGAGCTGGTCATCAACGGCGAGGAAACCGAACTCGACAAGAACGTGATCCAGGCCATCTCGGACCCGCTGGTTCACATGGTCCGCAACGCCGTCGATCACGGCATCGAGCCGCCCGAGGTTCGCCGCGCGGCCGGCAAGCCCGAGACCGGCACGGTGTATCTCAACGCCTACCACCGCGGCGACAGCATCGTGATCGAGATCCGCGACGACGGCAAAGGGCTCGACCGCGAGAAGCTGCTGGCCAAGGCGATCGAACGCGGGATCGTCTCACCCGGCGAGCAGCTCACCGATCAGCAGGTCTACGGGCTGATCTTCCAGCCGGGATTCTCGACCGCGGAGAAGATCACCGACATCTCGGGCCGCGGCGTGGGCATGGACGTCGTGAAGCGCAACATCGAGCAGTTGCGCGGCAAGGTGGAAATCACGTCGGAACTGGGACACGGCAGCACGTTCTCGATCCGCCTGCCGCTGACGCTGGCGATCATCGACGGCATGCTCGTGTGCGTGGGGGGCCAGCGCCTCATCATCCCCACGATCATGATCGAGCAGTCGCTGCGCCCGGAACCCAAGCAGATCAGCGTCGTACAGCGCAAGGGCACGATGATCCAGGTCCGCGGCGAACTGATCCCGCTGGTCCAGATCGGACCGCTGTTCGGCTTCTGCGATCTCGTGGACCCGACCGAAGGGCTGGTCGTCATCGCCCAGACCGAGGCCCACAAGATCGGCATCGTGGTCGACGAACTCATCGGCCAGCAGCAGGTCGTCATCAAGACGCTCGGCGACCGCTTCAAGCACGTCAAGGGGATCTCGGGCGCGGCGATCCTGGGCGACGGCCGGGTCGGCCTGATCCTCGAACCGACCGGCCTGCTGGCACTGCACAACGAACGCAAACTCGTCTTCGACTACCACGAATCGCACGGCACGCACGGCGGGGCGGCGACAAGCGGCGAGGTTCCGCCCCCGCCTGACGAAACGCAGGCCGCAACCGGCGACCCGGCCCAGGCCGCGCAAGCGGCGGATTCGACCGTGGCCACGATCTAGAGGGAGGTATGCCCGCATGAGCAACGATACCCAGGCTGCCCGGACAGCGGAAACCACCGCCGTCGAGAACAACGCCCGCGGCGGCAAGTTCCTGACGTTCAGCCTCGCCGACGAAGACTACGGCGTGGAAATCCTGAGGGTCCGCGAAATCATCGGGGTCATGGACATCACCGCCGTGCCGCAGATGCCCGAGCACGTCAAGGGCGTGATCAACCTGCGGGGCAAGGTGATCCCGGTGGTCGATCTGCGGCTCAAGTTCGGCATGGAGGAAATCCCGTACACGGAGGCCACCTGCATCATCGTGGTCGATGTGGGCGCGCTGATGGGAATCATCGTGGACACGGTGCAGGAAGTCCTGGACGTGGACGCGGCCAACGTCGAACCGGCGCCGCCGCTGGGCGGCGCGGTGGACACCAGCTACGTGCTGGGCATGGGCAAGGTCCGCGACGACGTGAAGATCCTGCTGGATATCGACAAGGTGCTGAACGACGACAAGGCATACGCCGTGGACGAGGACTAGCGACGCCGCGGAGCGGCCGCGTGGAGGCAATTCGATGGGCAGCATGAACCTGCGTAAGAAACTGGTGGTTATTGGCACCGTCCAGCTCGTGCTGGTCGCGGCTGTGCTTATGGGGTTGAGTTTCCGGAAAGCGAACGAGAACGTCCGGAAGCAATACGTGGACAAGGCCCGCAGCGTCGTGCTGACCGCCGAGGGCACCCGCGAGCAGATGGGCAAGAAGTGGGACAGCGGCGTCTTCACCGCCAAACAGTTGCGCGCCTGGGCCGACGACGGGAAAATCGACAAGGTGCTCCAGGCGGTCCCGGTGGTCACGGCCTGGGAGGCCGCGATGGCCAAGGCCAAGGAAGGCGGCTACATCTTCAAGACGCCCAAGTTCGATCCGCGCGATCCCGCCAACAAGCCCGACGCGCTCGAGGCCCGCGTGCTCAGGATGTTCGAGAAGGGCAACGCCTCGGAGTACTTCGAGTACGACCCGGAGATGAACGCCATCCGTTATTTCCGGCCCGTGCGGCTCACGCAGGAGTGCATGCTCTGCCACGGCGACCCGGCGACCGCTTCGACCCTCTGGGGACGCGACGACGGCACCGATCCGACCGGCCACAAGATGGAGAACTGGAAAGTCGGCGAAATCCACGGAGCCTTCGAAGTCATACAGAGTCTCGCGGAAGCAAACGCTGAAATCTGGGCCTCGCTTGCCGAAGACGCGGGCATCATGCTGGTACTGGTGCTTATCGCTGGTTTCACGTTCTACCTTGCAACCTCGCGCAGCGTCATCAAACCATTGCGGCACATCATCGCCGGCCTGACCGAGGGGGCCGAACAGGTCAACGACGCCGCGGCCCAGGTGGCGGCTTCGTCGCAGAGCACCGCCGAAGGCGCCAGCATGCAGGCCTCGTCGATCGAGCAGACCAGCAGCGCCCTCGAGCAGATGGCCGCCCAGACCCGCAGCAACGCCGAGCGCGCCAACCAGGCGAGCGAGCTGGCCAACAACACCCGCCAGATGGCCGAGAAGGGCGACCAGACGATGGGCCAGCTCGATCACGCCATGACCGCGATCAACGAGTCGTCCGCCGAGATCAGCAAGATCATCAAGATCATCGAGGAAATCGCGTTCCAGACCAACCTGCTGGCGCTCAACGCCGCGGTCGAGGCCGCCCGGGCCGGCGAACACGGCAAGGGCTTCGCCGTGGTCGCCGACGAAGTACGCAACCTCGCCCAGCGCAGCGCCGAAGCCGCCCGCGACACCAACCGCCTGATCAGCGAATCGGTCGAGCGCGCCCGCGAGGGTTCGCAGGTCAGCGATTCGGCGGCCCAGATCCTGCGCCAGGTCGTCGAGAACGTCTCGCAGGTCGCCGACCTGATCAACGGCATCAGCTCCGCCTCCAACGAGCAGGCCCAGGGCGTCGATCAGATCAACAGCGCCGTGGCCACGATGGACAAGGTGACCCAGCAGAACGCCGCGGGTGCCGAGCAGGCCGCGGCGGCCGCCGAAGAGCTGACCGGCATGGCCAACTCGATGCGCGACCAGTTCGTGGCCGAGCTGGTGCGGATCGTGGAAGGCGGCCAGGCTCCGGTAAACAACGGCCCCCAGGGCGACGAGCTGTGAACCGCGGGCAAAGGGGGGCCGGTCGGGGAAACCGGCCGGTCCGCCGCCGGACCCGGTCGGCTCGAGGCCGGTGCAAACCGACGCCCCGTATTGGCGTCCGGCGATCCGTTTTCCGATCTGACAGGGTGCAGGTTATGACAACAAACCCCGGATCTCGGTGATGGTGAGAAACGAGCGTGGCTGAACTAACGGTCAACAAGGTACTGGGTCGCAAGAACGTCGTGGTCGATATCGCCGACCTGGCCGTTTCCAAGGATCCCGGTACCGTCCTGATTACGTATTCGCTGGGCAGCTGCATCGGCGTGAGCATCTGGGATCCCGTCGCGAAGGTCGCCGGGTTGCTGCATTACATGCTGCCCGACTCGACCATTTCGCCGGAAAAGGCCGCCAAGAACCCGGCGATGTTCTGCGACACGGGGATCCCCAAGCTGTTTCGGGCCGCCTACGAGCTGGGCGCCACGAAACAACGCATGGTCGTCAAGATCGCCGGCGGCTCGCAACTGCTCGACGACAACGGCACCTTCAACATCGGCAAACGCAACTACCTCGCCCTGCGCAAGATCTTCTGGAAAAACGGCGTCATGATCAAAAGCGAGAACGTGGGCGGCTCGGTCAGCCGGACCATGAAGATCTGCGTGGCCGACGGGGCCGTCACGCTCAAGACGCGCGCCGGGGAGAAACCGCTATGATTACGCTTCAGCCCGAATACCTCGTGGAGCGGGCCGATTCGCTGCCCAAGCTGCCCGACACGACGCTGCGCCTGATCAACGTCGTCAACGACCCGGACAGCACGCTCGACGAGATCGTCGAGATCATCCGCTACGACCAGACGGTCACCACCGAGCTGCTGCGGCTGTGCAATTCGGCCTTCTTCGGACTGAGCCGCAAGATCTCCTCGATCGACGACGCCGTCCGCTACGTCGGCACCGCCAAGCTCATGCAGCTGGTCATGGCCGCGCACACCCAGGCCCTGCTCAGCCCCGAACAGGCCGGCTACGGCCTGCGACCCGGCGCCCTCTGGAGCCACGCGATCGGCGTCGCGGTCGGCTGTCAGCTCGTCGCCCAGCGGGCCGGCATGAAGGACCGCGGCACGCTGTTTACCGTCGGCCTGCTGCACGACATGGGCAAGATCGTCCTCAACGAGAACATCTCGGTGACCTATTCGGGCATCGTCCGCATGGTCAACGACATGGGCATCAGCTTCCTCGAAGCCGAGCAGCGCATGCTCGGCGTCACCCATCCCGAGGTCGGAGAGATGGTCGCGCGGCGCTGGAAGCTGCCCGACCCGATTCCGCACTGCATCCGCTACCACCACGAGCCCGGGGCCCTGCCCGAACCCGACCCGATGGTGGACATCGTCCATCTGGCCGATGCCGCCTGCCGCGTGATGGGGGTCGGCGGCGGCGACGACAGCCCGATGTACCGCGTCGATCCCGCGGTGCTCGAACGGATCGGTCTGAAAGAACCAGACGTCGAACAGATCGGCGCGGAGATCGTCGTCGAAGTGAAATCGATCCAGGAACTCTTTGGAATCCAGTAGGTGCGCCCCATGCCCGCGAACATTCTGATCGTCGATGATTCCAAGGTCATGCGCCAGATGATCAAGCGCACGATCAACATGGCCGGACTCGACTACAACGAAATCTACGAGGCCGGCAACGGCATCGAGGCCTTCGCCCAGCTCGCCCAGCACGAAATCGGCGTCGTCATCCTCGATATCAACATGCCCGTCATGAACGGCGTTCAATTCCTCGAACGCATGCACGACGACCCGCGCCTCTGCAACGTCCCGGTCGTGATCGCTTCCACGGAAGGCAGCGAGACCCGCATCGACGACCTGATGCACAAGGGCGCCCAGGGCTATCTGCGCAAGCCGTTCCAGCCCGAGCAGTTGCGCGACACGCTCACCCCGCTGCTGGGAGTCCGCGAGGAAGGCGCTCCGGTCTTCGACGCCAGCGACGACACGGCTTTCTGACCCTCCGCCGCGATCGCCGCCCCGGGCGCGATCCCCCCACGCCCGCCGTTCAGAATCGAATCGGCTCCACCTCCCGCACCTGCCATCGCTTCAGCGCCGCCCCGGCCACCTCGATCCCCAGCCCGCAGCCCCGCAGCGGTTTTCGCCGCCCCCCCGGCCCGAACTGGACCGGCCGCCGCACGACATCGCCCCGCAGCAGGAACCGCCCGAAGGCCCCCTCCACGAAACGGACTTCCGGAAGCGTTTCCAGCAGCGCCACGCCCGCGGCCGAAAGGATGCTCGTCTCGCCGACCAGGCAGCCGAGCTGGACGGCGCGGCCCGCGGCCAGCACGCGCCGGGCGATTTCCAGCGCCGGCAGAAAACCGCCGTTTTTCGCCAGACGCACGTTGAAGACGCGCACCGCGCCACCCCGCAGGAGCTCCTCGGCGTCTTCCAGCGTCAGCAGCGATTCGTCGGCGATCAGGTCGCAGCGCGTCCGGGCGGCCAGATCGGGCAGCTCGTCGTCGTGCTCGACGGGCAGCGGCTGCTCGAGCGCGCAGACGCCGCAGCGCTCCAGCACCGGCAGCGCCGCGCGGGCCTGGGCGGGCGTCCAGCCCCCGTTGGCGTCGGCCCGCAGCGTCAGACGCCCGGAGGCGAGGCCGCGTTCGAGTCGGCGATGGGCCTGTTCGAGCCGCGCTTCCCACCCTTCCGTGGCGACCTTGATCTTGAAATCGCGCAGCCCGTAGCAACGCTGAAGCCGCAGGACGCGCGCCAGCTTCCGCTCGGACCGGCCCACCACGACGCCGGAATAGCGCGCCGTTTGCAGACACCCCGGCGTCCCGAAGCCCGGCATGTCCAGCCAGCCGACCACGTCGGAAAGCCGCCTGCGGAACACCTTGCACGCCAGGTCGAGCAGCGCCAGCTCGACCGCACAGCGGGCGGCGTGGATCAGCCGCCCGTCGAGCAGCGCGGGAAGCTGGCGGGCGAACTCGACCACCTCGGCGAACGAGTCGCCCCGCAGGTCGAGCAACCGCGGCGCCAGCGCGGTGCGGATGTCCTCGACCACCGTCTCGGCGGTCTCGCCGGTCACGTAGCGCCGCGCGAGCGTCTCGCCGCAGCCGGCGTGGATCGAGAATGGGGCCTCGGCCGTCAGGACCACGACGACCGGGTCGGCGGTGGCCCGGCTGGCGCTGGCGTGCTCGAAGCGCAGCCGCAGCGGGATGGACAGCGGGTGGATATCGACCCGGCGGATACGAAGGGGAGCGCTCATGGGGCTGCGACGGCGCCGCGCTGCCGGGGAACCGGCCAGACGTCGGTGGCCTGCATCGCCCGCGCGGCGTCCGCACTGTAGAGATAGTCGAGCACGGCCCGGGCCGCCGGCGTCGGCTCGAGCGGAACGTACACGTAGATCACCTTGGCGAGGCCGTATTTCTCCGCCTCGATCTCCTCGAGCGAGGGCAGCGCCGGCGGGGCGTGGCGCTCCATCCGCAAGCCGAGGTAACGCGCCGGCCCGTCGAACCCGATGCTCGCGAACCCCAGCGCCCTCGGGTCGGCCGCGACGGCGTCCACGATGGCCGCGTCCGACGGCAGCGTCTCCCACGTCGGCCGGTCGATCCAGAGGCGGGCCTGACGCATCAGGATCTCGCCGCCGCGCGTGGCCTTCTCGGGCCCGATCAGTCGAATCGGGCCCTCGAACGGGCCGATCTCGCGCCACTCGGTGATCTTGCGGCGCAGCAACAGCTTGATGTGGCCGGCGAAGATGCTGTCGGTCGGGTTGGCGCGGTTGACGTAGAACGCATAGCCGTAGAACCCCACCCGCCAGCCGCGCACGTCGCGCGGGCCGTACTTGCGCACTTCGCGCGGCGTCATCAGGCGGTCGGTGCAGGCGACGTCGCAGGCGCCTTTCTGAAGATGCTCGAATCCCGCCTCGGACCAGGCCACCGGCTCGACCCGCTTGACGTTGAACCGCACCGCGCGCGACGCGCCCAGCCACGACTCGACCAGCTCGACCGGAATCTGCGCGCCCGCCAGCCGCACGGAAACCCGCGGCGGCGGCGCGGCGGCGTGACACCCCGCGAGCCACAGCGCCAGCAGCGCAACGACGCGCGCCGCAGGCTTGAATCCGCGCGGCGTCCCGGGGCCGGGCGAAGCGCGATCCCCGCGCTTCCGCCGCGCCGGGCGGACCAGGGCCCGCGGCGCTTCGTCGGGCCGCAGCCGCGCTTGCGGCGGCGGCAGCGCCCCCGGGCGCGGTCGCGACGGCGCCGCGCCCGACGCACCGGGCGATTTGGCGTTCGCCGCACGCGCACGTACACTGTCGCCC
The DNA here is from genome assembly GCA_964428275.1 of uncultured Planctomycetales bacterium. Taxonomy (GTDB): domain Bacteria; phylum Planctomycetota; class Phycisphaerae; order UBA1845; family Fen-1342; genus JALSRY01. Next base: position 2,036 of record CAYRXN010000320.1, on the reverse strand, counting down.
ACGGGTGCCAGATGACGAAAGGAACGCCTGCGATGGCAACGGAAACCACGATTTGCGAGCTTTCCAACCATGTCGGCCAAACGGTAACACTTCGCGGCTGGCTCTACAACAGCCGCTCCAGCGGCAAGCTGCTGTTCCTGATCGTGCGTGACGGGACCGGGCTGTGCCAGTGCGTGCTGGAGAAGACCGACGCCAACGAGGAGATGTTCCAGCGGTCGCGCCGACTCGGGCAGGAATCTTCGCTGGCCGTCACCGGCAGCGTCCGGGTGGACGAGCGCGCCCCCGGCGGCCACGAGCTCGCCGTCCGCGACGTGCAGGTGGTGCAGGCGGTCGAGGGCTACCCGATCACCAAGAAGGCCCACGGCGTCGATTTCCTGATGAAGCACCGCCACCTGTGGCTGCGCTCGCGGCGGCAATGGGCGATCATGCGGGTCCGCTCGACGCTGGTCGACGCGATTCGGCGGTTCTTCAACGAGCGCGGTTTCGTGCTGATCGACACGCCGATCTTCGCCCCTTCGGCCGGCGAGGGCGCCCAGACGCTCTTCGAGGTGGATTATTACGGCGAGCCGGTCTACCTCGCCCAGACCGGCCAGCTTTACGTCGAGGCCGCCATGATGGCCCACCGCAAGGTCTACTGCTTCGGCCCGACGTTTCGCGCCGAGAAGAGCAAGACCCGCCGGCACCTGTCCGAGTTCTGGATGGTCGAACCCGAGATCGCCTTCGCCGAGCTCGACGACGTGATCGAGCTGGCCGAGGACTTCGTCTGCGCGCTGGTCGCAAGCGTCCTGGCCCAGCGGCGCGACGAGCTGGAGTTGCTCGGGCGCGACACCGCCGCGCTGCAGCGCGTCACCAAGCCGTTCCACCGGCTGACCTACAGCGAGGTGGTCGACCTGCTGCGCGGCGAGAAGGTGCGGGCCAGGTTCGAGTCCGACCTCGCCGCCGCCCGGGCCCGCGTGGCCGAGTTGCAGCAGGAGATCGCGCAGAAAGAAGCCGAGCGGGCCGGCCGGGGTATCAAGAAGTGGAAAGCCGAGAAGCTGGCCCAGGAGATTCTCGCCGCCCGCGAGGAACTCGCCGAGCAGGAGGAGGCGGTCCGCAACATCCCGCACCACATGGAGTTGGCGGCGAACTTCGAGTGGGGCAGCGACCTGGGCGGTTCCGACGAGACCGTGATCGCCCGGCTCTTCGACCGGCCGGTCTTCGTCACGCACTACCCGGCGGCGTGCAAGGCGTTCTACATGAAGCGCAACGCCGACGACCCGCGCGTGGCCAACTGCTTCGACCTGCTCGCGCCGGAGGGCTACGGCGAGATCGTCGGCGCGTCGCAGCGTGAGGACGACCTCGACGCGCTGCTGGAGCGGATGGAAGAGGAGAACCTCGACCCCGCGCCCTACCAGTGGTACCTCGACCTGCGGCGTTACGGCACCGTGCCCCACGGCGGTTTCGGCCTCGGCCTGGAGCGCACCGTCGCCTGGATCTGCGGCCTGAAACACTTGCGCGAAACCATACCCTTCCCGCGCATGATGGGCCGCCTCTATCCCTGACGTGATCGGCGCCGCCCCCACCGCCGCCTGCGCCGCCCCCCGGCCAGGCCCGGACCGTGAGCGGGAAATATCGGTCTGGTGGTAGACGGTCGCCGGGGGGCAAACCCACGACCGGAACCGGACGTGGGCGGGTCGAATCCCCCGCGCCCCCTTTGGGCCCCTCAGGCTCGGGACAGGCTCTACGATTCAGCCTGCTGCCGGCAGTAACGCCGCAACGCCTTGGCGGTAGCGCGCACATGCGGATGGTCTTCGCCGAAGTGCTTGAGGTTGATTTCCTGCGCCCGGCGCCACAGCTCGCAGGCTCTGGTGCGCTTCCCGTCGGCCAGCTCGACGTATGTGAGGTTGTTATAGCTTGTCGCCAGCGCAGGATGGTCGGGGACGAAGTGTTTCTCCCAGATCGCAATGGCCTGCTCCATCAGCCGCCGGGCCTCGGCCAGCTCGCCCAGGTCTTTCAGGATCAGCGCGAGGTTGGAGTAGCGGGCAGCCAGCGCGGGA
>CAYRXN010000319.1:0-9154 GCA_964428275.1 uncultured Planctomycetales bacterium | reverse complement strand
GCCATGCTGCGGCGCAATGCGGCGCTCGCGCTGGAAAACCTGAAGTCTCCCCCGCCGCACGGATCGTAGGCCCTCGCGTGTCGGCCCTGCCCACACGGGCCGGGCCTTGCCCGGCAGGCCCCCGGGGAACGCAACGCTTCCGCCTGACCGGCGTTCGCGATGGCGCTGCGCTGGATCGTACCGGGCGGAGCCCGGCCCGCAGGGGCTGGAGACCACAGGGGTCACGATACGAAACGACGAGCCACGGGTCCGAAGCCCGCGGCCCGGTCGTCCCATCTCGGTGCCTTGCAGACTTCGTCCCTGCGTTCCTGTGTCCCTTCGTCCCCGTGTCCCACTGGCCCTTCGTCGCTCAGTTCCTTTGGTTGCGGCCGAAGGCCGCGCTGTGTCCCCTCTTTTGCCGGTGGCGTCCTGAAGGCCGGCCGCAGGTGGCTGGCTTTCGGAGAATCGGGGCGGTTGCGGACTTGGGTCAGACCCCTGGGGGCACATGATTCGCCGCGGGGCTTGGCACTCCCGGGCGGACCGCTATACTGGCCGGTCTGTCTGCGTGCAGCAGATTCATGGTTCGTGTTGAAGGGAGGCCCGTGCATGGCCGTTAAGGATGTGAACGCAATCCGCAACGTCGCGTTCGTCGGACATTCCGGCGCTGGGATGACATCGCTGGGCGAAGCGATTCTGCACAAGGCCGGTGTCACCAACCGCCTCGGCAGCGTGGACGACGGCACCAGCATGCTCGACTACGACGAAGAGTCGAAAGAGCGCAAGCAAAGCCTGGATTCGACGTTCTTTCATGTCGAACACGAGGGCACGCTGATCAACGCCTTCGACACGCCGGGAACGCCAGACTACTGCGGCACCGCGATCGCCGCGCTGGCCGGCGTCGAAACCGCCGTCGTCGTGGTTTCCGCGGCCGGGGGCATCAGCGTCAACACCCGCCGCATGTTCAACATCGCCAAGGACTACGGCCTGGCGCGGATGATCGTCATCAACCGCATCGACGCCGACAATGTCAACCTCGAAGACATGGTCGCCGCGGTGCGCGAGATGTTCGGCAACGGCTGCCACCCGATCAACCTGCCCGCCGACGGCGGCACCAAGCTGGTCAACGTGCTCGACGCCGAAGGCGGCGCGTCGGACATCCTCGACGTGGCCCAGTGCCATACCGAGCTGATCGAGTCGGTCGTCGAGACCGACGACGAGCTGATGGAAACCTACATGGATTCCGGCGAGATCGCGCCCGAGAAGCTCAAGCCGGCCATCGTCCAGGCCGTCGCCAGCGGGCACGTGATCCCGATCCTGTTCACCAACGCCCGCGGCGAGGTCGGCATCACCGAGCTGCTCGATGCCATCGTGCTCTACGCGCCGTCCCCGGCGGCCGGCAAACAGCGCGTCCTCAAGATCGGCACCGGCGAAGATGCTCAGGAGATTCAGCTGGCCTCCGATCCCTCCGCCGATTTCGTCGGGCAGGTCATCAAGATCACGACCGACCCGCGCAGCAACATCAAGTACTCGCTGGCGCGCGTGTTCCAGGGTACCCTCACCGGCGACAGCCAGGTCTTCATCAGCGGCGACCGCAAGGGCCAGCGCACCGGACATCTGCTCAAGCTCTGCGGCGACCAGCACGCCGAGATCGACGCGGCCGGCGTCGGCGACATCGTCGCGTTCGCCAAGCTCGACATGCACGTCGGCGACGTACTGTTCGACAAGGCCGGCGACGGCACGATCGAAATGCCGCGGCTGCCCACGCCGATGTACGCCCTGGCGATCGAGCCCAAGGCCCGCGGTGACGTCGAGAAGATCGGCGGGGCGCTCCAGCGGTTCGCCGAGGAAGACCCCTGCTTCAAGTACGAGCGCGACCCGGAAACCGGCGAGCTGGTCATGCAGGGGCTGGGCGACCTGCACCTGACCGTGATCCGCTCGAAGATGAAGCGCTACTTCAAGCTCGAAGTGGACACCAAGCCGCCCAAGATTCCCTACCGCGAGACGATCTCTGGCTCGGTCAAGTACGTCGAGTACACGCACAAGAAACAGACCGGCGGCGCCGGGCAGTTCGCCCGCGTGTTCATCGACATGGAACCCAACGAACGCGGGGCGGGCTACGAGTTCATCGACAAGATCTTCGGCGGCGCGATCGACCAGGCCTACCGCCCCAGCGTGGACAAGGGCATCCGCGCCCAGATGAAAAAGGGCGTGCTGGCGGGCTACCCCGTCGTCGATGTCAAGGTCTACCTCGTCGACGGCAAGACTCACCCGGTGGACAGCAAGGACATCGCGTTCCAGATCGCCGGCCGGCAGGTGTTCAAGAAGGCGTTCATGCAGTGCAAGCCGATCCTGATGGAGCCGATCGTCAACCTCGAAGTCACCGCGCCCACCGAGTACATGGGCGACATCACGCGCGACCTGGCCGGCAAGCGCGGCCAGATTCTGGGCCAGGACATGCTGCCGGGCAATCAGGTCATGATCCGCGCGTCGGTTCCGCTGGCCGAGGTCGCCAACTACGCCTCGCAGCTCAAGAGCGTCACCGGCGGGCAGGGCAGCTACTCGATGGAATTCGACCGCTACGATGTCGTGCCGCCCAACGTGCAGCAGCAGATCGTCGCCGCGGCGAAAAAGGAAGAGGAAGAAGAGGAGTAGCGTCGTCCGCCGCGCGGATGGATTCGCACACCGTGTTCCTCATCGTCTGGTACACCGGCCGGCCGCTTGCGGTCGGCCGGTTTCTCGCGCGCACGCGCGCGGGTCGTCGTACGTGGAGTGGCGAGCGAACAACGCGTCCGGTCGCCACGTCATGATTCACCGTCCTAAAATACGCTGCCTGCGCCGCTGGGAACCATGCCGCGACCCGGCCGTCTCGCCGCCGCCTCACGTCCTGGTTGCCTGGGGGAGCGCCTTTTTGAACGCTACAGGGGGCGGCGTGGCCGCCGGTCTTCCCGGGGCGGCTGCGTTCGCCGACCGGCGGTGCGGAAGGCTGGCGAAACGCTCTCGATGAGGTGTACGCATGGTACGACTGGCGGCGTTCGTATTCGTGTTCGAGCTGGCTTGCCTGGCGAGCGGGTCGGTCATCACGGGTTTCGTGACGGCCGATAACCACTACGCACTTTTCTCCGGAAGCGCCGACGGTGCGAGCATGGAATACTGGGGGCGTAACGAACGGGGCCGCGGGGGAAATCCCGGGCGTTACAACTGGAGTCTGCCCGAGTATTTCGACATCACGACGGACGCATCCTATCTCTACCTCGTGGCGTGGAGCGACGACCGGGTTGCCCAGGGCGTACTCGCCGACCTCCGGATCGATGGGCTTGCGTTGCGCAGCGGCGATCCCCGCTGGGAAGTCTATCCAACCGGCCTGGACCTGGACGACAACGATCCGGTGCCATGCGTGGGCGCGATCGCCCGGCAGGTGCGTGCCGCGCAGCGCCGCGGGTGGCAGCCCATCGCCATCGGCGACTGCAACGGCGCGAGACCGTGGGGGAGGATTCCGAATATCGGCCCCGACGCGCGCTGGATGTGGGCCCGGTCGGGCGGTCAGAATCCTTTCGGCCCCGGCGGCAGTGTCGGCGAGTACCTGGTGTTTCGAACGCCCGTCCCCGAACCGGCGACGATCGCTCTCATGATGTTGGGCATGGGATTCGCCCGGCGGCGCTGATCAGAGGCACCGGCCGGCGACCGCCGAACGGACGTGGGGCGCTCCGACGCCGACAGGTGGTGAGGGCGGTGCGGCGGGGGCCTGTGGTTGCTTCGAGGAACCGCGCGCTGTTGATTTCCGCACCGGCCATGCGGCCTCGCGCCGGTTACGCGGAAGTTGTGGCATCAGCCGGCTTGATCTTCGCGCCCGTGGGGTTATCGACGAATCGCAATTCGATTCCTACCTTGAACCCGCCCACCGTCTGGGCCGTGTGAATGACCTGCCCCGCGAGGCTCACTTTCTCGTCCGCGATCCACACCTCGACCCAGAGCGGTGTCTGGGCTGGCAGCCGGCGGCTGGTCTTGACCATCAGGCCGCTGGCCGAGACGTTGTGCAGGGTACCGCGCACAACGATGGGCTCCTCGTCGATCACCAGCGTGAGCTTGACCGGGGCCGGGGGAATCATGAGGGCTCGTGGTTCCTCGCGCCGGCGCGACAGCTCGGGTTCGGGCTCGGTGAACTCGTTGATCCGGGTGATCCATTCTGCCTGCGTGAGCGGGCTCGATGCGGGTTGGGCCATCGTGATGCTCCCACGGTGCCATGCGGAATCCCCTACCTTCTATCGGCAGTAGCCGGGCCCGGCTTTGCACGCGCTGGCGTGTCAAATAGTGCGTGCAAGGGAAGAACGCCGTGACATCCGTGATTCTGCGGCGCACGAAAGCCGCCACCGGTTCACACCCGGCCAATGCCCCAAGGGGATCAGCCATGCGAAGCGGGCGACACCCGGGCCGCGGGTTGGCAACCCGGCAAACGAAGAGCGGCGGGCTTGCGGGTCGCGTGGTCTCGCGGAATCGGCGCAGGCGCAGCAGGTCGCGCATCGGCCCGATCCGACGGTTGTCCCGGTCCTGCGCATCGTCGGTCGGGCCCCGGCCCCGCTGGTGTGACGCGCTCCCGATGTTCCGTTACGATGCCGGCTTCATGCTCGGAAGTCCGAACGTCGCGAGGGTGCCCACGTCATGAATACCGACAATGCGCTTACCAACGGTCCGTCCGAAGCGGCCGCGCCGCAGGCCGCCACGATCCGCCTGTCGATCATGATGTTCCTCGAGTTCTTCATCTGGGGAGCTTGGTACGTCACGGTCGGCAACTACATGCGCGTTCATGAGATGGAGAAGGTCATCTTCTGGGCGTACACGGTGGGGCCGATCGCCGCCATCATCAGCCCGTTTTTTCTGGGCATGGTGGCCGACCGTTTCTTCTCGACCGAACGGGTGCTGGTCGTGATGCACGTGGTCGGCGGCGCGGCCCTGATCGCGGCGCCGTTCCTCACGCCCCACGACGGCGGCTCGCACTGGCCGTTCATCGGCGTGCTGCTGCTGCACATGCTCTGCTACATGCCGACCCTGGGGCTGACCAACACGCTGGCGTTCCACAACCTGACCAACCGCGAGAAGCAGTTCCCCATCGTGCGCGTCTTCGGAACACTGGGGTGGATCGCCGCCAACATCGTCGTCAGCAAGGTGATGAACGCCGACAAGCTGCCGCAGCAGTTCTATGTCGCCGGCGGCGCCGCGGTCGTGCTGGGGCTGTTCAGCTTCGCCTTGCCGCACACGCCGCCGCCGGCCAGGGGCAGGCAGGTTTCCATCCGCGACGTGCTCGGCCTCGACGCGCTCGTGCTGATGAAGGACCGTTCGTTCGCCGTCTTCATCGTCAGCTCGTTTCTGATCTGCATTCCCCTGGCGGCGTACTACAACTACGCCCCGGTCTTCGCCGACGCGGCCGGATTGCACAACCCGGCCTACAACCTCTCGTTCGGGCAATGGACCGAAGTGGTCTTCATGCTGCTGATGCCGCTGTTCTTCGTGCGGCTGGGCGTCAAGAAGATGCTGTTGATCGGGATGTTCGCGTGGGTGCTGCGTTACGGGCTGTTCTCCGCCGCGGCCGACGGCGGCATCTTCTGGATGATCATGGGAGGTGTGTTGCTGCACGGCATCTGCTACGACTTCTACTTCGTCACCGGGTTCATCTACGTGGACCAGAAGGCCCACGAGAAGATCCGCGGGCAGGCCCAGGGATTTCTCGTGCTCATCACGCAGGGCCTGGGCATGCTGATCGGTGCCCAGGTCATCGGCCGGCTGGTCAACGCGTTCGCTTCGCCGAAGGCCGAAGCCCTCGCCCGGCAGGCCCAGGCGCTGCGGGAGACGGCCGAAAAAGCCACCGGCCCGGAGGCGCAGAAACTCTGGAACCAGGCCAGCGAGCTGCTGCTCAAGGCCCACGACTGGCAGACCATCTGGCTGGTACCGTGCATCATGGCGGCGGTGGTCGCGATTGCGTTCCTGCTGCTGTTCAAGGACAACCGCAAGTCACCCGCGTCCGAGGCGTAGCCGACAAAGGCGGTGCGAGATGGATTACGTCTGGGCCACGGTGCTGGTGCTGCTCAACGCCGTCTGGTTGGCGACGGTCGTCGCCGGCTTGCCCGGCCTGTGGCTGATGGTGGCCGGTACGATCGGGTTGGCGTGGTGGCGGGGGGCCGAGTCCGGCGAGCCGGGCATGTTCAGCACGGCGGTGCTCGTCACGATCGTCGTACTCGCCGCAGCGGCGGAGATCGCCGAGTTCATCACCGGCATGGTCGGCTCGAAGACGGCCGGCGGCACGCGCTGGGGCTCGGTGGGGGCCTTGGCCGGCGGGCTGGTCGGCGCGATCGTGGGCAGCTTCGCGATCCCGATCCCGCTGGTCGGGACGCTGATCGGAGCCTGCGGCGGCGCCGCCATCGGGGCGGCGGCGCTGGAACTGGCAACGGGAAGAAAAATCGGCGAGTCGGCCAAGTCCGGGGTCGGCGCCGGCGTCGGCACGCTGGCCGGACGGGTGATCAAACTGGCCGTCGGCGCGCTGATCTGGATCATCGTCGCCGTCGCGGCATACTGGCCGTAATCGCGAGCTTTTCGGGCCAATGACGGGCTTCCGTCTTGGAGACTGGAATCCGTCACCATCCCTATAAAAGGCGTGCGGCACCCTTTGGGTATTGGCGCGGTCTGAGGGTGCCGCAGCGAGTGGAAGCAAGTTTTTGTCAGACAAGGAGTTACATTCTTGCGGCTTCCGTGCTTCTACAGCCGCATCCTGACTCCACCAAACAGTATATCAGCAACGCCACCGGTTTCAAGTCCTCCCGGGGGCAAAACTCAGATTCAGGAAATGATCTGTATCCCGGCGCGGTCCTCGGCCGCGACCAAAGCGACGAGGGGCCCAGGGGCGCGGGAAAACGCGTCAAAGCGACGATCCGCGGCTCGGCGTCCACGGCGGCCGCCGCGATCGTCCCTCACTTCGGCCGGGATGTCGGAGCCGAGGCCGCGTCACCGCGCGCCGGCGACTTTTCCAAAAGCGCCCGCGCCAACTTCGCTGCCGGTCCGTCGGGCGATTCCTGCAAGTATTTCGCGACGAGCGCGCGTGCGGCGTCGGCGTCGCCGAGCCGCGCCAGCAGCATCGCCCGCGGCACAACCGCCTCGGGGGGCAGTTGCCCGCCGGCGAGCATGAGCCGCAACGCCGCCTCGGCGCGTACCCGCTCGCGCGCCAGCGGCAGCGGCTTGCCCTTTTCCGATCGCTCCAGCCAATCGTGGGCGCCCCTCACGTCGCCGGCCCGCAGCGCAACGAGCATGTGCGCCAGGCAGGCGAAGCGGTTGTCGGGCCGCTGTTCGAGCAGCGCGTCGGCCCTGGTCGCCGCGTCGGGTCGGGCGGCGCACGCCGCGGCCCATACCGCCCAGGCCCGCAGCGTCGCGTTGTCGGGTTCGCACGCGACCGCGCGATCCCAGGCCGCGGCGGCGTCCTCCCACTGGCCGAGCTGGGCACAGGCGTTGTAGTAGCCGCGCAGGCATTCGTAGTCGTTGGGCACGCGCCGCAGGATCTCGCGATAGACGCGGGCGGCGTCTTTCCAGTGGTGGCTGCGCAGGTGGTAGAGCGCGACGATCCGGGCGGCGGGCAGGTTGTTCGGGTCGTTGCGCAGGACGGTGAGGGCGAGTTGAAAGCCGTCGCGGCCGCTGCCGGCGAGCACTTCGCACCGCGCCGCGCCGAGGATCGCGGTCTGCATCGCGGCCGGATCGAGCCCGGACGACGTCAGCGCGGCACGAAAGCGCGTCAGCGCCGCGGCCGGGTCGTTGAAGTGATTGAGCAGCAGGTCGCCGAACTCGATCAGTCGCAGACCGCGGGTGGGGGCGTCGGCGGGAAGGATCTGTTCGAGTTTCTCGTACGCTGCGCGGGCCTCCTGCCAGCGTCCCAGGGCCCGGTAGCCGTGAGCGAGTCGCAGCCAGGTGGTGGGGGCGTCGGGCTCGAAGTCGTGCGCCCGGCGGGCCTGCGCCAGCGACTGTTCGTAGCGTCCGAGTCGCCAGAAGTCGAACGAGAGTCGGCGGTGGAACTCGGCCCGGCTATGATCGTCGGCGAAGTATTCGGGATGTTTCTCGGCCAGCCCGGCGGCGCGGTCGAGCGTCCGGGCCATCTTCGCCAGGAACATCTCCGGCGGGCCTTGGCGGCTCTCGGGGGTCTCGTGATTGTGTGTGAAGTCGTATGCCGCCGCGAGGTATTCCATCACGCGTGGATCGTCGGGATGGAGCCGGGCGACGCGCAGCGCCCTCCGCAGGGTCGAGCGCGACGCCGCCGTCAGCCGCATGTCCCAGGGCAGCGCCGCGGCGCCGGCGGCGCCGGCCAGTGTGCAGAGAACGAACACCCGGCGGCGGGCCCGCGGCCGGGCCGCACCGATCCAGCGCAGCAGCACGACGCCCAGGGCCAGCAGCAGTCCGGCCATCGGCAGATAGAAGTAGCGGTCCTGCGCCGCGAGGACGCGGGCGCCCACCAGCCCGCTGACCGGCAGCCACATCGCCGCGCACCACACCAGCCCGACGGCGGCGCCGCGCAGTTTGTCGCTGCGCGCCGCCCGCAGGGCGGTGACGGCGCCGGCGAGCAGCGCCACCAACCCGATCCAGACGAGCGGATACTGCCAGCCCGTGCGCACGTCGGGCGGATACCACGCGCTGAGCCACGGCCCCGGCGCGACGAAGTTGCGCAGGTAGATCCACAGTCCCAGCGCCGCGCGCGTCAGCGGGTCGCCGAACAGTGGCAGCTTCCACTGTCCCAGCTCCAGCGATTCGCGTGTGGTCCACAGCGTCAGCACCGCGAATACGCCGCACATCGCCGCGACCAGATAGACGCGCGGCGAGCGCAGCGCCGCCCGCCTCCCGATCAGGGCCGCTTCCAGCGCGGCCACCACCAGCACCCAGCCGACGACCGGCTTGTTGAGCATCGCCAGCAGCAGCGCGAACCACGCGAGCGCGAACCACGGCCAGCTCCTGCGCTCGATGGCCCGGAGGTGAGCCAGCAGCGACAGGAGGGTAAACGTCGCCGCCAGCAGGTGCGTGCGGCCCATGTCGGCGGTGTACGCGGTCACGAGCATCGGGTGCAGGGCCCAGAGCAGCGCGAGCGCCCATCCGACCCCCACGGCGCCGGCGGGCCGGTCGGGCACGAGCCGGCGCAGCAGCGCCGCCAGCGCGG
>CAYRXN010000318.1:0-7911 GCA_964428275.1 uncultured Planctomycetales bacterium | reverse complement strand
CGGACGTCACGCTGGGCGTCATGGAACGCATCGAAGCGGTCGCAGGCGGCGGCGTCCGCCTGGAACACACGATCGATCGGGTAGCCGTCGCCTTTCGCGGCCTCCCCGCGCTGGCACTCTGCTTCGACACCGACACCGACGCCGCGGGCGGCGGCGTGCGCCTGCACCATACGATCGATCGCGTTGCCATCGCTTTCCGCGGGCTGCCCGCCGTGGCCTTGCAGTACGACAGCGATTTGCCGGGTGCTGCCGGCGCCGCGCGACCGCCCGCGCCCACGTTGCGAAGACTGCTCGGTCAGTCTTACGTCGTGACACTCGATGTGGAGGGCGAGGTCATGCGCATCGACGGTGCCGAGCGGTTGCGCGCCGCGGTTGTGCCGCACGCCCGTGTCCTGCCGGCGTTGCAACCCCTCCTGATCGCGCTGAGCGATGAACAAATCCGGATGCGCTGTGGTCCCGGAGGCATCGGAATCGCAAGCCCGGGCCGGCGCCTGGATCGGGGCGACACCTGGGATCGTGACACCATCGAACCCTTCGCCACCGGCGGCGCCTTGCGGGCGCACTACGTCTATCGGCTCACAGCGATCGACAGCAAACGGGGCCGGCGGATCGCACGGATCGAGTTGCACGGCACGTTCCGCCCCGCGGCCCCCCCACTCCGCGAAAGCACGTTCGGCGCTTTGCCCCAACGACTGCTCGACGGAACACTCGACGGGCGTGCCGATTATGACGTGGCGCGCGGGCGTTTCACCCGCGTCACGACACGGGCACGCCTGACACTGATCCCCACCGTGCCAGCCGGGGCGGCCGAGGACCTGCATCTCCACGCCGCCACGCGCCGCACGCGAGTCGTGATGTCGCGCGGCAAGCGCGCCCAGCTTCTGCGTCAACGGCGGCGCCAGTAGCGCCTCGCGGCTCCGTGCGTACTCCCGGCATGGCCCCAGGCTGCGCATTCGGGGGTGGCTACCGGTCAGCGAGGTCGTGGAAAGACGCAGAAAAAGGTTGCGGCTGCGACGCAGGAGGGAGGGCACGTCACAGCCGCGGGTGGGAGCTATACACTTCGCGTGAGTGTATTCCGGCAGGCCGGCGGTTTATTGGCGATCGGCCCGCGAGAGCCGTATCCTGACGAGCCGGCCATACCCGACCTGCGACGCATGCGAACCGCCCGTTTGCCCCCCCTGTGAGGGTGAGCGCCGTGGCGGCCCTGCGTCGCCCTTTTCGCAATTGTAGACGCTTCCTGCCCCTTGATAGCTTACACGAAATCCGCCCCGAGGTGACAAAAAAGCGCACGAAGTGGGCGCGGAGGCGGGCGTCGGGTACGCTGAGCGCGGGCACGCCCCCCCAAACTACCGGCCCCCCGCCCGGGCGAACCCGTGGGTCTGGGCCAGGGCGGGTTCGCGATGCCACCCCGGCCCGCATCTCGGTCACGATTCGGCGGAGCCTGCCGGCAGGAGAATCAGGGATGCATGCCGCACTCGAGGCGTTGCTTACCGAAGTCATCGACTACGCGGGGCTGTTCCCGCCAGCCGAACTCCCGCTTGAAACCGCCGTCAGGAACTACGCCGACTGCCAGACGCAGCCCGAAGCATGGATGCTGGGGCGTTTCATCTGTCCCGCGTCGCGTTTGGACGAATTGATCCCTCCGGCCGCGAGCCTGTTCGCGCGACAACGACCCCTGCGGGTCTCAGTCACGCTGGGCGGCGTGAACGATCTCGATGCGTTCGTGAACCGGTGCAACGAGGCGCGAGAAGCGATCGCCCACTTCCGCGAGGCGGCGGGTGAGGCCGGCACGGTCGAGATGGGCGAGATTCAGCTTGCTCCCGCACTGGTCGAAGACGACACGGTCTTTGCGCGATGGCGGGAGCTTGTCGGCGGCGAGCGCGGCTGCGCGGCCCTGCCCGAGAACATGATGCTTTTCTACGAGATCCCGCTTACCGGCCAGTGGCGGCGCAGCGCGGGCCGCCTCGTGGACTGGATCGCCGCACGCGACACCGTGGCCCGCACGCCCATGCGCGGCGCGGCGGGATTCAAGTTGCGTTGCGGCGGGCCCGCCGCGAGCGCGGTCCCGAGCACACGGCAGGTGGCCTGGATAATCCAGCGCTGCCGCGAAGGCGAAGTGCCGCTCAAGTTCGCCGGGGGGCTGCGTCATCCGATGCGGCATTATGACACCGGCGCCCGCACTTTCGCACACGGCTTCCTCAACGTGTTCATCGCCGGCGTCCTGAGCCACGCCCTGGCGCTCGACGAAGGTGATATCTGCGGGATTCTCGACGAGATCGACCTGCGCCAGTTCCGCTTCACCGATGAAGCGGTCGGCTGGGCAGACGCGGAGGCCGACATCGCCGAAATCCTCGTCGCCCGGCGCAGCCGCATCATCTCACTGGAAAGCTCAAGCTTCGACGAACCACGCGAGCACCTGACGGACGCCGGACTGATGTGATGGGCAGGACGAAGAAGAACGTGCCAGGCATGCGAGTGCGGGCCAGCGCGCCGCGCTTCGTTACCCGAGCCGTGCCGCTCCACCGGCCCGCGAGAGGACATTGATGAACGCCACCACGGACCCGCGGCTCCGTTCGTTTATCGACGTACCCGCGGACCACGACTTTCCCATCCAGAACCTGCCTTATGGCGTGTTTCGGCCGCCGGGTGGGCCGCCGCGGGTCGGCGTGCGCATCGGCGATTTCGTACTCGACCTGAGCGTGCTCGAACGCGAGGGGACATTCGCCGACGCGACGGGTGACGGGCCGTGGTTCGCGCAGCCAGCGCTCAACGCCTTCATGTCGCGCGGCCCGGCCGTGTGGCACACCGTGCGTGTGCGGGTCAGCACGCTGCTGCGACACGACAATCCCACGCTGCGCGACGACACGCCGCTTCGCGACCGCTGCCTGCGGCCGATCGGCGAAGTCGAGATGTGCCTGCCGGCACGGATCGGCGACTACACGGATTTCTACTCGTCCAGACACCACGCGTTCAACGTCGGCAGCATGTTCCGCGATCCGGCCGATGCCCTGCCGCCGAACTACCTGTGGCTTCCGATCGGCTACCACGGACGCGCAAGCAGCGTGGTTCTCAGCGGTACGCCGATCCATCGGCCCTGTGGACAGACCAGAGCCGCCAGCGCCGCCGTCCCGAAATTCGGGCCGTGCCGGGCGCTGGACTTCGAGCTGGAGATGGGTTTCTTCGCAGGCGGACCACCGACGCGCGTGGGCGAGCGCGTTCCGATCGAGCGGGCTGCCGAGCACATCTTCGGCCTGGTACTCGTGAACGACTGGTCGGCGCGCGACATCCAGCAATGGGAGTACATGCCGCTCGGGCCGTTTCTGGCCAAGAACTTCGCAACGACGATCTCGCCGTGGGTCGTTCCGCTGGAGGCACTGGAACCGTTTCGCTGCGCAGGCCCCGTGCAGGCCCCCGAGCCGTTGGCCTATCTCCGGCCTCCGCCGGCACCGGAAGGTGGGCGGGGCTGGAGCTACGACATTCGCCTCGAAGTGGCCCTGCAAACGCCCGAGCTCGGCGAGCCGCACGTCATCTGCCGTTCGAATTACCGTCACCTGTACTGGAGCATGATCCAGCAGGTCGCCCATCACACCGTCTCCGGCTGCAACCTTCGCCCGGGCGACCTGATGGCCTCCGGCACGATCAGCGGCCCCACACCGGAGAGCTGCGGCTCCATGCTCGAACTCGCCTGGCAGGGTACCCGCCCGCTGACCCTCCCCTCGGGCCAGCAGCGACGCTTCATCGAAGACGGCGATACCGTCCTCATGCGCGGCTGGTGCGAAGGCGACGGCTACCGCGTCGGTTTCGGCGAGTGCACCGGCCGCGTGTTGTCGGCACTGCAACCTGATGTTGATATGACGAAGCGCTGAAGAGGATGCCGGACAAGCCCGCTGCTGCGGTGTCAGCGGCCCTACGTCTTCACGTTCGCGAGCTGGAGCACGCTCAGCGGCCCGAATACGAGGATCGGAATCCACGCGATCAGGGCGGCGTTGGCCTCGTCCTTGACGACGCTGTGGGCGATGAATGCGACGAGGTAGAACGCTCCCGCCAGCAGCAGCGCCCGGCCGCCGGCGCCCATGACGTTCACCGGTTCACGCACGAGGAAGAACGGGATCGTCAGCAGCAGCAGGATCCACTGGAGCAGCGGCTGGGTCAGCCGAACGTGCCGGATCATGTCGATCGCCGGTCGATTCGACAGGTTACGGCTGGCCAGCAGGGCGTTGAGCTGGCGGATGCTGAGCAGGTCGGCCCACTGGGCGTTGCGCCGCAGCGCCAACTGCTCGGGCGTGAGCGTGAAGGGGTATTCGTCTACATACCGGGGAGCACCGGACCTGGCGAACGCGGCCGTTTCGAGCGGCGCGTACATCGCGATGCGGACGCCGCGCTCCAGCCGCCAGAGGCGCGTCGCCGGATCCCACGTGGCGGCGTCGGCCTTGACCAGGCTGAAAGGGTGGCCCGTCTCGGGGTCGGGCTCGACGATATACACGTGTTCAAGGCGATTCTGTGAGGGCAGGAAACTGATCGCGGTCAGGATCGCGTTGCGGTCGTCGCGGGCGCAGTAGATTCCGCCGACGCGCTGCGCGATCACGTCCTCGTGGTTGCGTGAAATCTTGTACGCCAGCCGTGGGATCACGAGCTCGCGGTTGGCCATCCAGGCCCCCACCAGCAGAATCGAACACCCCACGATCGGTACGGCGAGGCGCTGGAGCGGCATTCCCGCGGCCACGAGCGCGGTCAGTTCGTTGTTGCGCAGCATCATGCCCAGTGCAAACGCGGCGGCGATGGCCGTGAGCGGGCCGCCGAGCTGGGAGTAGTACAGCGGGATGTTGCAAAGGTAGTAGTCGCCCACCAGCCGCAACACCTGGAGCACCGGCAGCGTGTCATCCTTGGTGAACTCGTCGATGTTGACGAGCAGGTCGGTCAGGACGTAGAGCCCGATGCCGACCAGCATCAGGATGACGTAGCCTCCGAGGAAGGTGCGGATGATGTAGCGATCGATGATGCTCATCGAACCTCCTCAGCGCCGGACCCCGACGCGAAACACGATCACATCGGCGATGGCCACCAGTGCCAGCCCGGCCCAGATCACGTAGGGACCGACCGTCTCGGTCGAGGGGTGTTCGGTGAGCTGCCGGCCCATCAGCATCAAGATCGTGACAATCCCGAACGGAATGCACGCCAGGCCGAACGCCGCCAGCGCCCGCGACCCGCGGAAGATCACCCCCAGCGCCGCCCCCATGATGACCGTCACCAGCGCGCTGAGCGAGAACCCGAGCCGGAAGTGGATCAGGCCGGCGACCTTGCGGCGGAGCTTACCGGCTTCCGCGACGAGCTTGGCCCGCTCCTCCGCAAACAGCGACGCACCAGGAAGTTTCACGCGGGGATCCACCACCTGCGCCGGCGTGAAGCGGCTGACCTCGTCCATGACCTTCGCCGGCGGAAGCAACCCGATCAGCCGCACCGAATCGCGCGGGAATGGTCGATCCGGGTGCAGCGCCCGCGCGTTGTACTCGCGCACCGGGTGCTCGTCCGTCCGGATCAACTCGATCGCAACGGTCGTCTGGCCGGTTTCCGCGTCCGTCGGCGCGTAGAGCCTGGCCTGGGGAGCGACGTAGCGTGTCGGCCGCGCCGCGCCGGCCACCGCCTGCTCCACGGTGGCGTCGCGCAGCGACAGGCTCTTGCGATCCGCCACGCACGACGCGGCCCGCACGCGAACCTCGATCCCGTCCGCGTCCCTCAGTGTCAACGTACCGCCGTCGGCCAGACGGTGTTCGGCGTACACGTAGAGCACATACGCCCGCAGTTTGCCGGTGAGTTTTTCGATGTCGTGCTCCAGTTCCGGCGAGAGCCACGGTGCGTCGCGCCAGGAAACCAGCGTCGCCAGGTCGAGCATCGACGGCCGCACGGGAAAGCGGATCGGGGCCGGGTAGGGGCCGAACTTCTGGAGCTTGACCTGCCCCACGCCGGCCTGTCCGAGCACGTAGTCGCGGGCGTCCTTGACGTAAACCGTCACGCGAACCTGCCGTCCGCCCGTGTCGAACTGGCACAGCCCCCCCTCGGCGACCGCGAAACGCTTGAGCTGCGCCTGGGCGTCGATCATCAGGAACGTCGGCCGCTCGACCCAGAAGTAGCTGACGTGTTCGCCGGGACGTTCGAACCCCTTGGCCACCAGCTCGTCGGCATCCACCGGCAGAACCTGCTGGGCCGTGAGGATGTACTGGTCGCGGCCGGCCTTGCCGTAGCGGATGTAGCCGCGCTGGAGCAGCCGCTGGTAGGCCATGTCGCGCACGTTGCCGCGCGCGAAGTACTCGATGCGCTTCATGAAACCGGGGATGACCAGGTTCACCGACAGACCCGTGAACAGGGCCACGAACACGGCCAGCAGCCCCGCGGCCAGAAACAGCCGGTGGATGTTGACTCCGGCCGCCCGCGCCGCGACGAACTCGTTGTCGGCGGCGAGCCGGCCGTAGGTGATCGTCGCCGCGAACAGGGCCGCCACCGGCATCGTGAACGTGACCACGATCGGGATCAGCATCGGCAGGACGGTGAACAGATCGCCGGGGGTCACGCCCTCGAAGCGCAGCGCGTTGTAGAGGCCGCCGGCCATCGTGAACAGCGCCGACAGCGCTACGATCGTCAGGCCGAACGCCTTGAGCAGTTCTCGCAGGATATACGCGTGCAGCGTCAGCATATGGCGGCAACTCTAGGCGGTCGCCCCCCCCTGTCAAGCAACGCGCGACGGTGACGTCGGGCCGGCATGTGACCGTCTCTTGTGGCAAGTGGGGGTTGTCCGGGAAAGACGCGTTGGAGCAGGCATCATGCTTCGCGCCGACAATCCTCCTTGCCGGAGGCCGGTCGCCCTCGGCGAGCGGATTTCCTCGTTTGAAAAGCCGTGCCACAGACGGTCCGGTCGCGGGCGAGACGCCTGCCCCCCCGGGTTTCCGGGCCAGCCCCGGGCCCTGCCTCCTTTTCTCCGTATCGCGTGGTCACGCGCTTGGTCCGATGGTCAACAGAGAACGGCTGAGCCCCCGGCAGAGCAAGGCCACCACAATCTTCGGCCCCCCGCTTGGTATGTCTTGGCAGTTTTTTTCTTGACTTTGCATTTCCCGTGTAGATACTCTGCGGCACGCCAAAGGAGATTGTTGTGCTTCGCTGCACGCACAGTCCATTCCGCTCCGCTGCTGCGCCCGCCGGTACGGCACCGGCCCGGCTGCGCGCCCCGCGCGGCTGTCGGCGTTCGGCCGCCTAGCCGACCCGGCTCTCTTTCCATCCCGGTATCGCAGCACCATCGGTCTTGTTTCGCGGGCAGCGTCTGCGCGGCCGGCCCACCGGGCGCTGCCGAAAAAACCTGACGGAAGGCTACGCCATGGAAACGACCACGCAAACACGCATACTCGCGAAGCTGCTCGCGCCCGAGGACATTCGCCCGGACGACTACGTCGCCGTCCTGCACGTTGTCGGCGAGTTCATCCCGTGGGCTGCGCTCGAAGAACCGCACTGGCAGGCGGCCGAGCCGATTCGCGTACTCCTGACGCCCCGGCGCACCGCACACCCCGTGAAGGTCGTGGAAGTGTGTCTGCCCTACGTGCTTGTCCACGACGCCGAGGGCGATGCGGAGACGCTGGACGTTCGTCGCGTCAGGCTGGCTCGCGTCACCACGCGTTTCGGCCGCCGGACCTTCGAGCTGGTGCGGGCACGCAAGAAACGCAAGCACAACGACGGCGATGACGATTGACGCCTGGTGCCGGTGATTCCGGTCGCCGCACCGGGCGCGCCGTCGTGGCGATCCGACGCTGGGGGCATGAGAACCCCGCTGTCACGCGTCGAGCTCCCGGATCGCGCGCACCAGCGCTGCCACCCGGTCGGCGTCCACCGGGTTTGCGACCACGCCGTCGATCTTCAGCGAGGTTCCCA
>CAYRXN010000317.1:0-5675 GCA_964428275.1 uncultured Planctomycetales bacterium | reverse complement strand
GTCTGGCTCACGCCCGACCTCAAGCCGTTCTTCGCCGGTACCTACTTCCCGCCCACGTCGCGATGGGGCCGCCCGGGGTTCAGGGAGCTGTGCGAGCGCATCGGCCAGTTCTGGCAGACCCGCCGCGCGGACATCGAAGCCGACGCCGACCGGCTCACCGCGATGGTGGCAAACTCGCTCAAGGCCGCCACCGGCGACAAGCAAACGCTGGCGCTCGACGACATCGACCGCACCGTCAAACGGCTCGCCGAGGCATTCGACCCGCACCGTGGCGGGATCAGCGGCGGCGGAACCAACAAGTTCCCGCCCAGCATGACGCTCGATCTGTTCCTGCGAACCGCGGCGCGGGGTGGCGCCGACGAAGCCACCCGCCGCAAGGTGATCGCGCTGACCGAACTGACCCTCGACCACATGGCCCGCGGCGGTATCTGCGACCAGCTCGGCGGCGGCTTCCACCGCTACAGCACCGACGTCGACTGGCTCGTCCCGCACTTCGAGAAAATGCTCTACGACCAGGCGCTGATCAGCCGCATCTATCTCGACGCGTACCAGGCCACCGGCAAGCCGCTCTACGCCCGCGTCGCGCGTGAGACGCTGGATTACGTCCTCGCCGATCTCCGCGCGCCCGAGGGCGGCTTCTACAGCACACGCGACGCCGACAGCGAGGGCGTCGAGGGCAAGTACTACGTCTGGACCCGCCGCCAGATCCTCGACGCGCTGGGCGAACAGGACGGTCCGCTGTTCTGCGAGGTTTACGGCGTGAGGCCGGACGGCAACTGGAACGACCCGCACGACCCCGACGGCGGCAAGAACATCCTCCATCTGCCGCGCGGCCTCGCCGAGGTCGCCGCAGACCGGCACGTGCCGGCGGCGCAACTCGAGCGGCGGCTGGCGGCGGCGCGGGCCAAGCTGCTGGCGTTGCGGAGCCGGCGCGTTCCGCCGGCCCGCGACGAGAAGATTCTCGCCGAATGGAACGGGCTGATGATCGCCTCGCTGGCCCGCGGCGGATCCGTGCTCGGCGAGCCGAAGTACGTCGATGCGGCGGCACGGGCCGCGCGGTTCATCCTCGATCGGCAATACGCCGGCCGACGGCTGCTGCGATCGTATCGCGACGGCCGAACGCTCGAGACCGCGTTCCTGACCGATTACGCCTGCATGGTCGAGGGGCTGCTCGAGCTGTACGAAGCGACGCTCGAACGGCACTGGCTCGAGAAGGCCGTCGAGCTCAATACCGTCGTCGTCGAGCAGTTCTACGACGCGGACAACGGCGGCTTCTTCTTCACACCGGCCGGCGCCGAGCGCCTGATCGCGCGTTCGAAGGACTTGCGCGACAGCGCGACGCCTTCGGGGAACTCGGTCGAACTGATGAACCTTCTGCGGTTGGCCGACATGCTCGGCGATGAGAAGCTGGGACAGATGGCCGAGCGGACCATCGCGCACTACGCCGCCGAGGTCGTCCGCTCGCCGGGCACCAGCGAACGTTTCCTGGCGGGGGTGGAGTTCGCCCGGTTGGGCCCGGTCGAAGTCGCAATCGTCGGCCCGCCCTCCGCCGCCGCGACGCGTGACCTGGTGCGAACCGTACACCAGGCGTACCTGCCCAACCGCGTCGTGATGCTGCTCGATCCGACCCACCCGAGGGCGGCACCACCTTCGCCGCTGCTCGAAGGCCGCACGCTCGTGGACGGCAGGCCCGCGGCCTACGTGTGCCGAAACTACACCTGCACGCTGCCCGTCACGACGGCCGAAGCGCTGCGAGCCCGGCTCGCCGGCGCCGCGGGCGAGTAGGTGCGCGCAGGCGTCTCAAGCATCGGCATCGCCGGAACCCCAGAACTCGTCCCAGACGTTGGCGATGGCGTCGCCGGCGCGGCGGGCACCTTCGCCGGCGGTTTCGGCGACGCCGCGGGCGGCGTCGCCCACCTGCTCGGCGCCGGATCGGGCCGCATCACCCGCCCAGTCGAGCGCTTCGTCGGCCATCTCGCCCGCGGTCTCGTAGGCTTCCGCGACGGTCTCGCCGGCCTCCTCCGCGCCGACGGCCTCGCCGATGCGCCGGGCCCCGTCGGCCGCCTCCTGGGCCAGAATGTCGATGCCGTCTCCGGCGAGGTCCGCGCCGCGGTCCATGGCTTCGCCGGCCGCGTCGGCGACGGTTTCCGCCCCCCGTCCCGCGGCGTCCCACATGTCCCCGGCGGCGTCCCCCGCGGCACGGGCCGCATCGCCCGGGCTGCCACCCAGCAGCGACGAAGCCTGGTCGATCGCGTCGTCGATCATCTCACCCAGCCGCTCGGTGACCTCCTGGGCCGCGCGGCCAATGTCCGACAGCGGATCGCCCGATCCCGCAGTCGCCCCCGTGAGGTATCCCGTCAGCCCGCCGATCGCCGCGGCCAACGCCGCGCCGAGGCCGCCGAGCATCGCATCCAGACCGGCTCCCGGGCCGGCTCCCCCACCTGCTCCTCCGCCGCCGGCACCTCCGCCGCCACCGGCTCCGCCCCCGCCGCCGCCACCACCCGAGTCGCCGATCATGACGGTGAAGCACCCCACGACGATCGGGTCCGCGCCGCCGCAGGCCTCCATGACCTGGTCTCCGATCCGGCACGCGGGAAGGTTGTTGATGAAAACCGTCGGACTGCCCCGGCAGACCATGCCCGGGCCGTGCAGCGGAACGGGGCAGGGGATCGTGCAGGTGTGCATGTCCGCCATCCCGGCCATCGCACTGACCACACTGCTCGCGGCGGCCCCCAACGCCGCCTTGAGCCCCTGGGTATACGCCACGTCCGCGGCCGGCTGGCCGCCCGGAGCGGCTGAAGCAGACGTCCACGTGGTCGTGAGGGTGGCGTTCTGCACGCCGACACCGACGGCCTGCGACGATGCCGCGGAGAGCGCGCCGGCGCCGCCGGCCGCCGCGGAAGCGACCCCCAGATTGATCATGCCCTGGATCGCCTGGGCGATGTACGGGGCGGCGGTGGCGGGGTTGAGGCTGGGGCTCTGCATGAACGAGTTCATCGCGTTCGAGAGCGATTCGAGCGCGGCCCCGACCGACGACGGCAGCGCCCGCCACGCCGGCAGGAAACCGATCAGCACGTTGGGGCTGCCGGGGCCGGGCGCCAGCGGCAGGCCGTGTGCGGTCGAATCTGTAAGACGCGCTGCCGGAGGCATATTTGAACCCTGTCGGCCACCGTCAGTTCGTGTCACGCAGCGTGACGGTCACAAGTCAACGCAACGACGGTCGTGCGCTTGCTCCGTGGCGAAGCCCCACGCGGCCACCTTCCGCAATTCGCCCGTGGCCTGTCACGATTCCCTCAGCACCCGTGCCGATCGATCAGCCGGCCCAGCGTCGCGGCGTCCACGCTGCCGGTTTGCGCCAGCCCCTCGACCATCTGAAACTTGCGGATCGCGGCTCGCGTGTACTCGCCCGCATACGCCGCCGGCGCGCCGGCATCGAACCCCAGGTTGTTGAGGCGCCCGATGACGCCGCTGACCTCGTTCGCCGGGTCGAGGTGACCGATCTGGAGCGGCAGCTCCTCGAGCAGATCGTCCCAGTTCGGCACCTGGTCGCCCAGCCCGCCGATCGCGTCGAACGCGGTGTCGATCGCCCCCTCGGCCTGCTGCTGCGCGCTCGCGACCGCGTCGGAGGCCGCGGCACCGGCCTGCTGCAAACCTTCGCGGGCCTGGTCGGCCCCCTGTTGGACCGACTCGGCCGCCTGCGCGCGGGCCCGGGTGACCTGATCGACCGCACCAGTGGCGGCATCCTGGGCCTGGCCGATCGCGGCCTGGGCCTGGTCGCGGGCCTGATCGACCCCTTCGGATGCCTGTTCGAGTGCCTGGCAGGCCTGCTGCGTCACCTGCTCGCGCAGTTGGCTGACCCGGCCGATTCCGTCCTGGACCGCCCGTTCGGCGGATTGCGCCGCCCGCTGCGCCTGACCCGCCGCGGCGTCGACCTGATCGTGGGCCTGCGCGCCGACCTGTTGGGCGGTCTGACCGGCCTGGTCGCGCGCCGCGGCGGCCTGGTCCAGCACCCCGTCCGCGGTGGCCTGGGCCCGATCGACCGCGCCGGTCGCGGCGTCTCCCGCTTGCTGCATGGCACCCTGTGTCGCCTGTGAGGCGCCGGCGGCCGCCCGGGAGGCACGGTGGGCGGCATCGCGCGTCGCTGCCGACGCCGCACCACCGGCACCGGCGATGCCCTGGTCGGCTTGCGCCGCCGCATGTTTGACGGCCTGGCCGGCCTGGTCCGAGGCCCCCTGCGCCGCGGACGATCCCGCCTCGATCTGCCGGTACGCCTGCCTGACCTCCTGATCGACGGCGGATTGGGCCGACTGCTCCGCGTCGTCGATCCCCTGCTCGGCGGCCTGCTGCGTCTCGTCGAGTCGCTGATCCACATCCGTTCGTGCCCGCGCGATCGCCGCGCTGCCCTTCTGCTCGGCCTCGGCGAGCAGGCGCTGCCCTTCCTGAATCAGCGTGTCCACGATCACATCGGCGGGAATGCCGAGCCGGCGGGCCTGCTGTCGGGCCTGCTCGCCGAGCGACCGGAGCGCTTCGTTCATCACGCGTGACGTTTCGCCGAGCATCTCGCGCGCCGTGGCCCGGGCGCCGTCGGCGGCCCGGTTCGCCTGGCTGCGACCCTGATCGACCTGGGCCCGACCCTGGGCCGCCGCGGCCGCGACCTGTTGGCGCAACCGCTGGTGAACCTCCTGCGCGCGCCGCCGAAGCCACGCCTCGCCGCGCTCGACGGCCCGGTGGATGAGATCGTCGATATACCGGCGGGTCTCGGCCGCGGCGTGATCGACGGCCGCCCGGGCCTGCTCCTGCCCCCGGCGGATGCCCTCCTGCACGCGGCGCTCCGCCTCGGCGACAGCGGTCTGCACGCGCTGCTCGACGCCGCGAGCCGCCTGCTGGCCCTGGGCGACCGCCGAATCGACCGCGCCGCGCGCCCCGTCGGCCGCCTGGGCGGCGCCGGCACGGGCCTGCTGCTCGGCCACGATGGCCTGCTGCATGAGCTGGTTTACCTGCGCTTCGTACTCGGCGATCGACTGGTTCGCGCGCGACTGAACCTGCGCGATCATGCCCGAGGCCTGCTGCTGCGCCTGGGCGGCCTGCTGGCGGGCCTGCTGCTCGAGCTGGGCGAGCCGCTGCGAAACGTCGTCCACGTTCTGCCGGGCCTGACCGACCGCCCCCTGGGCCTGGTCCGCCAGCTGTCCGGCGGCCGAAGCGGCCTGACCGGCGGCCTGGTTGATGCGGTCCCTGGCGACGCCCTCGGCCTTGGCGATCTGGTCGAGGATCTCGCCCGCACGCTGCTGGCAGTAATCGACGAGCCGGGTACCCTTCTCGACCAGCCCGCCGAGTTCGCCCTGGAGCATCCCGCCGATGCCGGCGACCAGTTCCTTGCACTTCTTGCGCAGATCGGCGCCGAATTGTGGATCGAGCGGATTCTGAAAGAACGCCCGGAGCGTGTTGTATTCCGTCCCGAGCTGCGGCGCGACCAGCGCCCGCTGGAGAAAGCGGATCGAGTTCTGCTCGGGCCCCTGAAAACGAAACGCCCCCACTTCCGCGTCGAAGGGGATTTCGTGTTCGAGCATCCCCTGGGCATCGGTGACGCCGGTCAGCACGCGGTCGCGCAGCACGATCGCATACGAAAGCCCCGGAAGCGGGTGCTTGTCGGCGTCTTCGAGCTTGAGCCGCAGTTT
>CAYRXN010000316.1:0-5232 GCA_964428275.1 uncultured Planctomycetales bacterium | reverse complement strand
GCGTCGGCCATCTCGTTGATGTCGGCCCCGGCGGCGAAGGCCCGCTGATCGCCGGCGAGCAACATGCAGCGGATGTTGTTGTCGCGGTCGAACTGCTCGAGCGCCTCGATCACCTGCGTCATCAGCGTGGTGTTGAGCGCGTTGAGCTTGTCCGGACGGTTGAGCCGGATGATCCCGATGTGGTCGCGTGTTTCGATGGTCGTTTCGCTCATAATGCGCGAATCGTAAAGCCAACCCGCAACCGGCTCAACACGCAACGGGCAGGGCGACGCGGCCGGGGTGTGACCATCTTCTGTGACAGGAACGAGTCATCCGCCGATCACGATTCGGGGCGAGCCAGGCAGGCCCGGTCCTGCCCGGCCTGCAAGGGCTGCTCATTCAGTCCCTTGCCTCGCTGCCTCCATCCCTCAGTCCCACCGTCCCTGCGTCCCTTGATCCCTTAATCCCTGTTCCCTCGGTCCCTTTGCGAATGGCGAATGGCGAATTGTCTTCCGCCGGCGCGCCGCCTTCGTCCCTCAGTCCCTCCGTCCCTGTGTCCCTTGATCCCTTAATCCCTGTTCCCTCCGCGCCTCGTTGCCTTCGTCCCTGCTCCGCTCCCCTGCCGGCGACGGGAGCCACGGCGGCCACGACGGGTCGCTGCGGATGCGCGCCATGATCACTTCGGCGAGTCGATAGTGGACGTAGATGAAGACCTCGGTGTCGAGGCAGGCTCGCAGCGCCGCCAGGCCAGCCGTGCGGTTGCCGCGGCCCAGCTCGCGCAGCGCCACCACGAACTCGAGCTCGCAGCGCCGCCCCGGCGCGGTTTCTCCGCCGGAGCGCAGCGTGTCGGCGTCGATCTTCCCCGCCAGGTAGTCGAGCGCCGGCTCGGCCATGCGGGCGTGGCGCGGCTCGGCCAGGAAATCGGCCACCGCACCGGAGGCGGTCTGCCCGTCGCCGAGCAGGTTCGCGACGGCGGCGATGATCGCCAGCGAGGTGGCATCGACCGCCCGGCCACGCATCTGCCGCCGGCAGAGCTCCCGGGCCTGCGCCATCTCGCCGTGTTCCGCGAGCAGCAACGCCTCCTGCAACGCCAGCGGATAGAAGCTCGGCAGCGCTTTTCGGGCCGACGCGACCTCGCGCAGCGCCGCTTCGACCCGGCCGGCCGCGTGCAGCGACAGCACGCGCTGATGCACGAGGCCGGGGTGCCGCGGCGAACCGGCCGCCAGTCCCGCGTCGATCGCTTCGGCGAAGACCCTGGCGGATTCCTCGTACCGGCCGACGTAGCGCAAGTAGACCCCCTCGCTCGACAGGACCAGCGGCCGTTGGGCCCCCCCGCGTTCGAGCGCCCGCGCGAAGTCCGCCCGGCAGTTGTCCAGCCACTTGTCGGCGTACTGTTGCAGGTCGGGTTGGGTGCGGGCGTAAGCCGCCGCGTAGAGCCAGCCCACCGCGCGGGCCGAATACGCTCCGCAGGAATTGGGACGGAAGACGACGCGGGCGTTGAAGTCTTCGAGCATCGGATCGAGATCGTCGCGGCGGGCTTCGGTGAGCAGGCGCATCGCGCGGTACTCGCTGCGGGCCTGGAGCGCGGGGATGAAGTCGGGTCGCAGGGCGATCGCCTGGTTGAACGCGTCGATCACGTCGCCGTAGGGCAGGTGGCGCAGCGCCAGACCGCGCAGCAGCCAGCCCAGCGCAGTGTGGATTTCGCGTCCCGCGACTTTCCGGAAGCAGGCCTGCCCGCGGCCGGTGTCGCCGGTCTCGCAACAGGCGTACGCCAGCGCGTAGCCGGCCTCGATGTTGTCGGGGTCGGCGCGCAACACCTGTTCCAGCGGCTCGACGGCGCGCTGCGGTTCGTAGCGAAACAGCGGAATCAGCCCGCGATAGAGCAGCAGGCGGGTTTCATCGCCGCCGAGCCGCTCGGCCTCGTTCAGCAGCCGCAGGGCCCGCGCCTCGTCGTGCTCGAACAGAAACGCGCTGTAGGCTTCGTCGAGCTTGCGCCGCCCCTGCTCGTGCCGCAGCTTGACGGCGAACATCGCGATCGCCACCAGCAGGGCCACCGTGACGAGGGCCGCGCCCGCCTGCATGCGGTGGCGCCGCAGCTTGCGCCACGCCTTCGTCAGCAGCGGTGTGCGGCGGGCCCGGATCGGATCGCCGGCCAGGAACGCGCGGAAGTCGGCGGCGACCTCCTCGGCGCTGCGGTAGCGCTGCTGCGGGTCGCGCTCCATGCACTTGGCCACGATGGTTTCCAGGTCGCGCGGGATCGCGCGGTCGATCTGGCGCACGGGGGGGACGGCGTCGCGCGCGATGCGGTTGAGCACCTCTTCGCGGCACTCGCCCGCCACGGCCGGCTGGAGCGTGAGCAGTTCGTAGAGCGTCGCGCCCAGCGAGTAGATGTCGCAGCGGGCGTCCACCTCGCGCTGTCCGCGGGCCTGCTCGGGGGACATGTAGCGGGCCGTCCCGACGACGTCGCCGGTGAGCGTCAGGCTGGTGAGGGCGTCGACGCGGGCCAGGCCGAAATCGGTCAGCCAGATATTGTCCCGCCGATCGAGCAGGAGGTTCGAGGGTTTCACGTCGCGGTGAAGGATGCCGCCGGCGTGGGCGCAGGCCAGCGCGTCGGCCGCCTGGGCCCCCCACCGGGCCACGCGCCGGAAGTACGCGGCGGTGGGTACGAATCCGTGCTCGCGCAGTTGTCTGAGGTGCTCGGCCAGCGAGTGCCCGTCGATGTACTGCATCGCGTAGTAGCGGATGCCCTGCTCCTGGCCGACGGCGTACACCGGGACGATGTTGGTGTGGTGGAGCTGTCCGGCGGCGGCGGCCTCGCGCGCGAAACGTTCGGCCGCGGTCGGCGAGAGCAGCCCGCCGGCCGGCAAGACCTTGAGCGCCACGCGCCGCCCGAGCGAGACCTGGACCGCCTCGTAGACCACGCCCATACCGCCGCGGGCCACTTCGCGGGTGATGCGGTATTCGCCCAGCCGCGCGCCCTTTTCGAGCTGGGCGGCGTTGAGCGAACGGCTGGTGGTTTCGATGAAGTCGATCGTCCGGAACACGCCGCGCAGGGCGTCGGCCAGGTCGGGGTGGGCGCGGATGTAGCGTTCGGGATCGGGACTGCCGCCGTCGGCGAGTTCCTGGAGGTAGGCGTCGAGCACTTCCTCCAACGACGCGCCCGCTGCTTCGCCGGCCGACTCAGCGGGTTGTCCGCGACTCTGAGATGGCATCGCCCAGCAACTCTCGAAGACGAATCAGTGCCCGCACGCACAAACTGCGCACGGCCCGCTCGGAACGCTCCATCCTGGCGGCGGCCTCGGCGACGCTGAGCTGCTCCAGGTAGCGCAGCTCGATGACGCGGCGCTGGTCGGGACTGAGCCGCTCGAGCGCATCGTGCAGCCGGCGCACGCGTTCGGCCTGGTCGGCGACGCCGCTGGGCGTGGTGCCGGTCGCGTTCAGGGCGTCGATCAGGCGCGTCATCGAGGCGTTGCCGCCCACGTCCGCCGCCCGCACTTCGGCGCCGCGTTTGGCCGTGCGGAACGCCCTGCGATCCGCGTCGCAGATGCGGTTGAGCGCGATCTGGCGCAACCACGCGAAGAAGCTGTCCCGGCCGCGGTCCTCGAACTCTCCGATGTGGCGCAGCACGTCCAGGTAGACCTGCTGCATCACATCCTGCGATTCGAGCCGCTGGCGCAACCGCTGGCCCAGCTCGGCCCGAATCGACTCGAGCAGGCGTCGCGCGTGCATGTCGAGCAGTCGCTCGAGCGCAACCTCGTCGCCGTCGCGGGCCCGCGCGATCAACGGGCGCAGGTCGTCGTGCGAGACACGTTCCACGATTCGCCTCCACCTGCTCAAGCGTGTTCGGGGCGGTGGCGCTTCGCGCGAAAATGACGGTTCTTCCCGCCCGACGTTCGATGGGGCCTCAGGGTTTCCATTCTAACCGCGCGCCCGCTCCGGAAGGAACGGTTTTCGCAGCGGCACCGGGTCGGCGGACGGCACCCGGAAGGCGGAAACTGGCTCCCGTCCGGGGGACACGGGCGACGTTCCCGGCTGGCGACTGGACCTTGTTCGAGCAAGGCCAGCACGCCGTGGAAGAAGCGTTGCCCCGTATCTGAGCGAGCGGAGTCCGTGGGACCACCCCGGCCGGAACGGAGGACCGTGGCACAACTGCGCCGGCCGGCGGCGTGGTCCCGCCCGACAACCCCAAGACGAATGAGCCGGCTGCCTCGCGGTTCACACGCGTGGAGCAGGCTCCCGCAGCGCAGCCGCTATCGTTTGCACTCGGCGCGCCAGTCACGCAGGACGTTCTTGTCGTCGAAAAAGAGTGTCAGATCGTCGTAGGCCGCGTGCGATTGGCCCACCGACACGATGTATCCCACGCCGGCCGAGCGCGTACCCTTCGAGAAGTGCCAGTTGCACGCGTAGCCCTCGTCCAGCGTGATGCGCTTGTGCGGCATGCCCCATTCGTGGATGAAATGGTCGAGCTTGGTGTGGCCGACCGCGGGATCGAGTTCTTCCGCATAGTGCTTCCAGGCCTTTTTCTCGGCGCTGCCGGCGCAACCCGTTGCCATGACAAGGCCTGCGCTCATTACGAGCATCGCGCTCCATCGAAGCCAAAGTTCGCGCATCGTTGCTCCCTCGAAATAGCGATATCCATGATGACATTATTGCGGAAAGACCCGGCCCGCGGAGGAACGTTTGTGCGGCGCCGGGGGGCAAACGCGACGCCGGCGAACCGGCGGATCACCACATCGACGCGCCGCCGCTGATCGTGTCGGGGTCCTTGGCGATCTGGCGCGCCGTCTGGCCGGTGATCCGCCCTTCGCGGACGAGCTGGCGCAAGTGCTCGTCGAGCGTGAACATGCCGTCCTTGCGCCCGGTCTGGAGGCAGGACTCGATCGACTCGATCTTGCCGGTGCGGATGGCCGCCTCGACCGCCGAGTTCACGTGCAGCACCTCGAGCGCCAGCACGCGCTTGTCACCCGGGTCGGCCGCGGGCAGAAGGTGCTGCGAGACCACCGACCGCAACGCCATCGCGAGCTGCTTGCGCAGGTCTTCCTGCGTCTCGCGCGGGAACAGGTCGATCAGCCGCGTGATGGCCCCCTTGGCGTCGCGGGTGTGCAGCGTCGTGAAGATCAGGTGGCCGGTCTCGGCGGCGCTGAGCGCCATCTGCGCGGTCTCGCTGTCGCGGATCTCGCCGACCAGGATGACGTCGGGATCCTGCCGCAGCGCGAACTTGAGACCGTGGGCGAACGAGGACACGTCGCGCCC
>CAYRXN010000315.1:0-8251 GCA_964428275.1 uncultured Planctomycetales bacterium | reverse complement strand
AGCGTCAGGAAATAGGGCAGGTCGCCGATCATGGGGAAGCGGGTGCCGCCGAAGATCTCCACCGGCGTCACGCCGCGCATCTCGGGCAGGCGGAGCTGCACGTATTGCACGAAACGCGACAGGTTCGCGACCACCATGATGCACTCGTCCTCATGGCGGCGCAGGAAGACGAGCACCTTGCGGTTGTCGGTCTGGACGAACTCGATCGTGCCGCGGCCGAAGACCTTGTAGTGCTTGCGCATCGCGATCAGCCGCTTCATCCAGCTCAGCAGCGAGTGCGGGTTGTTCTGCTGGGCCTCGACGTTGACCGACTCGTAGTGGTACTCCGGGTCGATGATGACCGGCAGGTAGAGCCGCTGGGGGTTGGCCCGCGAGAAGCCGGCGTTGCGGTCCGCGCTCCACTGCATCGGCGTCCGCACGCCGTTGCGGTCGCCCAGGTAGATGTTGTCCCCCATCCCGATCTCGTCGCCGTAGTAAAGCACCGGCGTCCCCGGCAGCGAGAACAGCAGCGTGTTCATCAGCTCGATCTTGCGGCGGTTGTTCTCCAGCAGCGGTGCCAGCCGGCGGCGGATCCCCAGATTGACCCGGGCCTCCGGGTCGCGGGCGTACGCGCCGTACATGTAGTCACGCTCGGAATCGGTCACCATTTCGAGCGTCAGTTCGTCGTGGTTGCGCAGGAAAAGCGCCCACTGGCAGTTTTCGGGAATCGCCGGCGTGTGCTCGAACGTGTCCACGATCGGGACGCTGTCTTCCTGACGAATGGCCATGAACAACCGCGGCATCAGCGGGAAGTGAAACGCCATGTGGCACTCGTCGCCCTGTCCGAAATAGGCGACGGCGTCTTCAGGCCACTGGTTCGCCTCGGCCAGCAACATGCGGTTGCGGAAGCGCCCGTCCACGTGCGCCCGGAGCTGCTTCAAGAACGCATGGGTCTCGGGAAGGTTTTCACAACTGGTCCCCTCGCGTTCGAACAGATACGGGACCGCGTCGAGCCGCAGACCATCGACCGACATTTTCAACCAGTGATCGACAACCTTGAACATCTCCTCGCGGACCTGGGGGTTGTCGAAGTTGAGGTCGGGCTGGTGCGAGTAGCAGCGGTGCCAGTAGTAGGCCTGGGCGACCGGGTCCCACGACCAGTTGGCCGACTCGAAGTCCTTGAAGATGATGCGGGCGTCGCGGTAGCGGTCGGGCCGGTCGCTCCAGACGTAGTAGTCGCGCCAGCGGGTTCCCGGCGCCGCCCGGCGACTCTGCTGAAACCACGGGTGCTGGTCGGAAGTGTGATTGAGCACGAGCTCGGTGATGACCCGCAGCCCGCGTTCGTGCGCTTCGCGCAGAAAATGCCGGAAGTCGCGCAGCGTGCCATACGCCGGATGGATCGAGGTATAGTCCGATATGTCGTAGCCGTCGTCCTTCCACGGCGAGGGGTAGAACGGCAGCAGCCACAACGCGGTGACGCCGAGTTCCTGGAGATAGTCCAGTTTCTCGGTCAGCCCGCGAAAATCCCCCATCCCGTTGCCGTTGCTGTCGAAGAACGCGCGGACGTGGAGCTCGTAGATGATCGCGTCCTTGAACCACAACGGCTCGTCGGCGGGGATCAACGTATTGCGGGGTCGCGGCATGGGCGATGGCGCCTCCTGCTTCCGTATTTCGTTCCGAAACGACGCGCCGCCGCTGCGGGCAGACGCAGGTACGTATTCTCACCTATTATCGGCACAGGGGAACCGGCGGCGCGCGGTCAATCGGAAAAGGATGCCCGGGGCGCGTGACCCGATTTCGCGGCGCGACGCGGACCGTCTGGGGACCAGCCACCGTTGGCCGACGTGTCGGCGGAGCGGCTCGATCGGACGCGGCGCCGGCTGGTCAACGGCAGCCGGCTGTGTGCCGATCCCGGCCGCTGCCGTCCCCTCTCATCGGGGGGACCGCGGGAAGACGCCGCCCCCACGCCGTCAGCGGCGGCGTCCGTTCGCCATTCGCCATTCGGAATTACCCCTTCGCTGTTGCCCGCCTCGCTCCTTCGCCCGCCCCGCGCGGTACACTATCTGCCCGCCGGGAGCGCCCGGACGGCAGGGCCTGCCGGCCCGGGGACAGTCACGTTGGGCCACAGGTGTCTCGTGAGCGACAGGATCATTCTCGCCATCGAAACGTCCGGTCTGACCGGCAGCGTCGCGCTCGGGAACATGGAGCGGCGGTTCGACGCCCGCCGGCTGTCGGCGGACCGCCGGCACACGTCGGAACTGCTGCCGCTGGTGCGCGAGATGCTCGATGCCGCCGGGCTGGCGCTGGCCGACGTCGCCGTCTTCGCATACTCCGCGGGCCCGGGCAGTTTCACGGGTCTGCGCGTCGCGGCGACGGTGGCCCGCATGATCCAGTCGGCGGTCGGCTGCCGGGTGGTTGCGGCTTCGACGCTGGAGGTGGTCGCGCGGAATGCGCTCGCGGCCGGCTGCCCCCCACCGCGGATCGTCGCGATGCTCGATGCCCGCCGGGGGCAGGCGTTCGGCGCCACGTTCGAGCCGCGACAAGGCGGCGAGCTCGAGCCGGTCGTCCCGCCTGGAATCTACGAGCCGGCGCGGCTCCTGGCCGACACGCCCCCCCCTTTTTGCATCGTCGGCACCGGCATCGCGGTCCACCGTGCGGCTTGCGAGGCTTCCGCGGGGCAGGTCCTCGACGAAGCGTTCTGGACGCCGGCGGCGGAACAGGTGCTGCACATCGCCCGGCGCGAAGCGTCCGCGGGCCGGTTCTGTCCGCCCGAGGAGATTCGGCCGTACTATCTGCGCCCGCCGGAGTGCGAGGAAGTCTACGAGCAGCGCCGCGCCGAAGCCCGCCGCCGACGGCGGTAGGGCAGGCAGCGCCCCCCCATCCCGTGGCACCGGTTTGTAACAGGCGAATCAGTCCGCGCGCGGATGCGACAGTCCCGAGACGGCTTACGGGCCTGCGGAGCCCCCATCGCCGCCGCCGGCGGCGGCCACTCGCAGTTCGGCATTCGGCATTCCCTTCCCGGTGCGAACGGCCCGCCGGACCGTTACAATCTGGTGGTGACTGCGAACCCGGCTAAGGAGACCCGCGAATGTTCGATTTGGTCAAAAAGGCGATGCTGACGGGCGTGGGCCTGGCAGTGATGAGCAAGGAAAAGGTCGAGGAAATGGCGCGCGATATGGCCGAGTCCGCCAAGCTCTCGTCCGAAAAGGGCCAGGAGTTCGTGGACGAAGTCGTCGGCCGCTCTGAGAAAGTCCGCCAGGACCTCGAGGAAATGGTGCAAAGCGCGGTCAAGGAGGCGCTCAGGAAAGCCGACCTGCCTTCCCGCGAGGACATCAGCGCCCTCGAACAACGGCTGGAGAAGATCGAAGGCAAGCTCGGCTGACCGGTGCGGACCGCCCACGCATGACCATCCGCAAGCTCGGCATCGTCTCGCGCACTTACAAACACGTGACGCGCTATCGGCAGATTCTGGCCGCGCTGGTGCGTTACGGCTTCGGCGATCTGGTCGATCGCCTGCACATCAGCCATTATCTGGAGCTGGGACTGCAACTCGTCGGGCGGCGTGACCGCGAAAAGGCCCGCGGCCATACCCGGCCGGAGCGCGTACGCATGCTCCTCGAAGAGCTGGGCCCCACGTTCGTCAAGCTCGGACAGATCGCCTCGACCCACCCCGACGTGATCCCCGAAGAATACATCCACCAGCTCGAGAAACTCTGCGACGACGTGCCACCGTTCGCCTTCGAGCAGGTTCGCGAGATCATCGAAGACGAGCTGGGCCAGCCGCTCGAGGCGCTGTTCGAGCACTTCGACGAGAGACCACTGGCGGCGGCGTCGATCGGGCAGGTCCACCGGGCCCGCCTGCCCGACCACACCGAGGTCGTCGTCAAGGTGCAGCGTCCCGACATCCAACCCATGATCGAGGTCGATCTGGAAATCCTCCTGCACCTGGCCACCCTGATCGAACAGCACGTCGAGGAAGCGCGTGACTTCCGCCCGACCCGCGTCGTCGACGAGTTCGCGCGCGTCATGGAGCAGGAGCTCGACTACGAAATCGAGCGGGGCAACCTCGAACACTTTGCCCGCATCTTCGACGACGATCCCACCGTACACGTGCCCAAGGTCTACCGCGACTACTGCACCAATCGCATCCTGACGATGGAGTTCGTCTCCGGGATCAGCCCCACCGACCGCGAGGAGCTCCAGCGCCGCGGTTACGACTGCCGCAAGCTCGCCCGGCGTGGAGCCGTCTCGATCCTCAAGCAGATCTTCGTCGAAGGCTTCTTTCATGCCGACCCGCATCCGGGGAACATGCTCGCCCTGCCCGGCGACGTCGTCGGCTACCTCGATTTCGGCATGATGGGGCGGCTCGACCGCCGAAATCGCGAAGACATCGCAGACCTGATCTACGGCGTCGCCGCCGGCGACCCCGAGCACACCGCCACCGCCCTGCTCCGCATCACCGAACACGAAGACGACTGGGAGCCCGATCGGCGGGCGATCGAGCGCGACGTCGCTGTCGTTCTCGATCTGCAAATCGGCACGGAACTCGGTCGCATCCGGCTCGACGACCTCGTCTACCGGCTCCTGCGTCTGGTCCGTCGCCACCGGCTGCGCATCCCCTCCGACCTCGTCACCATGCTCAAAGCGCTGGCGATCGTCGAGGGCATCGGCGCCATGCTGGACCCCCAGCTCAACATGGTCGCACTGGCCGAGCCCTACGTGCGCCGGGTCCTGCTCGCCCGCTACTACCCCGGCCGCATCGCCGCCGAGCTGGCCGACACCGGCGGCGATGTGGTACGTCTGCTGCACGAAGTCCCCGGAGCCGCACGCGAGCTGCTCAAGCTCGCCCGGCGCGGCGGCGTGCGGATCGACGTCGAACACCGCGGTTTCGACCGGCTGATGTATACCCACGAGCGGGTCGCCAACCGGATCTCGTTCGCGATCGTCGTCGCCGCCCTGATCGTCGGCTCCTCGTTGATCGTCGTCTCCGACATGCCCCCCAGTTTCCACGGCGTCCCCGTCATCGGCGTCGCGGGCTTCCTCGCCGCTGGCATGATGGGGCTGGCGCTGCTCATCTCGATCATCCGGCACGGCAAGATGTGACGCCGCGCGGTGATGAAAAACCGTTGATTCCCGCAAGACGCCCCGCTACCTTGAAATCAGCGGATGTCTTCACCGTCGGCCGCCCGCAACAGGCGGAAATCTCCGAGCCGGCCCCGTGGGGGGCCTCCGCGCCCGTCGCAGATGCTCCGGTTCGATCGCAGGCCATCTCGCGGCCCGATCGCCGGGTATGAGAACCTGGACCGCGGCCCCTCCGGCCGTACCCCGCTTGGAAAGGAAACCCATGCCCCGCACCGTTCGACACCGTTTGTTCCGGTGGGCCGCCGGCGTATGCCTGCTGGCGACCACGTTTGGCGTGAGCGCCCCGGCGCTCGGCCAGGACGCCGCCGATACCACCGCCGTCCGCATCGTCCCGGGCGCCGCCGCCACCTCCCTCGCACTCGGCGACGGGGCGGCGTTCCACACGACCGCCGGCCGGATTCACGACCTCAGGCAGGTGGCCGTCCCCGGTACCTCCACCACGCTCATCCTGTGGACCGAAACCGCTCCGGACGGAACATCCGCGCCGTTCTACGCCATCACGCGCGACGGTCGCAGCGTCGCGGCGGTTCGCCAAACGTCGTATCTGCTCAGACTGCGACCCGGCGCCTTCGACCCCCTGCGCGGCGAGCCGGCGCCGGTCGCCGGCCTCCGGGCCAGCGCCGACTGCCACCTGTACATCGTGCAGTTCGTCACGCAGCCGTTGCGGGAGTTCCGCACGCAGCTCGCCGACCGCGGCGCCGTCATCCGCAAGTTCCTCGCCAACCACGCGTACATCGTCGAGATGAGTGACGCGACGCGCACCGCCGTCGAGCAACTGCCCTTCGTCCGCTGGGTCGGCCCGTTCCATCCCGCGTATCGACTGGAAGGCTTCCTGCGCGAGAACCTCGACCGCGCCGACGAGTTCTTCCCGTATCAGCGCTACAACATCATGGTCTTCGAGCACGGTCTGCGGCAGAAGAGCGCGGTCGCCGAGCGCATTGGCGAGATGGGCGGCCTGGTGAACAGCGCCAACGCCGGCAAGTTTCTCGTCCAGGCCACGCTCACCCCCGATCAGCTCATCGAAGTGGTCCGCTGGGACGAGGTGCTCTTCGTCGATCGCTGGAGCATGTACGAAAAGGACATGAACAACGCCCGCGAGTACGGCGGCGCCAACCACATCGAGACGGTCGCCGGCTTTGCCGGCCAGGGTGTGCGCGGCGAAGTCTTCGACGCCGGCTTCAATCTCAGCCACGTCGATTTCCAGTCGCGACCGCTCATCATTCACGGAACCGCCGGCGTCGATTCGCACGGCGCGTCCACCTCGGGCATCGTCTTCGGCGACGGAACCGGCAATCCCCAGGCCCGCGGCCTGCTGCCCGAGGGGCAGGGGATCGTCGCCAACTACAGCGGGATCCTGGGCGACCCCTCGCGCTACGCCCACACCGCCGAGCTCGTCCAGGCCCCCTACTATGCCGTCTTCCAGACTTCCAGCGTCGGCAGCAGCCGCACCACGCAATACACCAACATTTCGGCGGACATGGACGCGATCCTGTTCGATTTTGACATCGTGCACTGCCAGTCGCAGTCCAACGCCGGCAACCAGGACTCGCGCCCCGAGGCGTGGGCCAAGAACATCATCTCCGGCGGCGGAGCCCACCACTACGACACCCTCAGCCCCGATGACGACTGCTGGTGCGGCGGCGGCAGCACCGGCCCCGCCGAGGACGGCCGCATCAAGCCCGACCTCTGCGGCTATTACGACGCGATTCTTACCACCACCACCGGCTCCGACACGGCGTACACGACCGATTTCGGCGGCACGAGCGGCGCCACGCCCATCATCGCCGGCCACGTCGGACTGTTCTTCCAGATGTGG
Organism: uncultured Planctomycetales bacterium; assembly: GCA_964428275.1. Taxonomy (GTDB): domain Bacteria; phylum Planctomycetota; class Phycisphaerae; order UBA1845; family Fen-1342; genus JALSRY01. The sequence continues at coordinate 1,314 of CAYRXN010000315.1, read as the reverse complement.
TCCGAAGGCGTTTTCGGCAACCCGACGGACCCCAACGCCACGGTCTTCGAGAACCGCGCCCACATGACCACCGCCAAGGCGATGCTCATCAACACCGCCAACCAGTACCCCTTCACGGGCACCACGTCCGACCTCACCCGAACCCACCAGGGCTGGGGCTGGCCGAGCGTCGGCAACATGTACGACCTGCGCGACCGCATGTTCATCGTCAACGAAGACCGCGTCCTGCAGAACCTCGAAACCGCGGTCTTTCCCCTCGCGGTCGTCACCGGCGAGCCCGCCTTCCGCGCCACGCTGGTCTACGCCGACCCGCCCGGCGACACGGCCTCCAACATCGACCGCATCAACGACCTGACGCTCAAGGTCACGTCGCCTTCGGGCACGATCTATTGGGGCAACTACGGCCTGCGCGAAGGCAACTGGTCGGCGCCCGGCGGTAGCCCCAACACCGTCGATACCGTCGAAAACGTGTTCGTCGAGAACCCCGAGTCCGGCGTCTGGATCGTCGAGATCATCGCCAGCGAAATCAACGAAGACGGCCACGTCGAAACGCCCGAGACCGATGCCGACTTCGCCCTGGTCGTCAGCGGCGTCACGCCGTGCAGCTCGACCGGCGTCGTGTCACTCAGCCGCAGCTGGTTTCGGTGCGAGGACACCGTCGAGGCGCGCGTCGTGGATTGCGACCTCAACACCGACGACGAAACGATCGAGACCGTCGATATCACCATGAGCTCCGACAGCGAGCCGGCCGGCGAAACCGTCACCCTGACCGAGACGGACGCCGCCACCGGCGTGTTCGCCGGCCAGATCACGATCAGCGTCTCCGACGCCCCCGGCGTGCTCCTCGTGGCCAACGGCGACACCGTCACCGCGACGTACATCGACGCCGACGACGGCCAGGGCGGCACGAACGTCACCGTCACCGATACCGGCAGCGTCGATTGCACGCCTCCCGCCATCTCCAACGTCCAGACCGCCAACATCGGCCCCCGCTCGGCCGACGTCACCTTCGACGCCGATGAGCCGGTGCGCGGCATCGTCCACTACGGCCTGAGCTGCGACGCCCTCACCGAGACAGCTTCCAGCGGGATCTACGACAACCCGCCGGTTATCACCCTCACCAACCTGCAAGACAACACCACCTATTTCTTCGCCGTCGAAGCCCAGGATCGCGCCGGCAACGCCAGCAGCGACGACAACGGCGGGGCGTGTTACACGTTCACGACGCCGGACATTCCCAACTTCTTCACCGAGGAGTTCGGCGGCGACAACGACCTCGACAACAAGTCGCTGATCTTCACGCCCGGCGGCGGC
>CAYRXN010000314.1:0-12511 GCA_964428275.1 uncultured Planctomycetales bacterium | reverse complement strand
TCGACCTCGACTTCGCAGATTCGCGCCTCGATCCCGGCGAGCGCCATGCTGTGAACACGAGCCAGCATCGGGGCGATTCTAGACGCAGGGCTCGTTCGATGCCACGGGGGCGATACGTACGCCGCGGCAGGCGGTGAGCGTCAGCCATGCGCCGCCCGGCCAATCTTGAAACCTGGGCGGTTTTCCCCGACACTGCCCGCGACAGGCGTGTACGTCCGCGGCGGAGGAAGCACACCATGCGTAAGCCGGTCACACTGATCACGGGCGCCAACGGCGAAATCGGGCACGGGCTCATCGAATACTGCGGCCAGCACGGCAAGACCGAAGTCATCGCGCTCGACCTCAAGCCGATCGACGCGCGGCTCGGCGACTACTGCGTGGCGTGCATCCAGGGCGACATCCTCGACGAAAACCTGCTCCAGCGGCTCGTGAGCGAGTACGAGATCCACGCGATCTACCACCTCGCCGCGCTGCTCAGCACACGGGCGGAGTACACACCGGACATCGCCCACAAGGTCAACGTCAACGGTACGCTGAACCTGCTCAAGCTCGCCCACGAACAGGCCCGCTGGCACGGCAACCCGGTCAAGTTCGTCTTCCCCAGCTCGATCGCGGCCTACGGCCTGCCCGATCTGGAGACGAAACGCACCGCCGGCGCGCTCAAGGAGCACGAGTGGAACCGGCCGACCACGATGTATGGTTGCAACAAGCTCTACTGCGAGCACCTGGGCCGCTATTTCACCTGCCACTTCCGCCAGCTTGCGGTCGAGTGGGCCCCCAGCGGCGTGGATTTTCGAGCGATCCGCTTCCCCGGGCTGATCAGCGCGGTCACGCTGCCGGCCGGCGGAACGAGCGACTACGCTCCGGAAATGCTCCACGCTGCCGCCAAGGGCGAGCCGTATGCCTGCTTCGTCGCCGAAAACGCGCAGATTCCGTTCATGGCCATGCCGGATGCGATCAAGGCGCTCACGATGCTCGCGGAGGCCGACGGCCAGCGCCTGAGCCAGCGCGTCTACAACGTGACCGCTTTCAGCCCGACCGCGGCGGAGCTGCGCGCGCAGGTGTTGCGGTTTTACCCCGATGCACAGATCACGTTCGACCCGGACGTGGCCCGCAACCGGATCGTGGATACCTGGCCGGCCGAGGTGGACGATTCCCCCGCTCGCCGCGACTGGGATTGGAAGCCCGACTACGACTTCGATTCGGCGTTTTGCGATTACCTCGTGCCGGCGATTTCGGAGTTCTATCGGAAGGCGTAGGTCGCGGTGAGGGCAAGGGGGCCGGCGAGACGATCGGGCGCTCCGCAGGCTGGATGACGACGTAGTTTACGGCACAACACGACCACGGCTCGACGAAACGCCGTCGCGCGGCGACCTTTCGGATCTGCGCAACCTCCCTGCCGCCGCGGGCGGCTCCCATTCGCCATGTCCCTACGTGCACGTGTCGCCGTACACGGCGAGCATGGCGGACAGATCGCTCAGATCGACGTCGCCGTCGCCGTCGAGGTCGCCGTCCTCGTACTCCATGCCGCTGCCGGCGTTGTAATTGGCCAGCAGGATCGAGAGGTCGCCCAGGTCGACCACCGCGTCGCCGTTGAGATCGCCGGTGCAATCCGGGCAGCCGGGGGCGGGTTGGGCATAGGTCCAGCCGCTGCCGGAAAACGTCACGATCTCGTCCAGATCGCGGTCGCTCAGCGCGGCGTAGGGCACGAAACCCTCGGCCCGGCAGCGCGTGTAGAAGTCGGAAACGCGCGCGTCGTTCGCTCCCGCCGAGGGGTTGCCGGCGTTGACGACGTAGTCGGTGACGAGCACCGTCTTGCCGCGCGCCGCGAATTCGCGCAGTTGCTCGAGCGTGTACGCGGTCTCCTCGCTCGGCTGCGGCGACAGCTCGTTGTAGTACAAGTCCTCCTGGCCGATCCCGCTGATCGCGGCGAAATAGCGGACCGTGTCGGCGTCGAACTCGTAGTCATCGTCGCGGATGATGTCGGACGCGTTCTGCGGAAAGACGAGGAAGTCGGCCACGCCGCGGGTAACGCGGGCGTAGTGCGCAATCGCCTCGACCAGGTCGATCATATACGCGCGGGCGGTCATGCGGTCGAGCTCGTTGCCGTCGCCCTCGGGCCCCCAGAACTCATACGCGTCGATGATGTCGAGGTACACGCCGTCGAAGCCCTCGTCGATGATGCGGTCCAGCGGCGTCTTGTCGGGCCCCGTCGGCGTGCCGAACAGGATGGCCTGCCAGTCCGGATCCCAGTAGCGGACCTTGTAGTTGCCCGGCCAGTCGGGGTCGATCGGCCCAAGCCAGGCCGGGGCCACGCCGGGGATCGGGTCGCCGTTGGCGTCCACCCAGTTCGGGTCCCAGTAGTCCCGGTAGTCCTCGGCCTCGCCGATGCTCAGGTACGCCAGCACGGTCTTGGGACACGGGCCGGCGGAGCGGATCTGCTCGATCTCGGCGGCCGAGAATTCCGACGCCGCCGAACCGTCGCGCGACGGTTCCAGAATCAGCCAGTGAAAGCCAGCACCGGCGAGCTCGGCCACGCTGACGTTCTCGGGCTGGAGCACGTAGAACAGATCGTCCGGCCCCGCCTGCGCGGTCGTGTCGGGCCGACAGGCCCCGAGCAGCGACACCAATACACACCCGACCAGCAAACGCTGCCTGCGGGGCCTCTCATGTGCCATCACATTAAACACGCCATCTCCCTCCTGTGCCGCGTCGTGGGCCACGTGGTGGTTGTTCCGCATCCGCTCGCTGCGGCGCGGCCGCGCAACTACGGTTCCAGAATGATCATCTCGCTTTGGGTCTTCTGCGTCGTGAACGCCTGGATCATGTCGGCGATCTGACGCTCGCGCTCCACGCTGTACTTCGGGCCGCGCCGGGCGTAGGGATCGACGCCGCCGAAGTAGTCGAGCGCGGCCAGCGTCTGTTCGATGCGGGCGGGATCCCAGAACCCCAGCGTGCCGCCGCAGGTCCAGAACGCGTTGCGGTCGGTGACGGTCCGCAGGTTTTCGGACATATCGAGCGAGAGGTACGGACCGAAGTCGGGCGGGACGTAGATCAGATCGTGTACGTCGTACAGCGCGACGTACCACTCGTGGCCGTCGGCGTCGATCCAGCTTTCCGATCGCGCGATCTGCCCGCCCCGGAAGCGCACCCGCCGGGCGACCTTCTCAGGCCAGTCGGACGGGTAGTAGATATTGCCGCCGGCCGCGGGCCGAAGGCTGAACGGCGCAACCGGATTGCCAGCCGGTACGCTCGCAGCGGCGTCGGCCTGCGGGGGGCCGGTGTCCGGGTGGGCCCGGGAAATGGCAGGCGCGGGTGGCGGCGAAACGGTCGCGTCGCGGGCCGCGGCGCGCAGGGCCGCGACGTCTGCGCCGGCTCTTGCGGCCCGGGCGACGATCCCTTCGGCCATCAGCTCGAATGCGCTGGCGTCGTAGCCCGGCGGCAGCGCGCGCACGAAACGCAGCACCCTCAGGGCGTGTCGGGCGGCGGCGGTGTGGTCGCCGCCGCGCAGGGCCTTGCGCGCCAGCACCAGCTCCAGCCGCATCCGAGCCACCGTGACCTCGCTGCGCGCCCGGCGTTCGCGGTGGTCGAGATCGGCCGCGGTCGCCGCCTGCTCGTTCGGCACAGCCGCCGTGGCAGGTGGCGCCGTCGCGTCGGCAGACGTGTCCCGTTCGGCCGCGACCTGCGCGATCAGGGCGTGGTCATCCTGCCCGGCGGCGGCCAGCGCCATCCAGAAAACAAGGGCCGCCGCCACGTACGGTTGGAGTAGGCGTTTCATTTCTGTTGCTCCAGGTACCAGTTGCGCCAGCGCTGCTGATCGAAGCCGAAGTCCTGCCCGGTGATTTGCCTGAGCGCTTCGAGCACTTCCGTTCGATAGACCGTGACCTGCCTGGCGCTGAGCCGACTTCCCAGGGGCAGCGGGCCGAGCCACGGCCGCGGAATCTCCAGCAGCGGCGCGTGATAGACCCATTGCCCATTGGTGACCGAAACGTGCGTCTTGCCCGTGAACGAGTCGTAATAGCCTCGGAGATAGGTCTGTACCGGAACCTCGACCGACTTGACGCGCGGCGCCGTGAGTACGCTGATGAGTTCCGGCACGGCCGCCTTCGCCTTGAGCAGGCCCAGCCCCTCCGCCGCCCGGAGGATCAGCTTGTCATTGTTCGTCACCAGCGCGCGGCGAAACTCCGCGATCACCCGCGGATCGTCCCGCCGCTTGAGCTCGGCCAGCGCCAGCCGGCGAATCGACGCGTCGGGATCGAGCAGGGCGATTCCGGCGAGGTTCATCGTCGCCTCATCCTGCGGGAAGTGGCTCAGCGCCGTGACCAGCGCCTCGCGGCAGGCCCACGACCCCGGCGCCAGCACGCGCGCCAGCGGCAGAATCGCCAGGGGATCCTGGATCGCGACGATCTTCGCGCGGCCATCCTGAACCAGCCGCGGAATGGACGTGTCGAGGTTGTTCCGGCGGATGGCACGCAGCCGGACCATCCACTTGCGCTGAATCTCCGCGACGAGCCGGCGATCTTCTTCCGGCACCTCCGTTTCGGCGTCTTGGTCGGCGGGGCGGCTGGAGGGCTTCCTGCGGGCCGCGGACGCCCGGACCCACTTGCCGTCCTTGCGCGCGTAGCCCAGGGCCTGGCGGGCGGCGGCGTTGTCCGGGTCGAGCTCGATCACGCGGCGCAGGTGCTTGCGCCGCCCGGCCGGGTATCCGACCCGCTCGCACCAGCGAGCCAGCTCGAGGTGTGCCGCGGCAGTGTCCGCGAGCTTGGCGAGTCGGCGATCGTATTCATCGAGCACCGAGGGCTTCTTCTCGATGCGCTGGACCGCGTCTCGCGGGAGTACCATCGTGCCGAGCAGCGTGCGGATGCGGTAGCCGGTGTCGGTCTGCTCGATGATGCGGCCTTCGATCGTCCCGCCGTTGGTCAGGTGAAGCACGTCGGCACCGGCGGGGGCCGCGACTCCCGGCAAGACGAAACAGACGGCGACGAGAAGAATCCAACCCGCTGGCGTGGGTCGGCGGCCGCGATTCCCGTCCGGGTCGTTCATGGCTGCGCTCCTGGGATGCGGGTCTTGCGGGCGCATACACTACCCTCGTATTTGATCCCCTCCGCAACCCGCCGGTTCCCGCGAATCGGTGAAAAAGCGGCGGTCGGAACCTTCGGTTGGCGCACGACCCCCTCCGGCGCGCGCGACGCAGTTCACACGCATTATAGCCCCCAGGCGACCCGCCTCGCTGTCCGAAAAGCCGCCGGGGTGCGTCGCGGCCCGGTAAGGTGTTGTACAACAAGCTGTTATGGGAAAGTGGTTCCCGCGGCTTGAGCCGATGCGCAGAGGCAGGATTCAGGCCCGCGCGGTTGCGGGTCGCGATTTGCCGATGTGGGGTCTCGGCCCGGTTCGAGGCAGGTCGCCACCCCGCGGACCGCCGGTCGCGCAGAGAGACGGCCGGGCCACCGCTACTGGCCGCCCCGGCCGTCTCTCCGTCGCAAAGGAGGAACCCATGTCACCTCTTCATACCCGTATACGGCCGGGAGGTTGCACGGTTCGTTTTCCGGCGGCGGGATTCTCCTCACCCGTTCTGGTTTCGACGTCCGACGATCACCCGCAGCCACAGTGCAGCACCGGCGACAAACGAACAAGAACGGGCCCGCCGAAGCGGGTCCATTCCGGTGCCCGCGGCGTGCGTTCCGGGCGAGGGTTCGAAACGGCCGCCAGCCATGCCAGGCCGGCGCCGACCAGCCCAACACCAATCCAAAGCGAGCGTCTGCACGACATGACGCCAGACTCCTTCACAGCGGGGGCTTCGGCCGCGGCCAAGAGGGGCGAGTGACTGCCGAACCAGGGGGCTGAGCCAGTAGCCCCCGCGTGTCGGACCATCCAGCCCAGGGTCATCGCGAACGCGGGTCAGGCAGGCGCGTTGCGTTTCTCGCTGGGGGAGGCCGGGCTGAGCCCGGACGGCCTGGCCCGCACACGACGTTTCGCTCCCCGGCGGTGTTGGCTGTCCTCTCAGGAACGATCGTTTGCGTTTTCTCTCGGGCGCAGCCGCGCCCCCCTCAGTCCAGCCACCGCTTGTCGCGCAGCTTCTTGGGCAGGTACTCCTCGGTGATGAAGCTGAAGTGCTTGTTGCTCAGGGCTTCGAGCTCCAGCTTCTTGCCGATCGCCTCCATGTACTTGATCTCGCGCTGCCAGGCCCGCTTCTGGAACCACGGGTACTTGCGGATTTCCTTCGCCCGCCGGCGGTCCTCGGGCGTCAGCGGCATCGCCACGTGGGCCGGGATGTCGAAGCGCTCGGCGTCGTAACTGCTCATGCCGATGAAACGCGCCGCGGGAATCGCCATCCGCTGGCTCTCGAACGCCAGGTTGATCGAGCCCTGCTTGAGCACGCTGTAGATGTAGTAGCCCCACGGGTCGTTATCGACCAGCACGTACACCGGCAACCCCAACTCGTGGTGCATGCGGAACATCAGCCGCCTGACGCCGCGGGGCGGCTGGCCCCCGCCGTGGATGATCATGCACTTGTTCTTTTCCCAGTAACGGTCCTTGTTGAATCTCTGCCAGACGGCGCCTTTCTCGATCAGCAGGACGTACTTGGCGCCGGTCTTCTTGAACTGGATCACGTCCGGCTCGACGATGCTCGGAACCGCCCAGCCGCCGGAGCCCATCGCCGAGAGGTTGATCGTGTCGCCGTTGTCGACGATCGTCATCGGGCCGACCATGGCGCCCTTGGTTTCGGCGTGGACGCCCAGCTCCTCGCGCAGCGCGGCGACCGCGACCTCGATGTCCTCGATGATCGGGTCGGACTCGCTCTGCTCGGCGAAGATCAGCTCCTTGGCCTTGCCGTCGGCGGACTTGATCGGCACCTTGAGGTTGTAGAACAGGTCACGGATGCTGGTCGAGTCGTTGCTGTCGATCAGCATCTTGCAGACCTCGGCGACGCGGATGGTCTGCATGAACTTCTTGGCCTGCGACCCCTCGCCCTTGCGCCGCCCCAGCAGCGAGAAGAACGAGCGCCGCTGCTTGCCGTCGAGCAGCTCGATGATGCCCTTCTTTTCGTTGAAGCGCACGTTGGACAGCGTGCGCGAGGGGATATCGACGTGCGGATCGCGCCGCTCGTGAACCTGCCCGACGACGCCCTTGGCGAGCTCGACGATCCGCTGGCCCGCCGCGGCGCGATCGCGTTTGGACGTTCGGCGGCGGGGGGCGCTTGTTGTCCGGGGCCGGGCAGTCTTCTTCACCGTGGTCTTGGCCTTCGCCACGTTTGCTTCCTCCGCAAGCCCCCGGTCGATCCTCGCTGGTGATTATGCCGGAACGGGCAAGGCGGGCAAGCCGACCGCCCTCCGCCTCGCCGATTCGACACCACGCCTCCAAGAAGAACGGTGCTTCGTTTGCGCGTTCGCGCGCCTGCGGTGTTCGTATCCCGCTCGGAGGGTTGCCAGAGCCGCCAGGACGCAACCGACCGGCGGCGCGAGTCCGGCTACCGCCTCGGCGCGCCGCTCCACGCGGTACGATGGTAACCGCAGAAACCAGATGCACTTCAGGCACGCCGTGCCCATGAGCGTGATCCCGGCCGAAAAGCTCGACGCGATGACGACATCCGCGACGTCGCCGACCGTCTGGTCCATGAGCATGTCCACGCTTCCCAGGAGGATACCGAGAGTCGGTCCCAACGCCGCCAGAAGAACGCTGGCAATTGCCAACAGGAGCAGCGGGCGGCCCGACGCTCGCGCGCTTTGCCAGGTGCGTGGGTCGTCCGGATCGAACGGCCGCCCGCACTCCGGGCATCGCCTCTCGGGCAGTCGATCGAGGATATAGCCGCAACCGAGACAGCGCTTGGAGGGGGCCTCTGACATGCGCGTATTGTAATACGCCGCTTGTTTGGCATTCGACGTCGGCGGAGGGACTCGGGGCCGGGTCGTGGACGCCTGCGCAAGCTGCCGATATAGTGAAGCGCGGCGGTTGACTGTCGGATTGCCCGATTGCGGGCAGCGGTCGCCCCGGGTTTGTCGGAGTGCTTTCCGTTGGACATAGCCTTAGGGCTGTTGCTCATCGGCCTTACCGCGTACATGTCAACGCTCAGCTACGCCCTGCGCGGGTATTCGCGCGGCCGGCTGGGTGAGCACCTTCCCAAAGACAAACAGCGCCTCTGGTTCGAACGGCTCGACCGTTACGAGTTCGAGCTGTTCGTCACGACCAGCGTCGTGCGGCTGATCGCGATCGTCGCCACGCTGGGCTGGATCATCGTGCGCCAGTTGAGCCAGGAGGGGCTGGCTACGTGGGGAGCGCTCACGCCGGCGCTGCTGATCGGTCTGCTGGTCATTCTCATCGCGGGCGTGGGCATCCCGCAGGGCGTGGCGCTGCACGCCGGTGAGCCGGTGTTGGCGGCCAGCCTCTGGCTGTTGTGGCTCCTGCGGATCGGTCTGACACCCGTGGAGCGTTTTCTGAGACTCATCGAGTTCATCATCCGCCGCTTGCTCGGCAAGGGGGATACCTCGGCCGAGGCCGAAGCCGAACGGATGGAACGCGAAATCCTCGACGCCGTCACCGAAGGAGAGCTCCACGGCGCGGTGGACGAAGAGCAGAAGGAGATCATCGAGTCGGTCTTCGAGCTGCACGAGACGCCCGTCAGCGCCATCATGACGCCCCGGACCGACATCGTGGCCATTCCCGCCGATGCGACCTATGACCAGGTTCGGCAGACGATCATGCAGGCCGGCCACTCGCGCATCCCGGTCTACGAGGAATCGCTGGACCACATCACCAGCGTCCTCTACGCCAAAGACCTGATCCGCCTCGACAAGCCGTCGGACTTCGACGCCCGGAAGATGGCCCGCGCCGTGCCCTTCGTTCCCGAGTCGAAGAGCATCGACGAGCTGTTGCGGCAGCTCCGCCAACAGCGCGTCCACATCGCGATCGTGCTCGACGAGTACGGCGGCACCGCGGGGTTGGTCACGATCGAAGATATCCTCGAAGAGCTGGTCGGCGAAATCGACGACGAGTACGACCGTGAATCGGCTCCCGAGCTGCAACGGATCGACCCTGACACGGTCGAAGCCGACGCACGCATCCACGTAGACGACGTGAACGAGGCCCTCGATATCCAGATCCCCGAGGACGGCGACTACGACACCATCGGCGGCTTTGTTTTTGCCACGCTCGGCCGCATCCCCGAACGCGGTGAGGAATTCACACGCGACGACGTGCATTTCGTCGTTCTCGATTCCGAACCCCGCAAGATCAACCGCCTGCGCATTCACGTCCAGCGCCAGCGCGAGTCCGCCTGAACCCCGCACACGTTACGACGATTCGTGGCGCGCAGCTCGGCCTCCCCGATCGGTTGTGGCACCGTCTTGGAACCGGCGGGAAAGCGGTACAAGCGCGAGGACGCAACGGGGGACGAAGGGACGAAGGGACACAGGGACGGAGGCAACGAGGCGTAATTCGGCATTCGCCATTCAGAAAGGGACCGAGGGATCAGGGATTGAGGGATCAAGGGAGCAAGGGACGAAGGGACTGAGGGACACAGGAACGGAGGGGGAGGCGTCGAAGGGCCATTCGGCATTCGCCATTCGCCATTCACGAAGGCACTGAGGTGGCGAAGAGTAGTTCGCTATTTGCAATTTGTCGTTGCCGGCGATGATTGGACTGTGGCATCGGCCTTGGGCCGGTGCGTTTGACTGGCGGTATCCACTCTGCGACACGGAGACCACACGATGGCTGACGATGCGAACAAACCGGAAAAGATCCTTTACATGGTGACCAAGGGCCGGGAAGACGCCGAAATGGCCCTGCTGCCGTTCATGCACGCGGTCGGGGCGCAGAGCATGGACGTCGAGGCGGTCGTGGTGGTGATGGCCAACGGCGTAAACCTCGTGAAGAAGGGCTACGCCGCCGGGATCGCCCTGCCCCACATGCCCCCGCTGACCGAGCTGCTCGACAACTTCCTCAAGCTGGGCGGACGCATCCTGGTTTGCGGGCCGTGCATCAAGTCGCGGGCGATCGCCGAGGACGACCTGATCGAAGGCGCCAAGGTGGTCGGGGCGGCGACGCTGACCGAAGAAGCCCTCTCGGCCGACGCGGTGATGAACTACTGACGACATCCGACGGCCGGCGGCGTTGCCGACCGTGACAACCCAACACCGTTTTCCGCACACAAGGAATCTGGTCATGGCGACGTTGCAAGAGATTCTGAGCGAGAAGATCCCGCTCTGGCGCAAGGAAGTGGCCGAGGTCAAGAAGACGCTCGGCGACAAGGTCATCTCGCAGGTCACGGTCAACCAGGCCTACGGGGGCATGCGCGGCGTCAAAGGCATGGTCTGCGATACCTCGGTGGTCGAGCCCGACAAGGGGCTCATCATCCGCGGCCATCCGCTGCTCGAACTGCGCGACCGCGGGCCCGAGGAGATCTTCTTTCTGCTGCTCACCGGCGAACTGCCCGACGACGAGGCCCGGACCGCCCTCCAGCACGAGTTCGACCGCCGCTCGCAGGTGCCCCAATACGTCTGGGACGTACTCCACTCGATGAGCGACAACACGCACCCCATGTGCATGCTCGCCACGGGCATCCTCGTGATGGAGCGCGAGAGCGTCTTCCGCAAGTGGTACGACCGCGGGATGAAGCGCGAGGAGTACTGGCAGCCGATGCTGTGTGATTCGCTCAACATCCTCGCCAAGCTGCCGGTGATCGCCGCCGGCATCTACCGCATCCGCTACAACCACGGCAGCGTCATCCGCTGGACCCACGGGCTGGACTACGGCGCCAACTACGCCAACATGCTCGGCATTCCCGATCCGCTGTGCAGCTTCTCGAAGATGATCCGCCTGTACCTGAGCTTCCATTCGGACCACGAGGGCGGCAACGTCTCGGCCAACACCTGCCACACCGTCGGCTCGGCCCTGTCGGACCCGTACTACGCGGTCTCCGCCGGCCTCAACGGCCTGGCCGGTCCGCTCCACGGTCTGGCCAACCAGGAATGCCTCAAGTGGATCCTGGCGGTGATGGACAAGTTCGGCGGCGTACCCTCCGAGGAGCACCTGCGCGAGTTCGCGTTCGACACGCTCCGCAGCGGGCGCGTGATTCCGGGCTACGGCCACGCCGTGCTGCGCGTGGTCGATCCGCGTTTCCAGGGCTTCCTCGAGTTCGGCCAGCAGCACATGGCCGACGATCCGGTCTTCCAGACGGTCGAACGGGTCTTCAACGTCGTGCCCAACGTGCTCAAGGAATACTCGGAGGAGCGCGTCAAGGCGGGCAAGAACCCGATCGCGAACATCTGGCCCAACTGCGACGCCGGCTCGGGCGCCCTGCTCTACCACTACGGCATCACCGAGTTCCAGTACTACACGGTCGTCTTCGCGGTTTCGCGGGCGATGGGGATGCTGGCCCAACTGATCCTCAACCGCGCGCTGGGCACGCCCATCACGCGGCCGAAGTCGGTTTCGACCCGGTGGATCAAGGAAAACGCCGGCAAGTAGCGCCGCCGCAGTCCCCCGGCATGACGCCGGGACCGTTCGAGAACCGAGGCGGACTGCCCAAAACAAGGACGCCGGCTCCAGAGGGGAACCGGCGTCCTTTCCCATTCGGTGTCGTTGCCGTCTTCGGGCACCCCGTCGCCCGCAGACGATTCCGCCTACTTCCAAACGCCATTCCAGGCCGGGCTGCTCGGGCCGGGACTTTGCATCGCAGGATTTACCGTTCCCGGAAAACCATAGAGCAGCTTGAACCCGTTGACATAGTAAGTCTTCGACGCGACCGACTCTCCGTGTCCGTCGAAGAAGACCGTGTTCGTCAGACCGTCGTCCTTGCCATTGCGAATCCGCGACGAGTCCGCAGCGCGCTCACCCGCATCCGCCGTGGGCGTGTAGACCATCCCGGAAAAATGCGGGGCGAAATTGGGCAGTGCAACGCCCGTCCACCCCCACTGGTAAGGCCCTTCCTGCTGAAGCTCCGGCGTGCCACCGTTGGGGCGCGGCCGATACCAGGCGTCCGCAATCATCCACTCTTCGGCTGCCCGGTTGATCTTGGCCAACTGCTTCGGAGGATTCCTGCGCTCCATCTCCAGAAGCTGAGCGTCGTTCCGCGAGTACGAGCTGAAACCGAAGTAGTACGCCGGATCCGTTACGCGAAAACCGTTGACCGAACCGGCCTGTTCGTCCGACGTTCCCACGCCCACGTTGTTCAGCACATAGTCGGCCGGGACCACCGGTCGCTGGGAGGCGAACTCGATGAAGTTGGAATCGGGGTTGATCTGCTCCAGCGCCGGACAGATCGACACCTGGTCCGAAATGCTGTTCGCCTGGCTCTCGCTGTCGTTGAAGATCCTGCGGAGCTTGTACGTCAGGAACCTGTTCTGGAACCACTTGGCATCGTCGTACGAGTAGTTGCGAATCGGGTTATTTGTCAGAGCATCGATGCCCTGGTTGCGGTAGACGGCCGGATGGAGCGGCCCAGGCAACCGGTCGCGATACTCGGCCGCATAGGTCATGATTCCCTGCCCCAATGTTCGCAGGTTCGACAGGCACT
>CAYRXN010000313.1:0-6132 GCA_964428275.1 uncultured Planctomycetales bacterium | reverse complement strand
CGGGCACGGCGCCCATTACGCGCGGCGGGTCTTTCCTGAACGGGTAGGTCACGTTGGTATAGATCGGCACGCCGTAGCCCTGCATCTGCCAGTTGCTCGGCACCTCGATCGTGTCCCAGCCGCCGACGTCGAAGTCGGGCTTGTAGAACCCGGCCGGCCGCTGCTCGGGCGCCGCGACCCAGTTGAACCGCCACTTGCCGTTTAGCGAGCGGAAGAACGGCGACGCCGCGCGCGAGCCGGCCAAAGCCTGCTCGATGGTGCCAAAGGGCATCAACGTGCAATGCGCCGGCTCCTTGTTGCGGCCGATGATCTGCTGGTTTTCCCAGTCCCGAACCTGGGCCGAGGCGAGCGATGCGGCCTGGAAAACGGCGATACCGAGAATCAGAAAACGCATGGGCAACCTCCCGCTGGCAGAGGGTCCGTCCGGGAGCCGGGCGACCCAACCGGGAATGTATCCGCGGCATCGGCCGACCGCTATACCGCGCTTCCGCCGCGGGGCGAAGCCGGCCGGGCGCTTCCCCGCCCGGTCCGGCGCCGGGCCATCGCGAACCGCGACCGGTCGGAAGCGCTGGGGTGCTCGCGGGGGTGACGCCGGGCAGCGCCCGGCTTGCGGAAGTTTCTCACTCGGCGCGTTGCCTCGTTACCTTCATCTCGCCGTCCCTCCGGCCTCCCGGCCTCCTGGTCCGCCGTTTCTTCCGGTTGCGTCCGAAGGTCGCGCTGCGTCGCCCTTTTTACGTGATCGCCACACGGTCTTGCCTTTTCGCCCGTCGTGTCCGGACGGCCAGCCGAGCTCGCGCTTCTGCAGGCGCGGTCACGGCCGCCACGAACTTCGGTCAGCCGCCCGCCGCGAATTCGCCGATCGGCGGACGTGCATTTTGCGTAGCTGCGCATATAATCGCCGCGTTACCGAACAATCACCCGGACTTGTCCGCCCGCTTCGCGGTACGGGCCGGCAAGGCATACCAAACGTTGAGAGACGGAGCCATGGCCAAACAACGTGTCGTCGTGGTCGGGGGCGGGCTCGCCGGGCTCGCCGCAGCCATGAAACTCGCAGAGGATGAAGTCACGGTGGACCTGCTCAGCATGGTCCCCGTCAAACGCAGCCACAGCGTCTGCGCCCAGGGCGGCATCAACTGCGTGAACAAGTTCACGCGCGCCCAGGGCGACACCGAGTGGAACCACTTCGACGACACCGCCTACGGCGGCGAGTTCCTCAACAACCAGCCGCCCATCAAGGAAATGGCCGATTGGGCCCCGCCGATCGTCGATCTGCTCGACCGGCTCGGCGTGCCGTTCAACCGCTCCGACGAGGGCAACCTCGCGGTACGGCGTTTCGGCGGAACGCTCTATAAGCGCACCGTCTACGCCGGGGCGTCCACCGGCCAGCAGTTGCTCTACGCGCTCGACGAGCAGGTCCGGCGCTACGAAGCCGCCGGCCGGATCCACAAGTACGAGTTCTGGGAGTTCCTCGGGCCGGTGCTCGACGAGCAGGGCAACTGCCGCGGCTGCATCGCCCAGGACATGTTCTCGCTCGAAATCAGGGCCTTCCCGGCCGACGCGGTCATTCTCGCCACCGGCGGTCCGGGCCTGATCTTCGGCAAGTCGACCAACTCGATGGTCTGCAACGGCGGGGCGGTCGCCCGGGCGTATCGGGCCGGTGCGATCTACGCCAACGGCGAGTTCGTCCAGGTCCACCCCACCGCGATCCCCGGCGCCGACAAGCTGCGGCTCATCAGCGAGGCGGCCCGCGGCGAGGGCGGCCGGGCCTGGGTGCCGCGCGACGTCAACGACACCCGCCATCCCACGCAGATCCCCGAATCCGAGCGGTTCTACTTCCTCGAAGAGAAATACCCGGCTTACGGCAACCTCGTCCCGCGGGACATCGCCACCCGCGAGATCTTCAGCATCTGCAAGGCCGGCCGCAGCGTCGATCCGCACACCTACGCGGTCTACCTCGACCTGACCGAGCAGGCCACCGGGATCAAGCGCGAGGTGCTGGAGAAGAAGCTCGGCGCCATCCTCGAAATCTACGAGAAGTTCGCCGGCACCGACCCGCTCTCCGAGCCCATGAAGATCTTTCCCGCGGTGCACTACAGCATGGGCGGCCTGTGGGTCGATTACGAAAAAGACGCCCAGACCCTCGGCCTGCGGGTCGACTCGCCGCGCACTCATCACACCAACATCCCCGGCCTGTTCGCGATCGGCGAGTGCGACTACCAGTATCACGGCGCGAACCGCCTGGGAGCCAACTCGCTGCTGAGCTGCATCTTCTGCGGGCTCATCATGGGGCCGGCCCAGAAGTCGTGGCTGGCCAACCTGCCGGCCGGCTCGGCCGCCGACGTGCCCGCCAGCCTGTTCGAGGCCGAGATCGCCCGGCACACCGAAGCGTACAAGGCGCTGATCGCCCGCGACGGCGACGAGAACCCCTACCTGCTCCACCGCGAGCTCGGCCAGCTCATGACGGCGAACGTCACCGTCGTCCGCGACAACAAGGAGCTGACCGAAACGCTCGGCAAGCTCGACGAGTTCGCCCAACGGGCCGAGCGGGTCGTGCTCTCCGACCGCGGCACCTGGACCAACCAGACGCTCAGTTTCACGCGGGCACTGGGCGACATGATCATGCTGGCCAAGGTCATCACGAAGGGCGCCCTGCTGCGGGACGAGTGCCGCGGAGCGCACTACAAGCCCGAGTTCGCGATTCCGGCGCCGACCGCCGAGGATCCCGACGAGCTGCGCAAACAGGCCCGCGAGTGGTGCCACAAGTATCACAAGCAGAACGAGCAGTGGCTCAAGACCACCCTGGCCAAATACACGCCCGACGGCCCCGAAATCAGCTACGAACCGGTGGACGTCCAGGCCATCCCGCCGCGGCCGCGGACCTACGGCGTGCGGGGGGCCGAGGTGATCGAGGAAGTCTGGAAGGAAGAATACGGACAAGGGGCGACGGCGGCGGCGGCCGCGGGCGCCGGACATTGATACGGATAGGGTAGCACGATGCCAGAGAAGTTTCGCGTAACCATCCAGCGTCAGGACAACCGCGATTCGCGCCCGTACAGCCAGACGTTCGAAATCGAGCACAAGCCTCAGATGAACGTCATCTCCGTACTCCAGGAGATCGCCGCCAACCCCGTCACGGTCGACGGCGAGGCCACGACGCCCGTGGTGTGGGACTGCAACTGTCTCGAAGAGGTCTGCGGGGCCTGCACGATGGTCATCAACGGCCAGGTGCGGCAGGCCTGCGCCGCGCTGGTCGACGAGCTGCTCGCCGACCAGCCCACGATCGACATCAAACCGATGAGCAAGTTCCCGATCGTGCGCGACCTGTTCGTCGATCGTTCGCACATGTTCGAGGCGCTCAAGAAGGTGCAGGCGTGGATCCCGGTCGATACCTACGGACACATCGGCCCCGGTCCGGGCACGTCGCCCGAGGTGCAGGACATCCGCTACGCCATCTCGCGTTGCATGACCTGCGGCTGCTGCATGGAAGTCTGCCCGCAGTTCAACGATTCGAGCGACTTCATCGGTCCGCAGTCGATCGCCCAGGCGCTGTTCTTCAACATGCACCCCACCGGCGAGCTCACCGCCCAGCGGCGGCTCGACCCGCTCATGGGCCCCGGCGGCATCGCCGACTGCGGCAACGCCCAGAACTGCGTGAAGGTCTGCCCGAAGGAAGTCCCGCTGACCTGGGCCATCGGCAAGATCGGCCGCGACACCACCAAGCTGGCGATCAAACGCTGGTTCATGCAGTAGGGCGCCAGAGGGCGCCAGGAAGCGGCAATAGGACAGCGGGGGACAGGGAACAGGGAATAGGGAACAGGGAACAGGGACAAAGGGACAAAGGGACAAAGGGACGTGGGCGAAGGGGGGCGTTTCCGAGTCCTGTGGCGCCGGTTTCCGACCGGTGAGACGAGAACCACCGGGTGGGTCTGCCCACCGTGCTCGCGATGACCGATCTGGAATACATCCTGAGACTCGTGGCCGCGATCATCGCCGGCGCGGTGATCGGATTCGAGCGCGAGCTGCACGACAAGCCCGCGGGATTCCGGACCAACATCCTGATCTGCCTGGGGGCGGCCCTGTTCACCGTCCTCTCGATCTACATGGTCGGCGACAAGTACTCCGACAAGGAGCGCATCGCGGCGCAGATCGTCACCGGCGTGGGCTTCCTCGGTGCCGGCACGATCGTGCATTTCAAGGGCAACGTCATCGGCCTCACCACCGCCGCCACGATCTGGGCGGTCGCCAGCATCGGCATGGCGTTCGGCGCCGGTGCGTACGTCGTGGGCTCGGTTTCCACGGTGCTCACCGCCGCCGTGCTTTTCGGCCTGGCGTATGCCGAGGATCTCATCGCCTCGTGGCGGGTCACGACGCGTTTCAAGATCAAGCTGTCGCCCGAAACCGAGGCGGCCCACCGGCTGCGCGAGATGATCGAGTCCCTCGGTATCCACGTGCGGGGCTGGATGATCACCAAGGTCGAGGAAGAACTGACCATCCGCATGTCGATCACCGCGCCCGCGGAAAAGATCGAAGAACTTCAGGACGCCCTGGTCGCCAGCCCGCACGTCCGCTCGATCAAGCGCGTCTGAGGCCGCGAATCGCCAGGTACCCGCCTGCCGCATTCCGGCGGGCTGCGCACCGTGACGCCCCCCTCCGGCAGCCGGCTGTTCGCCGGCGCGGCGGGACGTCTCCGCGCCGGGCACAAACGCGACGGCCAGGTTCCGTGGCGAAACGGCCGGCCCGGCCTGGAGGACGGTCCGCTCACGCCTGCCCTTCCGGTGGCCGGCGGCCGGACACCCGCCCCCAGGCCACCGCGATCGGCCGCGCCGCCCAAGCCGCCGGCGTCAGCCCATGAGCCCCGTCGGCAGATTGCCCGGGATCCAGTGCGGCATATTCCGGCCGGGCAGAACCCGGACCGCCTGGGGGGCACCGAGCGAGCAGGTCGGGCTCTGCCCGACACACGATCGCCGACGCGGGGCTCTGCGCACGCGCGGGGAACCGCCAGGCAGAGCCCGGCCCCCACGGGCACACGAAGCAGCCAGGACCCGCTTGCCGCGCAAGCAAGCGGCCGGACCGCTCATGGCCCGG
Source organism: uncultured Planctomycetales bacterium (assembly GCA_964428275.1). Classification (GTDB taxonomy): domain Bacteria; phylum Planctomycetota; class Phycisphaerae; order UBA1845; family Fen-1342; genus JALSRY01. The sequence continues at coordinate 1,047 of CAYRXN010000313.1, read as the reverse complement.
CCGCGAGAGAACGTTTCCGTAACCCGGCGTTGCGTGGTCGCCGGGGAAGTGGCCGGCCCTACATGCCGCCCTTCTTGTCTTCGTCCTCTTCCTTGATCTCGCTGACGACCGCGTCGGTGGTCAGCAGCAGGCTGGCGACCGAGCAGGCGTTCTGGAGCGCCACCCGCTCGACCTTGAACGGCACGATCACGCCCATCTTGATCATGTCGCCGTATTCGCCGGTCATGGCGTTGTAGCCGAAGTTGCCCTTGCCCTCCATGACCTTCTGGCAGACGATCGAGCCGTCCAGGCCGGCGTTCTCGGCGATCTGCCTGATCGGGGCACGCAGCGCCCGGCGGACGATCTCGACGCCGGTCTTCTGGTCGCCACGGGCCTTCTTGTAGACGGCGTCCAGGGTGTCATCGACCCGCAGCACGGCCACGCCGCCGCCGGGCAGGATGCCCTCTTCGACGGCCGCCCGGCAGGCGTGCAGCGCGTCTTCGATGCGGGCCTTCTTCTCCTTCATCTCGACCTCGGTGGCGGCCCCGACGTTGATCTGGGCCACGCCGCCGGAGAGCTTGGCCAGCCGCTCTTCGAGTTTCTCGCGGTCGTAATCGCTGGTGGTCGTGTCGATCTCGTTCTTGATCTGCTCGATGCGGCCCTTGATGTCGCTGGTCTTGCCGGCACCCTCGATGATCGTGCAGGTCTCCTTATCGACGATCACGCGCTTGGCCCGGCCGAGCTGGTTGAGCTGCACGCTTTCGAGCGTGATGCCCAGGTCTTCGAAGACCGGCTCGGCGCCGGTGAGGATCGCGATGTCCTGGAGCATGGCCTTGCGCCGATCGCCGAAGCCGGGCGCCTTGACCGCGACGCACTGGAGGATGCCGCGCAGCTTGTTGAGCACCAGCGTCGCCAGGGCCTCGCCCTCGACGTCCTCGGCGATCACCAGCAGCGGCTTGCCGGCCTTGGCGACCTGCTCGAGCAGCGGCAGCAGGTCCTTGACGGCCGAGATCTTCTTCTCGTGGACTAAGACGTAGGGGTTGTCGAGCACGACTTCCATCGACTCGG
>CAYRXN010000312.1:0-11416 GCA_964428275.1 uncultured Planctomycetales bacterium | reverse complement strand
GAGGAGATCGTCACCGACTCGATGTGGTACCCCGACTACGCCGAGTACGAAGTCGAATAGGCAAGCGCCGCCGAACCGGACGCCACGAACGGACCGGTGCCCTGCCGACGGAACCGACCGTCGGCACGGCATCTTTGCTGGTGGGTTTCCCGTGCTGGTGGGTTTTCCGTGGCCCGCCGCGTCCTCAAGAGCCGGCCGCGGCTCGCCGCCCGCATGGGCGGCTTGCCACGGCCTTCGTGCAACCGGGAGACGGACAGCAGCAGATTCGTCGCGCTCGCTCGAATCGGCGGGCGAGCGGTCGCCGTGCCTACCAGCGGACCCGCTGATAACGCCGCACTTCGCGCGGGGCACTCCGGTGGTGATGAACCCGAACCAGACGGCGGGGAGCCGGGTGCCGATGGGCATGGACCGCGTGGCGAAGTCCCCAGCGGCGCGACGGCTGCGCCCTGGTTTCCGCGTGGACGCGGCCCAGCGGATCGGTGCGACCGGAGGCCATCACGCGGGCGGGGCGGCCATGACCCCCGGCGCTGACGCCACCGCCGGCGGTCGCCGAGCGGTGGAGCGGACCGTCCGCAACGGCCACTCCGTTGGCGGCAGACACCTGGCCGTCGCGACCGATGCTCATGTTGAAGGTCGTAGCCAGGGCCGGGCCGAACCGCGGCGCAATCGCGTTGCTGACCGACAGTGACAGCCCGTTCTCGTCCACGCCGACGGCCACGCCGCGGGCCACGCTCACCGGCCCGCTGCGGGTCTGCGTCCGGGCGAAGCCAACCCGGCCGTCGTAGTGCGCTCCCGCAGCGGCGGTACCGTTGCGCTGGCCGCGTCGGCTGCCCGCCGTGGCCCAGCTCTCGGCGTCGCTGGCACGGGCCGCGACCGCCATCAGGCAAACGAGTGCGAACTGAAGAACGTTGCGTTTCATGACTGCTGCTCCTGTTGCGAGGTTCCGTGTCTTCCGAACTATGGACGGCCGACCCTCGCCGGGTATTCAAACGCCCGCGTCGTTTTCGATGCCAGCAGCAGCGTGGATCGAGTGGGCACTGCCCCCCGATCTCGTACCAGGCCCAACAGACGCGGGCGCCGGGCAACGCGCCCGACGCCCTGTGGTGCCCCCGTCCCAACGGCTTGTCGCAGCGAGCCACGCCCGCGGAGGCGTACTCCGCGACGTGGCTCGCTACTGTTCCTCCGCTAGCGCCTGACGCGGATGGTGATCGCCCGCGAGTGGGCACGACCGAACCGGCGGGAGCGGCTGACCGCGGTCACGTGCGCCCGGCTGTGCCGATAGCGCCGGCTGATGCTCACCCCGCGGCCGTCCGAGTAGGCCCGGGCCCGGAAGCCCGCGTCGCTGACCGCCCGGACGCGGCTGTCCGAACGCCCGAAGCGGGTGTTCGAGAACGAGTCGCTGACGCTGACCGCCCGGCCGCCGCGCATCCCCCGGCTCACCGCCCGGCTGTCGCTGGTGGCAAAGCCGAACTCGCTCAGGGCGGTCGAGTACGACCGGCTGGTCGCGCTGCCCCGCAGGACACCGTCGGCGACCGCGTCGCTGTTGCTCAGCGCGACGCCGCCGATGGTCGCCGCGATCGACTCGCTGTCGGCCACCGCCCGGCCGCCGAAGATGCCGCGGGCGTCGGCGTTCGCGTTGCTCACGGCCAGGCCGTGGTCGGCGGTGGCAACGGATCGGCTGTCGGCCAACCCGCGCCCCCAGCCGCGAGCGGTGCTGTTGGCGATGGCCCGGCCGCCGCGCGTGGCGCCCGAGATCGCCAGCGAGCGCGAGCTGCCGTCCGCGGTGGCGGTCGAGCTGGCCCGCCCGCCGTTGGTCGCGATCGAAACGGCCGTCGCTTCCCCGCCCAGCGCGAGACTCGCGGCCCCCAAGAGGAATCCGGTCATCAGAGTGAGCATGCGTTTCATGGCAAGGCCTCCAGTCTTTTCAGCGGCGGTCGTCGCCGCCGGGGTTTCGTGGTGTTCACCCGGTCTGACGGGCGGCCGGGGGCGGGTATTCAGTCGCCGGCGCGGAAAATCCGCTCGAAAACGGCTATTCTGCGCAACCGACGATTTTTCTGATTTTTGGTAAATAGCGTGAATCCCTCGAACGTCGAAAACTCGGAACTGCGTCTCGTCGAGCGGGCCGCCGCCGGCGACCGCGACGCGAGACGGACGTTGTTCGAGCGCCACCGCCAGGCGGCTTATCAGACCGCGCTGCGCGTCACCGGCCGCCATCAGGACGCGCTCGACGTCGTCCAGGATGCCTTTGTCAAGGCGTTCGGGCAGCTCGCGCGGTTTCGGCACGGTTCGAGCTTTCGAACCTGGCTGCTGCGGATCGTGACGAACCAGGCGCTCGACCTGCTCCGCAGGCACAAGGTGCGGCTGGCGGTTCCGCTGGACGCGGGCGACGACGACCGCGGCCCGCTGCCAATCGCGGACGACGATCCGCAGCCGGTCGGGGCCGACCTGGAACGGGCCGAGCTGGCCGAGCGTTTACGGGAGGCGCTGGAAGCGCTCCCGGTGGAGCAGAGAACGGTGTTTGCCTTGTATGCCAACGGTGACATGACCTACGGCGAGATCGCCGAAACGCTCGGCATCCCGATCGGGACGGTGATGAGCCGGCTCTATCACGCCCGGCGCCGACTGCAAGCCGCGCTCGGCGACCTCGCGCCCGGCGGCACGGGACAAACGGAAGGCCAAGTGTCGCAGAAAGTCGGGACCAAGCGATGACACACGCAGGCGGAAACGACCTTGACAAACTTCTCGACCGCGTGGCGGCAGGCGAGCTCGATGCGCTGCGTCCCGACGAGATCGCCGCGCTGGAGCGGCACCTCAACGCCGACCCGCCGGCCGCCGCGGCGCTGGCCGACCTCACGCCGGCCGTCGAGCCGGCGCTGGCGGCCACGGCCGCCCCGACGCCGGCGGAGTGGGAGCGGGTCTGGGACCGCATCGAGTCGGCCGCTTCGACACCCGCGGCCGGTCCGCACGCCGCGTTTCGTGTCATCCGTTTCTGGCAGCCGCTGCTGGCCGCGGCGGCGTGCCTCGTACTGATGTTCTCACTGCAAACCCGCTCGGTCGCCCCGCGCGGCGCCTCTCAGATCCGCCTCTCCGACGACGTGGTGGTGAGCGAGCTCGAAGTGTACGACGACGCGGACGCCCTGGTCATGTACGACGACGACGGCAGCGGCCGGGCGATCATCTGGGTGTTCGAAGACGACCATCAGGGAGCCTGAGATGGATACGAAGACCATCATCGATCCGAAACGCGCCGCCGAACGCGGCCTCGCCCGGCGCCGATGCGCGCCGGCCGGCGGTTCCGCGGCGTTGCTGGCGGCGCTGGTGCTGATGCTTGCGCCGGCGGCGCTCGCCGGCCCGAAGCCCAGGCAGACGGCCGCCCCCTACGACGTCACCGTCTGGGCGATCCGCGCGACCCGCTCGAACAAGACGGTGTCGCCCGAGCTGCGGTCGATCGCCCGGGAGCTGCGCAAACGGTTCAAGTACACCGGGTTCGTGCTGGAGAAGAAAAAGAGCGCGAAGGTCGCCGCCGGCCGGCGGTTGGATGCCGACCTGATCGGTACGTACCGGGCGCGCGTCACGCCCGTCGGCCGCAAGAACGGGCGCGTGACGCTCAAGCTCGAAGTGCTCCGCCGGGAAGGCAAGAAAGACAAGCGGCTCGTGGGAACCACGGTGACGATCCGGCAGGGCCGCTCGCAACTGCTCGGCGGCTGGCGGGTCGAACCGAAACGCGACGACGTGCTCATCATCGCCGTTTCGGCCCGCTGACCCCGCCCTGGGCGGCCCCCGTCAGGCGGGCGCCACGCCCGCGCCGGCAGGCGCAGCGGGAAGCGCCGAACGCGGCGCGAGGGCCGGCGTGATCTCCAGCACCAGCGCCGACACGTCATCATCGAACGGACGGCCGCAGAACAGTTCGGCTTCGCGCAGAACCTGCGCAAGGCAGTCCTGCGGCGCGCGCATCCGGCCGCTCGCCAGGGCGCGCAGTACCCGGTCGGTGCCGAAGAGCTTTTTTTCGGCGCTTCTGGCCTCGGTGATCCCGTCCGAGATCAGGTAGAGCCGATCGCCGGGCGCGAGCGTCAGTTCGCGCGTCGCGTAGTGCGGATCGGGCACCCAGCCGATGGCGTACACCGGGCGGCTCAGATCCACCGGGCCGCCGCCGGCGGGGGCGTAGATCGGCCCCGGCTGGCCGGCCGAGACGTAACGCAAGCGCCGTGTGCGCGTGTTCAGCACGCCATAAAAGAGCGTGAAATACTGCCACGTCTCCAGGTCGAGCTGGAAACGGCGATTGAGCTCCTCCGCGACCTCGTGCGGCGGCGTCGGTTCGAGCCCGTCCCCATCCCGACGCCGGCGTTGCACCAGCGACGGACGATCCCCCTGCGGTGCCAGAATCCGACTGAGCGTGACGGACAACAGCGCGGCCCGCACGCCGTGCCCGCTCACGTCGAGCAGGTAGAACGCCACGTGCTCGTCGTCGAGCGAGAACACGTCGAGAATGTCGCCCGCCAGGTCGGCGCACGGCTCGAACATCCACGCGAAACGAACGCCGGGAATCTCCGGCAGCGTCGAGGGCAGCAGCGACCGCTGGACGGACGCGGCGGAAGCCAGGTCGCCCTTCATCCGGCCATAGGCGTCCTGCAGCTCGCGGTGGGTCGCCTCGATCTCGGCGTTCCGCAGCTCCAGATCGTGTTCGAGCTTCCAGATGTGGTCGTAGGCGCGTTTGAGCGCCAACTGGGTGCGCAGCCGTGCCAGCACGATCGGCAGATCGAGCGGCTTGGTGATGTAGTCGTTCGCGCCCGACTCGAGCGCGTGGACCGTGTGGCCGCGCTCGCCCCAGCCGGTCACCATGATGACCGGCAATTCGCTGCGGCTGTACGTCTCCCGCACGCGGCGCAGCACCTCGAACCCGTTGATTCCCGGCATCGTGATGTCGAGCAGGACGAGATCGAACGCGTCGCGCGCGAGCAGCTCGAGCGCAACGGCCCCGTCGCGGGCCCCGACCGCCTCGTAGCCGCGTTGTTTCAGACAATCACAAAGGGCACTGCGATTTGCCGTGTCGTCATCGACGACCAGCACTCTTCCTGAGTCTGCTCCCATCCGTGGGCCTCCTGCGCCGAACACGATACAGCATCGGCCGCGCAGGTCAATCGGATGCAGGCCCAATCGCCGGAAAGCCGCACGATTCAGTCGCCCGTGAGGACGTACTGGATTTCCGCGGGCTCATCGGGCGTGGCGAACAGGTCGAAGTCCGGCCGGCAGATCGGATCGAGCAGTTCCATGAACAGCGCCACCCACTCGCGCTTGATTGCGGCGCGGGTCCGGGCCGTCAGCCCGTTGGCCATCCGGACCAGCAGCGGCGCCAGCGGACGCAGCCCCACGTCCCAGATCTGCGCGTGCGTCCGCGTCACGAACGGCGTCGCGTCGCGGACCGCCAGGCCCGCGGCGCGAAATCGGCGTTCCCACTCGCCGCGCGAGGCGACCGTGGGCCAGCAGTCGCGCCGCCCGCGGTCGATGATCGCCAGGAACCGCGCACCGAGCTGTTTTCGGAAGGGTTCGAGCGTGTAGCGCCGCATGTCCGCCAGCTTGATGTGCAGGATGATCTGCCCGCCGGGCCGCACGATTCGGCGCAGTTCGCCCAGCAGCGTGTCGATCTCCCGGATCCAGTACGCGGAATTGCAATACACGACCGCGAACGCGCCGTCGGTGAAGGGCAACGGGCGGTTCGCGTCGAGCTCGACCCGCCGGCGGTAGAGCCCCAGCGCCGCGGCCTTGGCCAGCAGCGCGGGCTTGTGGTCGGCGCCAACCTCGATCCGCCGTCCCGGCGGGTGCAGGATTGCGGGCTGGTAGCGTTCGCTGGCGGCGTCGAACATGTCCGCGTTTCGCGTGGCGACCTCATCCAACCGCCCCACCGCCTGGAACACGTCGAATTCGTCCGCGAAGACGCCCCCTGCGTGCAGAAAACTGAACACACCGTCGCCGCAGGCCAGGTCGAGCATCGGCGCCCGGGGCACGCAGCGGTCGAGCACCAGGCTCCGCAGCGTCATCCAGAACGCGTTCTCGGGTCGCAGCCAGTAGGCGCCGAGGAACCGGCGCAGCCGATCGAGCCGGGCCGTTACCGCGGCGCTTCCGCGTCCCGTGCGCTTTGGCGCGGCTCCGCCCACGGACGACGAAACCGAAGGTGACGTCAACACGCGCATCACATCTCCCGCGCCAGAAACATCGTGCCGGCCGCGATCCGCCACGGGCCGCCCGCGGCGCACGTCTATTCCTTCGGCCACAACCGGCCGGCCGGTGGAGCCCGGCCCGCGACCCGCGGCCGGGGCGCATCGGCACAGACAAGCGGCTTTTTTCTCAAACGCTGCGGACTTTTGCCCAGAACGACGTCCGACCGACCCGCCGAACCCGAACCAGGCATGGCGGGCATAACCCATTGCAGGACGGCACGTTAGCGCCCACTCGCCGCACTTGCGGGCTTCGTTATGCGTGTGGTACACCAGTTGCCCACGTAGGCGTGACCTACGCAGGGCGGCGAGAGTGCGCCGTCATGGACTGTACACCAGTGCCGGCAGGGCGACGTTGGAAACCGACCCGAGCCGAAGGGAGAAGATCGATGGCCAAGTACAAGATCGAGATCGACCGCGACACCTGCATCGGCGATCAGCTCTGTTGCAGCGAGGCGCCCAACACGTTCGACATCGACGATGAAGGCATCGCCATTGTGACCAACCCCGAAGGCGACGATCCCGAGACGATCCTCGCCGCCGCCCAGGGTTGCCCGGTCGATTGCATCTTCCTGACCGATGCCGAGACCGGCGAGAAGGTCTGGCCGGAAGAGTAGCACCGGAGGCCGTTGTCAGCTTGGTGGGCGATGCCCACCCCGTTTTGCCACTGCAAGGAGTGTCCGCCCCGGCGACGGACACTCCTTTTCGTTGCGCATCGGCGCCCCGCGCCGGTTCGCAGCCTGCGATTCCCGACCGGAAGCTCCCCCAGGCGGCTACGGTTCATACTGCCTGGCGGCTGCGCGCAGTTCCGCGTGCATCTCGTCGCGCAGCCACGCGGGCCTGAGGATCTCCGCCATATCGCCGTACCCCTTGATCCAGCGTTTGAACTCGACCAGGTTCGCCAGCCGGAAGCTGGCCAGCAGTGAATCGGGTTCGTCGCTTGCGGATTCGAACAGCGTCTGATCGCTCGGCAGCCACTCGAGCCGCTGGCTCTCGTGCCAGACGCGCTCCTCGACCAGCGCCGCGACCGGCCCGCGGAACCGCACGCAGATCTCCACGGGCTCGCCGGTGGGCTGGAAGATGCCGAAGCTGGCGCGGAAGTTCTCTTCCAGGCTGAAATCCGCCGGCCGCCGAAAACGTTGGTCGGTGGGCAGCGCTTCGGTAACGCGCGTGATCTTGAAGATCCGCAGCGCCCCCGCGCGGTGCGAATAGCCCACGAGGAACAGGTCGCCGTCGTAGTACACGAGACCGTAGGGGTCGTACCGCGTGGAGTATGCCGCCCCGCGCCACAGGGCCCGGTATGTGATTTCGACCGTCCGTCTCGTGTGCGCCGCGTCGGTGAGCGTCCGGATCGTCTCGGCCTGGGCGGAGTAGTCCGTGACGCCCGTGCGCCTGACGTAGATCGTCTCGTTCAGCTCGCGGAAGTAATCGAGCGTGCGCTCGGGAAGCTGGCTGCGGATCTTCTCGAGAATCGTCCGCAGTCCTTCCGCGAAGTGCGTTCCGGCCAGCGGGTCGAAGAAATGCGCAGCCAGATGCAGCGAGATGGCTTCCGTCAGCCCCAGCACGAGCGGTCCGGTTCGGAAGAAATCGGCCGGCAGGCGCCAGAACCGTTTGCCGCAGTGATCCTCCTCGTGTTCGATGGGGAACCCGAGCTCTTCGAGCACCTCGAAGTCCCGCTGGATCGTCCGCTCGCTGACCCCGAACTCCTCCGCCAAACGGCGCAGCGGCACGCCTTCGCCGCGGGTCTGAAGCGTCTTCAAGAGGTTCCACTGCCGCAAGATCTGTTCGCCCCGCGCCATCGCGCAGCCTCCAACCGGAATCCCCTGACCTGAGAGCGAGCATCATAGCCCGCCCGGGCGCGTTTCCGAAACCGGTATCGACCCCGAACCGTCCGCGGGCGAGCGGCCCCGCCGCGCCCGGCCAGCCATCAGGGCCAAGCGAGTGAAAAGGTGATAAGGTGACAAGGTGAAAACCTGACAAGGCGGCACAGGCGTCCTCGCCCGCATGCGGAGCGCACCTGTGACACCGGTTTGCAACCCGGGCAACCCGCCGGCCGAAGGACGACTCTGCGGACCGACCGCATGAACGCTGTCGCGATTCTCAACCCGTACGCCAACCGCTGGAACGCCCGCGCCCGCCGGGCGGGCGTCCTGGCGGCGCTGCGCGCCGCCGGCGTGCGCTTCGATGCCGTTGAAACCGCCGGACCGGGCGACGCGACGCGGCTCGCCCGGGAAGCGGCGCTGGCGGGGGCCGAGGCCGTCATCGCGATCGGCGGCGACGGAACCGTCAGCGAGGTCGCCAACGGGCTGCTGCTGGCCGCCGAGGACGGCCCTACCGTGCCGCTCGGCGTCATCCCGCTGGGGACGGGCAACGATTTCGCCGACATGGCCGGCCTGCCCCGTGACGCCCGCGCCGCGGCGGGCATCATCGCATCCGGCCGGCGGCGGCCAATCGACGCCGCACGCGTCACCTACGGGTGCCGGGATGATCCGCCGATTCGCGCTGGCCGAGACGCCCAGGCTGCGAACACCACGTGCCTCAGCGCCGCCGTCGCGGTTCGGCGTTTCTTCGACAACAACTGCGCCCTGGCGATGGAGCCGCTGGTCACGATCGAGAACACGCGCATCCGGCGCGTTTCCGGCAACATGCGGTACATCCTGGCGCTCCTGCGCGCCCTGCGCAAACTGACGGCGTGGGATATGCGCGTCACCTGGGACGAAGGCACCTACACAGGCCCCGTCCACCTCCTGAGCGTCTGCAACTCGCCGCGTTGCGGCGGCCTGTTCCTGATGGCCCCCGGCGCCCTGATGGACGACGGCCTGCTCGACGTCGTGCTCGCACCGCGGCTGTCGAAATGGGAAATCCTGACGATCCTTCCCCGGCTCCTGCGCGGCACGCACCTGCGCCACCCACGGATTCGACGTTGGCGCACGCGCCGCCTGAGCGTGCACAGCACACCACCCACGCCGATCCACGCCGACGGCGAAGTCCTGACCGAATCCGCCACGCGCATCGACTACGAGACACTGCCGGGCAGGCTGACGCTGCTCGCGCCGGCCGAAACGTAACGCCGTCATGGCATGCGCGCGTCGCGCTTTTCGCTGCCCCCCGTCGCGGCGCCGGCAGCCCCGGCGTTCGCCGCCCGTTCCACGGAGAAAAACGAAACTTTTCCGCAGGCTCCGCGCATCTTCGCCGTTTCAATCGCGAATGGACGGGGGACAAGGACGCAGGCGCGCCGGCGCCACAGAAACAGGAGGTATCGATGAAAGCGAGACTGCCGCTGATACTGGTCGTGTTGCTCGGGCTGACCACCACCGCGTGTGCCGGGCCGTTCGATCTCGGAGAGGATGAGCAGAGCGAGCTGCTGAAAATGCGTGAGGAAGAGAAGCTCGCCCGTGATGTCTACCTGGCGCTGTATGACGCCTGGGAGCTCCCGGTATTCTCGAACATCAGCACCGCCGAGCAGCGGCACATGGACGCGCTGGGGCGGATGATCGCGCGTTACGGCCTGGAAGACCCGGTGGTCGATGACACGCCCGGCGTGTTCTCCAACCCGGCGTTCACCGACCTGTACAACCAGCTCGTGGCCAGCGGATCGCAGTCGTCCCTCGACGCGCTGAAGGTCGGAGCGCTGATCGAGGAAATGGACATCGTCGATATCCGCGCGGCGCTGGCGGTCACGACTCATGCCGATCTGGCGGGTGTCTACGAGAACCTGATGCGCGGCTCGCGGAACCATCTGCGGGCATTCGCCGCGCAGATCTACGCAGCCGGCGACACCTACGAGGCGCAGTATCTCACGCAGGAAGAGTTCGACGAAATCGCCAACTCCCCGTGGGAAACCGGCGGCAACGGCAACGGCCACCACGGCCACGCGCGCCGACAGCGCAACGAGCGTCCGCGCCACGCCGCGCGCCGACCCTGACCACCACCGCGACGGCACCCGCGGTCGCCTGAATGTGACAGTGGAATACCGGCGCCGCCCCCGACCCGTCACCGCGCGGGTCGGGGGCGGATTTCGTTCCGGCCGGGAATCCCCGGCCGTACTCAGTGGTGGCAGCAGCCGCCGCCTTCGAGACGTTCCAGCTTCCCGGCCGCGAAATCGAGCGCCGCCTGCTCGACGCCGTCCGCCGTACAGATAAACGCGTCGATCCCCCGGGCGGAAAGATCCGCGAGCAACCGGGGCCCCATCCCCCGGCTGATGAGCACGCTGCAATCGCCGAGCGCGTCCAGCAGCGGAGCGTGCGAATGGGCGCTGCCGGCATGATCGTGTTCGGCGGACGGTCCAACGCGATGATGGTGCGTGAAGGTGTTCTCGCGGTATTCGCGGGCCGTCACCTCGCCGCCGTCCACGTCGTAGACCGCGAAGCCACGGCAGCGCCCCGTATGACCGGCCACCCGTTTCCCATCGTCGGTTGCAATCGCGATTCTCACGGCTGTTCCTCCTGATCCGCGTCGGTCACGGTCGGGTTGGTGCTTGATGCGCCGGTGCGGGCCCCGCACCGGCGTCCCTGCCCACCGCCGGCAGCGCCCCCCCGAGCGCCACCGCGTCGGCAAGCCCGTCGCCGCCGCCGGCGCCCCCCCTCACCCGGTGCGTCGGCACGGCAGAAACTGGACGACGAACACTGCGGACACGCGGCCGGCCGGCCCGTACCGAACGGCACTTCAAACACATGCCCGCAATCGCTGCACTTGAATCTGCGTTTCTCGACCATGGTTACACGGCCTCCCTGGATTGCGATCGCCTTCGGGCCAAGCAGCGCCGCGGCCACCTTGTGCCGCGCGTCGGCCACAAGCCGCCCGAACGTGGCCCGCGAGACGCCCATCCGCCCCGCGGCGGCGTCCTGATACAAACCCTCGACATCCGCCAGGCGCAGCGCCTCCAGCTCGTCGAGCCGCAGCTCGATCGTCTCCAGCCGTTGCATCGGCACGCCGGCCGGCTTGAACAGCAGCACCTCCGGCCGACAGGACACCCGCCGACACTTGTGCGGTCGAGCCATCGCCGCGCTCCCTTTCCATGCGATCCATTATAAGCATATGCTCATAATGCGGCTTGTCAAGGCGGCGCGGCGAGGTTCGCGCACGTTCCGATGCGCAGCGCGGCCTTCGGGCGCAAGCAAGGCGAGTGCGGGGGTAACGGACGAAGGGACACAGGGACCAAGGGATATAGGGACCGAGGGATATAGGGACCGAGGGATATAGGG
>CAYRXN010000311.1:0-17341 GCA_964428275.1 uncultured Planctomycetales bacterium | reverse complement strand
CGTCCCCGCCGGCGATCCGAAAGTGGACGTTCTCGGTCAGCCGGCCGAGCGCCACCTGCCAGCGGTCGGCACCGACGCGTACCAGCGCCTCGTCTCCCCGCCGCCCGCTGTCGGTCCACCACGAAAGCGTCGCCGTCTTCGGCACGCGGCCGTGGTTCACCGCGACGATCTCGAGCGCGTCGCCCCGGGGCAGGCGCCGCAATCCGCCGGCGTCGAACCCCTGGGGCACGATGCGCGTCTGCCGGGGCCAGTCCACGCCGCGCAGCAGCCAGTTGCGCGCAAACCAGGTGCCCGTCAGGTCGGCAGCGCCGCAAAGCGCCGCCAGCGTCGCCGCGGCAAGCAGGGCCAGCTCGATCCCGCGCCGCCGGGCCCGGCGGTGGTCGAGCACGTCGAGAAACGCGACCGCGGGGGCCGCTTCGCACGCCTGGCGAACCACCTCGCGCATGAGTTGGGGCGAGTTGGCCGTCGGCGGGCCGACCTCGCCACGGGCGAACTGCACCGCGGACGAAATCCGGTCGCACAGCGCGGGATAGCGCCGATCGACGACCAGCGCCAGCGCCGCCGCATCGGGCAGGTGCGCCAGCGGGCGAACGAGGTACCGCGCCGCGACCAGCGCCCCCAGCAGCGTGATCAGCCCGTTGAGCACCGCACGCTGCTCGATGCCCAGCCGCAGCGAATAATCGAGCAGGCCTTGCAGCAGGCACGCGCCGACCAGCGCCAGTCCGCAGCGCAGCGCGCCGTCGAGCAACAGGTACAACCGCAGCCGCCGGCGCAGCCGCGCCAGCGGCCTCAGCACGCGCTCGTCGAGCAAGGCGACCGGGATGTCGGCCGGCGTCGCGCTCACAGCAGATGGTTCCTCCGGCGCAGCGTCCACTCGACCCCGAGCAACGCCGCGATCAGCCCCATCACCCACGCCCGGTCCCACAGCGGTTCGTCGGCGCCGCGCGTGGTCCGGACGTGGCTGGCGTCGGGAATCCGCCCGGGCAGACCGGCCGCCTCCTCCAGCGGCAGGTACCGCCCCCCCGTCTCCCGCGCCAGCATCTTCAAGACGTCGGTTTGCAGGCGCAGCGTCCGCAGCTCGATGTCCGAACCCTCGACACGCAGACGTTTGACGAGCGCCGCCGGCGCGTCCTTCCCGCCCGGCAGCGGCAGCCGCAGCACCGCCGGGCCGGTCCAGTCCGCCGCGAAGCGACCCCGAAACCAGCCCGCCTGACCGGGAATCGCATCGAGGGGAACGTCGCGCGGCACTCGGCCGGCGGGGGCCAACCGGGCCGTGACGCGCGGGGCGTGCCACGGGACGAACGACGTGTCGAGCACGCGGGCCTCGACCTTCACGTAATCCCCCGGGCGGATCGTCTCGCGGTCGAGCACGATCGTACCCCTCTTGCCGAGCCCCTGCCGCCGGGCCTGGGCCAGGTACCGGACGAGCTGGATCCAGAAGCGGTTGAACACGCCCTCGGCGGTCGAGCGCCAGCGCCAGGTGCCGTCCCACGCGAGAAACGCCGTGCGCCCGGCCCCGACCGGCTGGACCGCCGCGAGCACCGGCAACCCGAATCGACTCGCCAGCGCCCGGTTGCCGTTGCGCAACAACACGGTCGCCAGCGGCTTCTCGCGCAGCACCGGCCAGTACCACCATGCGCCGGGCAGACGTTCCCAGAGCATGCGGTTGCGTTGCGGATCGGCATCGAGCCGCAGCAGCGGGTGGCTCGCCGACTCGGCGGGCACGCTCAGCGGCCAGGCCCGCGTGCGAAAAGCCCCCTGCTCGCTGAGGCGCACGTCGGCCTCGGGATCGAACGCCACCGGCAACATCGCGGTCAGCTCGTCGAGCCGCGGGTCGTGCACCAGCCGGCGGGTAAAGTGCGAGCCCGCCTGGAACAACAACCCCCCGCCCAGCTCGTTGACAAGGCGCCGCACCGTGATCGCCCACGCCGAGTCGAGCTCACGCCCGTCGGGGTCGAGCAGCATGATGACGTCGTAGGCGAAGATCTCCTCCGGGCGGCGCGGCAGTTCGGTGATGATCGTGTCACCGTCGCGCACGGCCTGGGCGTCGGCCGACTGCAACCAGCAGCTTACGTCGATGGTGCGCTCGCGTTCGAGCAGCCGCGCGAGATAGCGATACTCATACGACGGCCGGCCGGCGACCAGCAATACGCGCAGCTTCTCATCGACGACCGAGACGACGACCTCACGCTGGTTGTCCACCTCCAGCACCTCGTCTGCCAGCGGTGCGACGCGGGCACGGATGGCGAAGCGGCCGGCCTGGTCGCCCCGCAGGGTGAAGCGCACGTCCGCCCGCGGTTGCTCCGGGCCGATGGGCACGGTCCGCCGGCCCACCGGCCGGGGCTCGGCGGCACCGTCGGCCGGCTGCATCAGCAGCGCGACCTCCACCTGACCCGCGGGCACTCCCGCCCCGGCCACGCCGACCCGCACCTCGAACGGGTCGCCCAGCGGCGTCGTCGCCGGGGCCGCGAAATCCGTGATCCGCAGGTTGGGCGGCTCCTCCGGCCGGCCCACTCCCACGGCGTAAACCGGCGCGCGAAACCGCCGCAGCAACGCCGCAACGTCGCGCGGCGACATGCCGCGGTTGATGTTGCCGTCGGTCAGCACGATCACGCCCGCGATCGGACGCTCGCCGGCGCGCTCCAGCGCCCGGGCGACCGCCGCCCCCAGGTCCGTAGCCGTCCCCAGCGGCTGAAGCGCCTCGTCGAGCGCCGCCCCGGCGCGTGGGCCGGCGGCCGGCGCCGCGGCGGTCCCCCCCGGCGCCTCGATCGGCAACCGCACCGCCTTGATCCGATCCCCGAACGCCCAGAGCACGACGTCGTTGCGCCGCGCGAGCCCGCGCAGCCAGGCGCAGTCGTCCGCCGCCAGCAGCGCCGCGACCTGCCGCATGCGCGTCGCCGGCGGGCCGTCCGGACCGCGCGGGGCGTCCGCGATCGCCATGCTTTCCGACACGTCCGCCAGGATGATCGTCTGCGCGATCTGCCGGCGCACGATGTACGTCGCGATGACCGGTTCGAGCCAGACGCCGGCCAGCAGCAGCAGA
The DNA here is from genome assembly GCA_964428275.1 of uncultured Planctomycetales bacterium. Classification (GTDB taxonomy): domain Bacteria; phylum Planctomycetota; class Phycisphaerae; order UBA1845; family Fen-1342; genus JALSRY01. The sequence continues at coordinate 14,298 of CAYRXN010000311.1, read as the reverse complement.
ATCACGCTGCGGACCCCCGCCAGCCCGCTGCGCAGCCGGGCCGACGCACCGGCCCGGGCTTCACGCCGATAGAGCCAGACCGCCAGCGCGACGAGCCCGACGAGCAGCGTCAGCCCGAGCAATGCCGCCCAGCCGCGCGGCACGCCGGCCAGCTCCAGCACGCGTGTTTGCGTCTGCACCGCGCCGGAAGCGAGCATCAGCCAGCCCTCCCCGCCCAGCCGCGCAGCCACCCGCGCAAACGCGACAGGCGCGGCGTTGCGGCCCCCCGCAGCGGGCGACCGAAATACCAGGCCAGCGTCTGCTCACACACGAGCACCAGCACCAGGGCCGCGAGTACCGCGGGCCAGAGCTCTTGCCGCGGCCGCAACCCCCCGGGCGGAAACGCGGCGGCCGCCTCGATGTATTCGTGCGGCACGCCGGCCAGTTCCGCGTCGAGCTCCCGCCGCGAAGCCGCCGCGAGGTCCGACTCGCGCGGATCGAGGTTGACGACGAGGGGACGCTGCTCCGCGGCTGCGCCGCGGCGCGTCAGTTCCGCGACGTAGGTTCCCGGCCTTTCGGCCTGCGGCCCGCGCAGCACGAGCTGCGGGGCCTGCCCCGGAGGGGCTGCGGGCGTGACGACCTCGGCCGGCAGCGCACCCCGCTCGGGCGCCGGCAAGCGGAACACGCCCCGCGGCTCGTATCGCTCGGGATCGATCCGCACCTCCAGCCGCTGCCCCGGCAGGAATGCGCTCCGCCGCCCCGCGCGCCGCGCCGCGTACTGCACCAGTTCGAGCATAGTCACCACGTAGCTGCCGTCCACCGCCCGGGGCCAGTCGTTCCAGTCGAGGTCGGCGCTCGAAGCGAACAGCATCACGCGGCCCGAGCCGATCCGCCGCTCGACCCACGCCGGCGCACGCGTCGGGTCGGCGAAGCGCGCCAGCACCACCGCACGAGCGGCATCGGGCGGTGCGCCCGGCGCCGATGCCGGCCCGCGTGGTTCCGCGCAGCGCACGAACGCCCGGAAGTGAACGTACTCGGACAGCGCGGCCCCGACCGCGGGAAACATCACCGTCACCGGGTGCGCGCGGGTGGCGACGATCCCGACGCCCGGCCCGTCGGCGACCTCGACGATCTCGCCCACGGGCAGCGGCAACAGGCCGTCCGCGCCGCTCCCGAACGCGCGGTTGTATGCGTCCGCATCGGCGGCGTTGTCGCCCAGCAGGAACACCAGCCCGCCGCCGTCGCGCACGTAGCGCCGCAGCGCCGCGACGGCCTCGGCCCCCGGTGGGGCCACGTTGGCCAGCATCACGCAGTCGAACGCATCGAGCCGCAGGCCCGGCAGGTCCGCCGGATCGACGCGTTTGGCCTGAATGCCCGACCCGAACGGCCCGGCGGGCGCGAGTGCGTTGCGCAGGAAGTACACCTCGTCGCGGGCCGAATCGGTCGCCGGCTGGCCATCGACCAGCAGCACGCGCAGGGCCGCCCGCACCGGCAGCACGACCCGCCGCGTGTCGTCCGCGGCCAGGCCGTCGGCCGGCTCGACCGCCGCCGTGACGACCGCGTCGCCTTCGCCCGGCACCGTGAGCTCGACCGAGATCGCGCGCGTGCGGCCGGGCTCGATCGGCTCGATGAGCGCCGGCGGGGGCGAAACGTCACCGCAACGTACGCGCAGGCGCGCCCCTTTCAGCACGCGCCGCCCGTAGTTCGCCACGCGCACCACCAGCTCGGCCGGGAGTCCGGCGATGGTGTGCGGGCGGCGCGGAGACACGTCCGTCACGGCGGCGTTGTCGCGATCGCGCCGGGCCAGGGCGATCAGCACGACCCGCAGCCGCCCCGGTGCGGCCTGCGCAAGCGGTGCGAACCACGAATCGCCGGTCGCCGCGAGCGGGGCGGCGCCGTCGGCGGGCTCCCTCGTGTCGGCGGCCTGGCCCGCGCGGGCCAGCCACTCGCTGCGCTGGAAATCGGAAACCACGTACACGTCGCAGCGCCGCGTGGCGGGGACGGCCGCGATCTGGTCGGCAACGGCCGCCGCCACGCGCGCCGGCCGCGAGCGCAGTTGCGTCACCCGCGTCCGGGCGAGCTTCTCGCGCAGGGTCTCCCAGGTGGCGGCCGTAAGCGCCTTGCGCTCGATCAGCGGCCGGGCGGGCGCCGACGTGCGAATCACCGTGACCGGATCGCCCGGCGAACCGTCGCGCAGCCAGGTGAGCAGCCGCACGGTGGCGTCGCGCAGCAGCGCGAAGTCCTGCCGGGTGCCCGACCGGTACGCCAGGCTCGCCGAATCGTCGAGCACCACCACCCGATGCACGTGTCCGCGACCGCCCAGCAGCGACGCGACCAGTCCCGGCCGCACGAACGGTCGCGCCACGAGCAGCGCCAGCAGCAGCATCGCCAGGCAGCGCAGCGCCAGCAGCAGCCACTGCTCGAACCGGACGCGCCGCCGGCTCTGGCGCTCGGCCTCGAGCAGGAACCGCATCGCCCCCCACTCGAGCCGCCGATGCCTGCGTCGCGAAAGGTAGTGGATGATGATCGGCAGCGCAACCAGCCCCGCCCCGCCCATCAACGCGGGATGCACGAACCACGCGGCCAGGAGCCAGCCCGAGGCGATCACCGCCGGCGCCCTCCGCGGCGGCGGCAGCGCTGGGCAAGGTAGCCGGTCAGCACGCTCGCGGGCGAGCGGCGCGTATTGACGCGCACGTAGTCCGCGTGGTGCTTGAGACAGGCGGCCTCGACCCGCCGGCAAAACCGGCGCACGACACGCAGGTAGCTGGAGCGCAACGACTGCGGATCGGCCAGCAGCCGCACGTCTTCTTCGAGTCCCTCGAACCGCACGTTTTCGATGAGCGGAAACGTCCACTCGTCGTCGTCCATGACGTGCAGCACGATCAGCTCGTGGCCCGCCAGACACAGCCGCTCGATCGAGCCGACCACGTCGTCCGGATCGGCGATCAGGTCCGAAATCAGAATGACCATCGACCGCTGGCGCAGCTCACGCGTCAAACGGTCCAGAAGCACCTTCACATCCGAATGACGGGCCGGCTGGGTGCGTTCGAGCACGCCGACGATTTCGTGGAGCTGCCCCCGTCCGCCGGCGGGTGGAAGCTGATCGCGGATTTCGTGATCGAACGTCACCAGGCCCATCGAGTCCTGCTGATTCGTGACGACGTAGGCCAGGCTCGCGGCCAGCGTCGCCGCGTAGTCGTACTTGCTCCGCCCCCGCGCCGCCGCCCCGGCGTAGGCCATCGAGCGGCTCGCGTCGACGAGCAGGTTGCAACGCAGGTTGGTCTCCTCCTCGTACTGCTTGATGTAAAAGCGGTCGGCGCGGCCGAAGATGCGCCAGTCCATATGGCGAATGTCATCTCCGGGCACATACTGGCGGTGCTCGGCGAACTCGACGCTCAGACCGCGGTAGGCGCTGCGGTGCATCCCGGACACCGGGCCGGCCACCACCGAACGGGCGCGGAGCTCGAGCCCGCGCAGCCGGGCGACGATCTCAGGATTCAAGTATTTGCCGGACGCGGGCATCGCGGGTCTCTTCGCTCGACGGACCGGGGCAGGTTTCCAGCAGGCGGCTGATGATGCGGTCGGGGTCGAACCCTTCCGCCTCGGCGGTGTAGTTCGTCAGCACGCGGTGGCGCAACACCGGATGCGCGAGGGCGCGAATGTCGGCGATGCTCACGTGCTGGCGGCCCAGCATGACCGCCCGGGCCTTGCCACCCAGCAACAGAAACTGGACCGCCCGCGGCCCGGCCCCGTACGTCACCAGCCGGTCGATCATCCGGCTCATCTCGCGCTCGGCCTTCTCGCCGCCTTCGGCGAGCGCGGCCTGGCCGCAGTCGTCGTCCGCGGCCGGCAGGGCCTGTCGTGGCCGCGTGCGCCGCACGAGCTCCAGCGCGTAGCGGATCACGCTCGGCGCCGCCGGCACACGCCGCACCAGCCGCTGGAGCCGCAGGATTTCGTCGCGTCCCAAGACCTCGAGCAACTCGGGCGGCTCGGCCGAGGTGGTCTGCTCGGCGATGCGGTATTCCTCGTCGTAGCTGGGATAATCGACGAAGATCTTGAACATGAACCGATCCTGCTGGGCCTCGGGCAGCGGGTAGGTCCCTTCCTGCTCGATCGGGTTCTGCGTGGCGAGCACGAAGAACGGCGGCTCGATCTCGTGACGCTCGCCACCCACCGTGACGCGGCTTTCCTGCATCGCTTCGAGCAGGGCCGCCTGCGTCTTGGGGGGCGTGCGGTTCACCTCGTCGGCCAGCAGCACGTTGGCAAACACCGGGCCGGGCAGGAACCGGAACGAACGGCTGCCCGTGCGGCGGTCCTCCTGGATGATCTCGGTCCCGGTGATGTCGGCCGGCATCAGGTCGGGCATGAACTGAATGCGGTTGAACTTCAAACCCAGGCAGCGTGCCAGACTGGAGATCATCAGCGTCTTGGCGAGCCCCGGCACGCCCTCGAGGATCACGTGCCCGCGGGAAAACAACGCGATCAGCAGCAGGTCGATCACCTCTTCCTGCCCCACGATCACCTTGGCGAGCTCGCGGCGGATGACCGCATAGGCCTCGTGGAGCCGCGCGGCGGCCTGAAGGTCGTCGGCGGGCGCGCCGGCGTCGGGCGGCGGGCGCTGCGTTTCGTCGATGGGATCGTTCATGCGGTTTCGGTCCTTCCGGTTCGTACTAGCGCTGCATGATGGGCAGGTTCTTGTAAGGCAACTGGAGAATTATCAGGGCTACGGCCGTGCCGTAGGTCGTCCCCACCTGATCCCCATCCCAGGCGCCGCTGGACGGGTCCTGGCGAGCCACCAGCACGTCGCGCATCGCGGGGTAGTAGCGGCGCCAGTGCTCGCCGCCGGCCAGGTAGCTTACCTGGGCCATGTACAACTGGGCGTAGAAATAGTGGCCGAAATAACGCTGTTCTGCCGCACGCCGCGGCGACAGATACCGCTCCGCGAAACGCAACGCCCGGCGCGTGCGCGGCGTGTCGTAGAGCCCCGCGTTGAAGTAACACGCGACCGCCGCCGCCGTGATCGCCGGTCGGCTCGGACCGGCCGCGGCCACCTGGTAACGTATGCCGCCGTCGTCGTTGGTCGATTCTTCCAGGTACTTCATCGCCCGGTCGATGACGCGCTTGGGTACGGCGATGCCGGCGTTGCGGCAGGCGCGCAGCCCCTGCACCTGCGTGACCGTCACCGAGCCCTCGTCGCCCGAGGCATCCGGCGTGTACAGCCAGCCGCCGGCAACGCTCTGGCTGCGCGCGGTGAGATCGACCGCCCGCCGCAGCACGAGCCGGATCTCCGCCTGGCGGCGCGGGTCTTCCTCCATGCCGTAGCACTGGGCCAGGAAAAGCATGGCGAAACCGTGCCCGTGCATGCACTGGCTTTCCTCTTCGATCCGGGCGATCAGGCCGTCCCGCCGGGCGCTTCTCAGAACGAACGTCAGCGCGCTGCTGACCTGCGGGGCATAGACGCCCTGGGTCGGCGTGTTGCCGCCCGCCAGCAACGCCAGGCCGGCCAGCGACGTCATCGCCACCGGGTAGCCGCCGATGGCCCCGTTCGTGCGCCAACTGCCGTCGCGGTTCTGGACGCTGGCCAGATATCTCAAACCGCGCTCGATCGCCGTTTTCGTCGCGGGCGTGATCTCCGGCGGCGCAGCGGGAATCGTGATGGCACCGGCACCTGGCGCGGCGTTTCGGCCTCCGGCTGCCTCCGGCCCGCGCGCCACGGCCGCCATCTGACCGAGCCCCGCGACCCCAGCGATACCCAGCAGCACGCAGCGAAGCGGGGTTCGGCCGCGATCCGGCAGTTTCGTTTCGCCAGTGGGCATCAGGGCATCCTGTCGAGCGGGGAGTCACCGTAGGCGATCAGGTTTCCACCGATTTGCACGATGACGCGCGCCGGCGTGGCGATCAGCGTCGTCTCACACGTGGCCTCCGGCACCCTCTGGAAATCGCCGGAGATCGAAACCGGATCATGCAATCGTCCCGTCGCCTTGTCCACCAGTTGGATCGCGGGCAGGTCGATCTCGCCGGGCTGCTCCACCTCGACGCCCGCCAGCAGCACCGGTACGAAACGCGGGTGGGCCGCCAACTGCGTCGCGTTGATCGTGACGGTGCTGCAGAAATCGTGCGTCCAGATCGTCTGCCCGCCGTCGGCCCGCAACGCGACCAGGCGCGCTGTCACCTCGCGATTCTCCTCGTCGCGCCAGCCTACCCGCCCTCCGACGAACACGCGCTTCCCGTCGGCCCAGATCGCGGTGATGGCGCTGAACGTCCCGAGGGACTTCGCTCCGACCGGAGCGCCGGTCCGCACGTCGAGCATGTACCACTGGTCGCTGTCGCGCGTGCGGTAGGCCAGCCAGGGCCGGTTGGCCGCCGCTGCCGCGTCTACGACCGTGGCGCAGGGCCGTTTCCACACGGGGCTCAGCGTTTGCCCGTCGATCCCGGCGACAGAATCCGCCCCCCAGACGACCACCGTGTCGCCGACGACATCGACCCGCCGCGGCGTCGCCGAGCCGGTGTTCACCCGGCGCAGGTTGCGGCCGCTGCGGGCGTCGAGCGTCCAGACGCGCTGATCCTGTCCGATCAGCAGGAGATTCTCCCCGACGCATTCGATACGCCGAACGGCGAGGCCGGGCAGGTCGCGCCGCCAGTGCAAGCCGCCGTCGGCCCAGTCCACCAGCACCACGCGATCGCGGCGCGGCACGATGCAGAGTCCCGCCGGACCGGCGACCACGCGGTCGTCATAGTCCGTCGGAATGTCGCGCCACTGCGGCACGGCGAGCTCCCATTGCCGCCGGCCGGCGTAGCGCTCCGGTCCCATGCCCACGCAGACGATCCCCCCGGGCACGGGCACCGCCGCCAGCGGACCGTAGCGCGTCATCGGCCAGGCGTCGCGCTCGCCGCCGCCACCGCGTAGCGCGGCATCTGCGGCCATCAGTCGCTGGGCCGCCCCCACGAGTCGGTCCTCGGTTTGTCGCTGCGGCTGCTGGTGTTTGAACGTATTGATGAGCGTGATTTTTCGCTGCGCAAGGTTTTCCGCGAGTGTCCACAGCGACGTCGCCGCCAGCGGCCGCCGCGGATCGAGCAACAACTCGCTGGACGGGGCCTTCCACTGGCGACCGAGCGTTGCGGAGAACGGACGGCCCCGATCCTGTTCGAGCTTGCGCTGCGCCAGCCGCACCGCGGCCACGCGCCGCCGCAGGGCCGACTCGCTCAGCGGCGCGGGCCACGCCGGTTGCGGCGCCGCTGGTTCCGATCCGCCGACGACCTCGGCCAGCGCCGCCCACGCCTCGCGGTCGGCGCGGGCCGCGTCGAGCATCCCGAGCGACACGTGCGTGTCCCAGCGTTCCAGCAGCAGCCGGCGGCGGACGCTCACCGGCCAGGCCTTGTCAGCCTCGGGCAGATAGCGGAGCTTCTGTTCGGGTGGGATCTTGCGGCAAACCAGGTGCAGGCCGACCAGCGGTTGCAGTGGGTCGCCGCGCAGGACCGCATGGAGCCGCCTCAGCCCTCCCGCGTCGGAACCACCTGTTTCCGAATTGAAGCGGTCTTCGGCGAGCCGGACGACCAGTTGTTCGAGCGCGGCGCGGTCGACATGGGTCGAGACGGCGCCGGCGCGTTCGGACGCCGCGACCCACCCCGCGACGGTCAATCCCTCCTGACCGCTGGCGGCCACCGTGCCGTCCGCCGCCGCGATCATCTCGCCGTACTGTTTCAGCGCCGCCCGCCACTGCTCCATTTGTTCGAGCGTCCGCCCAACCCGCAGGGAAAGGGCGACGCGCAGATCGGGATCCTTCGCCAGATCACGCGCCCGGCACAGCAGGGCCAGCCGTTGCGGCCCCGGGGGAAGCTTCCGCGCCCGGCCCACCAACGCGACTTCGCGCAGCCGGTCGCACGCCTCCGCGAACCGCTCGTCAACGGCTTTCAGGCCACCCAGGCGGTCGAGCGCCCGCTGATCGTGGTCTTCGAAGACATCGAGCCAGGCACGCACCAGGGCCGCGCGGGCGGGGTCGTCGGGCTCTGTCGATGCCGAACGACACGAGGCGCGTGTCGCCGCCGGATCGGGATACTTGACGATCCGCCGGGGCGCGACGGCGAACAAGGCGTTACGCGCCGCCGTGAGGTTGGCCACCAGGGGAGCACTTGACGCCGGCAGCGCCGCAGGTCGGTCGCCGGCGGCGACTGATGCGGCGGATGGCGGACCGGACTGGTCGGCGACAATCTTGCCGCTCCGGCCGTCGATCTCGACGATGCCCCCCGCCGTGGGCACGAACACGCGCGGACCGCAGGTCACGCCGCGTCCCGTGACCACCAGCGGAACCGACCGCCACAGCGGGCGGTGCACGGAGGGGGCGACCAGATCCAGGCACACGACCTCGTCACCCGCGAGCACCACTCCGTCGGGCACCGCTCCGACGAGATACGGGTAACGATCACGCCGAACGCGCCAGCGCTGCTCGCCGCTGAAGCGGTCGATTGCAATCACGTCGTGCGTATCGGCCGGCGCGACAACCAGCAGATCGCCGGCCAGAACGGGCGGTTCGGCGCTGACGGTCTCGGCCCTGGGCGCCGGCTGCCACCAGAACCGGGTCCGGTTCAGCCCGGCGGTGCTCGGATACACGGTGGCCCATTTCCAGCGCAACTCTTCCACCGTCAGGGCCGCGACCACTCCGTTGCCTGTGGATACGTACAGGGTCGCGTCGTCGGCGATCAGGGAACAGCGACCGCCGCCGGCCGGGAAATACACCGGCGGCCCCACCAGCGGCAGTTCCCGTATCAGCCGCCCGTCCGCCGGATCGATCAGAACGAGGTTCAGCCGGTCACCCCGCAGCACCGGTGCAATCAGCCGGCCGCGCGCGAGCAATGGTACGTCCTGAAAGGCCGCGTCATAGAGCGGATTGGCGGGCGGCACGCTCGTGCGCCAGACGATGCGGCCGTCGTGCTTGTCCCGCGCGACCAGCTCGTTACGACACGCCGCCCTCTGGAACCCGCTTCCCCGGAACATCGGCGGCACAATCGCCCGCGCCTCGCCAATCCCACCCTCCACCGTGAGCACCAGGTTCCCTGCGACCGAAACCGCTTGACGGAGATGATCGGAGAACAGCGCCGCCGTCTCGGGCGACCAGTCGACGACGGCCGGGCGCTGTGGCTCGAGCTCGCCGAAGAGGCGCATCCCTCCGCCAGGCGGCGCGGCCGTCTCGTACCGCGGTGGATCGACGTGCCAGCGCGGCACGAGCGTGTCGGCGTCGATCACGACCAACCGCCCGCCGGCGCGAACCGCCAGCGTGCGCCCGTCTACGACCGCGGCGTAAGCCGGCAGTTGCCGGAGCACGTCCAGCACACGAACGATGTCCTCTTCATCGACCGACACGCCGCCGGCCGACTCCGGCCGCAGGGTGGCCTGCCAGAGTGCCCCCCGCCGCAGGCTCGACGCGAACGCGTGCCCATCGCCGCGCGCCCGCGTCTCAAGCGTGCCGAGCCACTGCGCCAGCAGCCGGAGGCGCTGCTTCCCCGACCCGCCCTGATCGCTGCGCCGCGCTTCCAGGCGTCCGAGCAGGCCGCGGGCGGACCGCACCGCCCCCGCTCCGCCGAGCGCCACGACCAGCTCGGCCTGCACGAGCTCATGGTCGGGCACATCGGCCCGCAGCATGTCGCGCAGCACCTCCACGGCTTCGCCGAATCGCCCGGCATCGAGCAAACGCGCCGCCAGCTCGCCGCCAATCCGGGGCCATGCGGTGCTGAGCGGGTAGCGGCGAAAGAGGCTTCGCAGCACCGACAGGTTGCCGCGGCCGCGCGCATCGTCGAGCAACGCCGCGACTTCCGCGTCGTGCAACTGGCGATAGAGATCCACTGCAGACGCCGGGAACTGCCGGGCGAGGCGAAAGACCTGCCGCCAGACGGGGTAGTAGACGCGACTGGCCCGGTTGGCCACGAGCCCGTCTTCGATCGCCGCCAGTTCGTCCATCAGGCGAATCGCGAGCCGTTCGTCTCCAACGTGCAAGGCCTGCTCGATGCGGTTGGCCAACAGCAGGGCCTCGTTGCTCGCCGGCAGCGTAGCCCCCTGGCTGCGCTGCGCCTCCTGCCCGGCTGCGCCACCGACCGCGAGGACGGCAACCAGCATCGCCACCGGCCAGCAAGCGTTGCCACCGGGGATCGCCCGCACTGAGAGCCGCAAAACCATTGAAATCGCCGCAGAATCTGCGAAGGCCACCGCTGCGCCGGCCCGCCACCGGACCGCGTCTGCACGCAGAAGTATATATCGGAACGAAGCGCCCCGTCGCACCTACGCAGAAACGCCGGACCACGGGGTCCGGCGCTTGGCTTCAGTCCAATCAGGTCTTTGCGACGCGGAGCCTGGCCGCACAGTCGCATCGGGCCGTGCACGGCTTCGCAAACCGCGGCTTGTCGCCGAAACTACGGCGTCGCGGTTCCGCCACCCAGACCGCCGAAAATCGGATCCTGGGTAGTGGTGCAGAACGGCGCGTACGTGCAGAACGGATCGATATCAGGACGAACGCCAGGACCGTCGATGCCCGACCGCAGGAACTGATACGCGCGCGGGTCACACGCCAGGATCGTCCCGCAGGGGTTGATCGAGTCGATGGCCGAGCGCGCCATGCCCACGACGTTGCAGCCGCCGATCTGGAAACAGGCCCCCGCCGCGACCGTCATCACAAAGGTCAAGAAAGACTTACGTGTCCGCCGCATGTGAACCTCCGGCTATCGTCGCCTGAATTAGGGGGTCTGGAACAGGTTCGGGCAATCCATGAAGAGCGGGACGGGCTCGCAGAGATTGAAAAATGTGCCCGACGTGCAATTGAACACGGAACAGAAGTCCAGCGACGATGCGAGCGTCTGCCCATAGAACTGCGAACAACCCGCGGGAACGACTCCCACCTGAAACAGCGAACCAGCGGCGCACATCGCCAGAATCGCCAGATACTTCCTGCGTCTCTTCGACATACCGTGGACTCCACCTTGTGAACGCTTGTCGTGCTCGTCCCGTCGGACGCAGACACTATATCCCCTTCCCACGTGACCCATCAAGGCGCGTCGGCGCTCGCGGACGGAAAAACTCCCATCCTCCGAGGCCGCCGCGTCAGCCGGCCACCACCGCGGCGACCGCCTCGCGCGTCACCGGCTGGATGATTCCCGCCTCGGTCACGATCCCGGTAATCAGTTGGGCGGGGGTCACATCGAACGCCGGATTGTGACATTTCGCGCCCGGCGCCACCACGTCGCGCCCGAATCCGCCGCGCACTTCCGCCTCGGGTCGCTGCTCGATCGGAATCGCGCTCCCGTCTGCCAGCGAAAGGTCGAACGTGCTCCGCGGCGCCGCGACGTAGAGCGGCACGCCGTAGCGGGCGGCGGCGATCGCGACCCCCAGCGTACCGATCTTGTTGGCCGTGTCGCCGTTGGCGGCGATCCGGTCCGCTCCGACGACGGCGAGTTGTATGCCGCCGGCGGCCATCAGGCTCGCCGCGGCGTTGTCGCACAACACCGTCACGTCGATGCCGGCCGCGCTCAGCTCGAACGCCGTCAGCCGGGCCCCCTGGAGCAGCGGGCGCGTTTCGTCCGCAAACACGCGGAAACGCCGCCCGCGCTGGTGGGCGACGTACATCAGCGAAAGGGCCGTGCCCCAGGCCACGGTCGCAAGCGCTCCCGCGTTGCAATGCGTGAGCACGGCGCCGCCCTCGGGAATCAGGTGTTCTCCGTTCTCGCCGATGCGCCGGCAGACCGCGGCATCTTCGCGCGCCATCGCGTGCGCCTCGGCGAGCATCGCGGCCCAGAGGTCGCGTCCGGAGGACGTCCGAACCCGTTGGGCCAGCGTCTCGACCCGCCGCAGCGCCCACGAGAGGTTCACCGCGGTGGGCCGCGAGGAGTCCAGGTACGCCGCCACCTCGCGCACGCGGGCAAGCAACGCGTCGCGGTCCCGGTCGCGGGCGTCGCGCGTCCCCAGGCACAATCCGTACGCGCCGGCTACGCCGATCGCCGGCGCTCCCCGCACGCACAGTTCACGAATCGCCGTCCATACCGCTTCGGCGTCGCGACAGTCGCGATAGGTTACCTCGTGCGGCAACCGGGTCTGGTCGAGCAGGCGCAGAAAGCCTCCCTCCTCACCGACCCACTCCAGCGTCCGCGGAAGCCCCTCGGGACCGTAAGGGACATCGCGCGCGGCAGCGCCGGGGGAAGGTCGGCTGGTTCCCGAGCGGGAGCATGCGTCGCCGGCGGTCATGTGTCGGCCACCTCGATCAAAAAGCGCCGACCGGGACCATGACACCGCCGCGGCCCCGTGCCGGCGCACCTCGCGGAAACGTGTGTTGCATGAGGGTGCAGGGACTCGAACCCTGGACCCACGGCTTAAAAGGCCGTTGCTCTACCGACTGAGCTACACCCTCATCGATCCGCCGCTCCCCCGCCGGACCGCCACCGCGCATGTCCCGGCGCACATCGCCCGAACCTGCCCGCGGCGTGCGGATTATAGTCCTTCCCGGCCAATCCTCAATCCGTCTGCGCCACGCCGCTCGGCGCAGCACGCACAAGCAGGCGCCGCCCCCCCGGCGCGCGGACCGCCGCCCGGGCCCCCGATCTCTGCACCGCTTGTGCGATCTGGTACAATAAGAATGCTCACCACGCGGCGCGATTGCCGCTGGAATGCCCCCTGCGGAGAACGCCCGCGGCCCGACGGACTTGCGGCGCAGGAGATGCGATGGAAGAGTTCGAACGCGAACAGGCCAACACGATCCGCGAGCACCACCTGCATCTCACCGACGACCACGCGCAGCTCTACTGCGAGTGCGGCGGGTGCGGGCACCGCAAGACGCTCTGGATTCGCCCGCTGAACGAAGCGCTCCAGCGGATCGGCGGCGCGCTCGACGACGAGCTCGGCCAGCGCGTCATCGACTACTCCACCATCTACTGGTACATCAACGACGCATTCGCCCAACACGCGGTCGAGCAGCAGTGGCGCGTGATGCGCGGCTATCTCTACTGCCCCCAGTGCATGGCGGCGGTGAAATGAAAAGATCCTGCGGGTTGCCTTTATCACAAAAATGTTATATACTTGGGTTGCGGGGGGAATCGCGGACGGGTTCCCGCTGCCGCTGTCAGCCACTCGTCCGATAAAGGTTGGCGATGCCGAAGCGGAAGAGGGAGCCGCAGCCGACGCGTTGCGAGGTGAAGCTGGCTCAGCAAGTGTGGACCACGCTGCGCGACCGCCTGACTCCCGCGGAACGCGATGCATTCGTCAGCCGGCTCGAAGCGGTGCGCTGCGACCCGGTGCGGCTGTCGGACCCGCTGTACGACGCAACCCGCAGCCCGTACATGTTGCGCACCTTCCGGTTTGGCGCCGGCGAGCACTGGCTGGCGGTTTTCGCGTTCGACCCCGCTCGGCAGCAGATGAAGGTGATCGAATGCCGACTTCGAAATCCCGGGCATCCGCGAAGAAACGGGCACACGCGACCGGCAAGACCCGGCTAGGCGGTCGCAACGGCCTGCCCCGCACGAACGAACTGGCCCACGCCCGCATCGTCCGCGAAGACGGTACGACCTACGTGCTCGTCCCGGAACAGGAATACGAACGGCTGATCGCGCTCGAAAGCGCTCGCGACGCGGTCGCCGTGCTCGAAGACCCGAACACGGAGTGGCTCGACTTCGATCAGTGCAAGCTCCAGTTGGCCGGCAGCCGCATCGCCGAGGCCCGCCGGGCCGCCAAGCTCACGCAAACCGAGCTCGCCGGCCGACTCGGCATCCCCCAGTCGCAGATCTCCCGCATCGAGCGCCACCCCGAACGCAGTACCATCCGCACGCTCAAGCGGATCGCCAAGGCCCTGGGCGTGGATGTGAAGCTGCTCATCGAGTAGCCCGTCTTCCGCGAAGTTCCACGACCGCTTTGCCGCGTTTGCGGCTGGCACGGCACGTGCTCCGTTACACCCTCGGCGACGGGGAGTCGCCGAGAGAAATCGCTGGAATTGTCGTTGTGAGCGGAGCTTACGATGAACGGACACGAACGGACGGTAGCACGGAAGCGGCGTTGGGGGCGCACTCTTTGCCGGATGAGCGCAGCCGCCGCGCTGGGCGCCATCATCCTGATCGGCGTTGCCGGTTGCGATGAAGACGAAGCCTGGGACGCGTTTCGCGAAGCTTCCCGCAGCAGCCTCGAAAGCGGCGTCAACAGTCTGATGGACGGCGTCGTCAGCGGCCTGTTCGCAATCTACGACCTGGGCACCGACGACAGTTCGAGCAGCAGTTCCAGCAGCAGCTCAAGCGGCGGTACATCCACCGGCTCGTAACCCCCCCCCGGCAACGCAGGCCGCGGGTGGGGGAACATTC
>CAYRXN010000310.1:0-14476 GCA_964428275.1 uncultured Planctomycetales bacterium | reverse complement strand
GGGATTCAGGGATTCAGGGATTCAGGGATCAAGGGACACAGGGACGAAGGGGGTGAGGCGCCGAAGGCCCATTCGCCATTCGGCATTCGCCATTCGCAATTCACAAAGGGATCGAGGGACACAGGGGCGGAGGCCCTCGAGCGGCGGGTGATGCCGCGCGCTTCGCGGATGTGCGCCGTCGGCGAAGCGGTCAGCACAGGGCCAGATAGGCCGCTGCGAAATAGACCGCGATACGAATACGATTCGGTGTCCAGACAAACCACATCGTTCCGCCTCCTGGGGCAGATGGCATCGTGTGCGCTCGGGCACGTTGACTCGGCTGCATCCAATTCAAGGCCCGCCGACGCGCAAAATCAACGCCGATGTGCCCGCCGCCCGCGCCGCCGATAATACGTCCGGCTCGCGCTGCTACCGCAGGGCCTTCGGTTCCGGTTGCGCCGCCGACGTCGATCCCGGCTCCCGCCGGGCCGGATCGCGGCCTCGGCGGTGTGCCGGTTACAAATTCCGCCCGCTTCTCGAATTCCCAACCGCGGCAAAACCGGGTAATAGTGTCGCACGACCCGCGAGCCGGTCCGGGTCGCCGACAAGACCGAGGGCTCTGCGCGTGAACAACGCCATCGAATTGACCGACATCGTCAAACGCTACGGCGACTTCCTCGCCGTGGACCGCCTGACGCTGGCCGTACCCACCGGGCGGATCGTCGGCTTCCTGGGCCCCAACGGGGCCGGCAAGACCACCACGATCCGCATGCTCATGAGCATCATCTATCCCGACAGCGGACAGATCCGCGTGCTCGGCCATCCGCGGGCGATCGACGTGAAGGACCGCATCGGCTACCTGCCCGAAGAACGCGGCCTCTACCGCAAGATGACCGTGGACGCCACGCTGCGCTACTTCGGCCGGCTCAAGGGCCTGCGCGGCCGCGCGCTGGGCGCGCGCATCGGCGAGTGCCTCGAACGCGTCGGGCTGGCCGACTGGCGGATGAAGCGGGTCGAAGCGCTCTCGAAGGGCATGAGCCAGAAGCTCCAGTTCATCGTCACCATCCTCCACCGCCCGGAGCTGGTCATCCTCGACGAACCCTTCTCCGGCCTCGACCCGATCAACATGGACATGCTCAAAGACCTGGTCATGGACCTGCGGCGAGAAGGCACCACCGTCATTTTCTCGACCCACCAGATGGAGCAGGCCCAGCGCCTGTGCGACCGGCTCGTGCTCATCAACCGCGGCCGCAAGCTGATCGAGGGCACGCTGGACGAAATCCGCGGGCACTTCTCCAGCCGCCAGGTGCTGATCGAAGGCGAGGGCGATTTCGCCCCGCTCGAGAGCTTCGAGGGGGTCATCGACGCCGAGATCACCGACGGCGCGGCCCGGATCGAGGTCCAGAAGGAGATCGACCCGGACCGCATCCTGCGCCGGGCGCTCGAGCTCGGCCGCATATCGCGTTTCGAGGTGCAGCGGCTCGATCTGCACGAGATCTTCGTCAAGCTGGTGCAGCAGGACCAGGGGGCTCCCACGCCGGCCCGGCCGGTCGAGGCCAGCGGGGGAGGTGCCGCATGAACAAGATCGCCGTCGTCGCCCTGCGCGAGTACATCGAGACCGTCAAGACCAAGACGTTCTTCGTCAGCTCGATTCTGCTGCCGATGCTGATGATCCTGCTGATCTTCGGCACGGAAAAGATCGGCAAACTGGCCGAGAAACAGGTCGTCCAGACCCGCACGATCGCCCTGATCGACCACACCGGAACGGTCGCGGCGGCGCTCCAGGAGCGGGTCGAGAAGTACAACGCCGAGAACCCCCAGCGCAAACTCGCGTTCGAGCCGATTCCGCCCGAATCCGCCGACCTCGAAGCCCTGCGCGCCGACGTGCGCGACGGAAAGCTCTATGCCTACCTCGTGATCCCCGCGGGGATCCTCGACCCGCCGGCCGCGTCGGCAGCGCCGGGGGCCGCCTCCGAGCCCGCCGGCGGCGCGGCGACCGCCGCCGCGCCGCCGCCGGCCGGCCCGGCCTGCGAGTTCGGCCGCAAGGACAGCACGCTCGAAACGCAGATGGCCATCCAGCGCATGCTCGACGAGGTCGTCACCCGGCTGCGCTTCGCCCGGCATCAGCCGCCGCTCGATTACGAGCTGGTCAAGCGGCTGGAAAGCTCGGTCGATCTGCGCGAGGTGGACGTGCGCAGCGGGCAGGACACCAGCGGCAGCGAGTTGATCCGCTTCATGACGCCCTTTGCGTTCATGTTCCTGCTGTTCATGGGCACCATGACCATCAGCCAGGGACTGCTCACCAGCGTGATCGAGGAGAAGAGCTCACGCGTGGTCGAGGTGTTGCTTTCGGCCATCAGCCCCACCCAGATGATGGCGGGCAAGATCCTCGGCATGGTCGGCGTCGGCGCCACGCTCATGTTGATCTGGGGGGCGGTCGGCTACGGCGGCGCCGAGTCGCGCGGCATGGGCTATCTCGTCACGCCCTATCGGCTCACCTTCGTCGTGCTCTACTTCATCCCCGGCTTTCTGCTCTTTTCGGCCTTTCTGGCGGCGGTCGGCGCCGCCTGCAACACGCTCAAGGAAGCCCAGAGCATGGCGGCCCCGCTCACGCTGCTGACGATCGTGCCGATGATGCTCTGGTGGCAGATATCGCAGAACCCCAACGGAATCCTCAGCGTCGTGCTGAGCTACGTTCCTCCGATCACGCCCTTCGTGATGATCCTGCGCGTTTGTGCCGATCCCGACACGCCCATGGTCCAGATCGTCTCCACGCTGGCGATCCTCTGGCTGGCGGTCGTGGCGGTCATCTGGCTGGCCGGCAAGGTCTTCCGCGTCGGCGTCCTGATGTACGGCAAGCAGCCCTCGTTCAAGGAACTGCTGCGCTGGCTGTGCTACGCGTGACGCGCGCGCCCGCGGCCCGGGCCGGATCGTCAACCTGACGCGCGACTTGGCGGACGGCCGCACTGGCCGTATTCGACCGCAACCGCCGGATCAACGGCGATCCCGGAGCTGCATCGCACCGCGGGCACCGGGCCTGTATCGTCTTGACAGGCGGGAACCGCGTCGGCCACGTGGACCCGTCCGCGCAGGTCGGGCGCCCGTGGAGACGAAGCGTTCGGGGCCTGGCCCGGCGGCTCCAGCCGGCCCCGGATTCGCTTGTGGCCCCACGACCGGCCACTTTTCCCAACCTCAGTCGTAGCAGGTACTTGCGATGTCGGCCCGAATCGTTCGTTGACATTTCGCGAGGCGGCGCCATACGCTTGTTAACGCATGGGTGCGGGAGGAGAGGAAAGAGCGTCATGGGGCACAAGAACGCGATAGAACTCGGTCACGCGGCGCGTCAGACGGAGCGGCTGTTCACGGTCGCTTCCGCCAACGCCACGCTCGTGCTCGTACGCAAAGTCGTCGGCGATATCGTCGAGGTGTACGGGCGGCTGATGCGCCTGCGTGACGAGCAGCAGGAACTGGCGCTTTCTGCCGACAATCACGCCCAGCTCGACGGTGTGCGGGCGGAGATGCAGGTTCACGTGGACCGTCTGCGCCGCCTGCACCAGGAAATCACCGATATCGGCTGTGAGATGAAGGACCTGGTGGGGGGGCTGGTGGATTTCCCCGCCGAGTATCAGGGCCGGCGTATTTGGCTCTGCTGGAAGCTGGGCGAGGCGGAGGTCGGCTATTGGCACGAGGCGCAAGCCGGTTTTGCGGGTCGCCAGCCGATCGACGAGGCGTTCTGCCGGGCGCTCGAGCGTGCTGGCGATGACGCTGACAACCCGTCCGTTTGAGGGCACCTCTGGAACATCACTGGCGAACCGTACTCACTGTTCACTGGGCCGAGGCGGCATCGGCGGCGCAGTGGGCCTTCTCGTATTCGCGGATCTTGTTCACTCGGCGTTCGTGACGCCCGCCTTCGAATTCCGTATCGAGCCAGGTCTCGACCATGCTGCGCATCAGGGCGTCGCCGACCAGGTCGGCCGGCAGGCAGAGGATGTTGGCATCGTTGTGCCGTCGGGCGAGCTGCGTGGTCAGCTCGTCGTGGCACAAGGCCGCCCGGATCCCCGCGACCTTGTTGGCCGCGATCGACATGCCCAACCCCGTTCCGCACAAGAGGATCCCTCGATCCGCGCGGCCTTGTGCCACGTCGCCCGCCACCGCGAACGCCAGGTCCGGGTAGTCGCACGACTCGCGTGATTTCGCGCCGCGGTCGATCACGGTGTGTCCCAGTTCGTCGATGACGGCCTTGATGCGTTCCTTGGCTTCGTAGCCCCGATGGTCGCTACCAATTGCGATCTTCATTGACAAACTCCTCCAGCCGCTGGTCCACGGCCTGCTCGATCTGGCCGGCACACCGGCGGTATGCCTCCTGATCGCCCCCGATCGGGTCCGCGATCGGTCCCTGCGCATCCAGCGGCACTACCCGATCCCGCGCCGACGGCACCATCTGCACCACCGCCGCGCGATGTTCGGGAGACATTGTGTAAATACGGTCCGCCCGCCGAATCAGGTCTTCCGTGAGCGGCGTGGACCGGTGCATGCGCGCGTCGATTCCCCGGCGGCGGAGCTCCACGAGCGACCCCTCCGAGATCGGCCAGCCGGCCGCTGCGGCCGTTCCCGCCGAACATATGGTATAACCCAGCCCTTCGAGCTGGGCGGGCGTCACGCCGAGTCGCGTGGCGAGTTTCTCGCGGAACATGTACTCGGCCAACGGCGAGCGGCACGAATTGCCCGTGCAGACCATCACGACCTCGCGCCGGGCCATCCGCCGGATCGTGCGTTCGTCGATCACGCCGGTGCGGACGATCCTCCAGCCCCCGTTTACGTCGATCTCCACGATGGTCGAGGCGGCGTTGTGTCGCGTCGGACCGCCGTCGATGGCGTAATCCACCTGCTCGTCAAGGGCATCCAAGGCGGCGGAGAGCTCGAGCGGCGGCGGCGCGCCCGCCTTGTTGGCGCTGCTGGCGACCACCGGCGCCGCCGTCTCCAGCAGCAGGTCGCGGGCGACCTCGTGGTCCGGGCAGCGCAGCCCCACTTTTCGCTCGTGGTAGATCTCCTTCAACTGCTCCGGGGAACACTTCCGTCCGATCACCTCCCCGGCCGGATCGGATACCGTGCAGATCAACGTCAGCGGTCCC
This sequence comes from uncultured Planctomycetales bacterium, assembly GCA_964428275.1. Classification (GTDB taxonomy): domain Bacteria; phylum Planctomycetota; class Phycisphaerae; order UBA1845; family Fen-1342; genus JALSRY01. Next base: position 9,365 of record CAYRXN010000310.1, on the reverse strand, counting down.
GGCCAGGTCTTGCGCGCCAGGCGCACCGCGACCGGCGCGGGCGTGGACACGTAGTCCGCGGCGTCCTCACGACGGGCGATGTGGACCGTAAATGCGCGCGCTGCCGGGCTGCCCTTCACCTCGCGGAGGCGCCGAACGGCGGCAACTTCCAGCGCACATGCACCAAGCCCGTAAACCGTTTCCGTCGGAAAGACAACGAGCGCGCCAGAGCGCAGCGCCGCGGCGGCCCGGCGGACAAACGGCTTGTAACCTGCTTTGTCGTCGAAGGTTATGACTTCTGGTCGCATCCACCGATACCTGAAACCGGCATTGTCCCCGTCCCCGCGCCGACTGTCAAGCCGGCGTTACGCTCGCCTCAGCGGGCGCGCGGGGACGGCCGAGGCTTGAGGCGCGAACGGCGGACGATGAAACCGCCCTTCGCACCCGGCCCCCGTCTGCAGCGACGCCGGTTTGGGACCGGTCGAACGACCAGCCACGGGAGCGGGACAACGAACCAGGGCGAACGGCCGGGGACGTAGGGCCTGCGCGGTGGTCACTCGATGCGCAGCACGCGCTGCCCCGTGCGGATCCTGACGATCTGGGCGACGTCGTAGACCGCGATCTTGCCGTCGCCGGTGTGGCCGGTGTGGGCGGCTCGTCGGATCAGATCGACGACCGTGGGCACGTCTTCGTCGTTGACGACGCACTCGATCCTGGCCATCTCGACGGTGCCGTACTGAATGGCGGCGGTCGCGGCCGGGTGGGTGCGACCGACGGTCTTGCCGAAGCCGCGGACCGTCGAGACGGTCACACCGGGCAGTTCCGGATGCGTGTGCAGCGCCTCGAGTACCGCGTCGAGCCGATGGGGGCGGATGATCGCCTTGATTTCCTTCATGGCTTGCTCCGGATCGGTCAGATCTCCACTTGTTTCGGGGGGGTCGCGAACCAGCGGTAGACGCTGGGCAGCACGAACAGTGTCAGCAGGGTCGAGGTGATCAGGCCGCCGATGACCACGGTCGCCAAGGGGCGCTGCACCTCGGCGCCGGCGCTGGTGGCCAGGGCCATCGGGATGAAGCCGAACGACGCCACGAGCGCGGTCATGAGAACCGGCCGCAGGCGGATCCGCGCGCCCTCCCGGGCGGCCTCGTCCGGCGACAGGCCTTCGTTGCGCTTCTGCACGATGTACGAGACCAGCACGACGCCGTTGAGCACCGCCACGCCGAACAACGCGATGAAGCCGACTCCGGCCGAGATCGAGAACGGGTAGCCGCGCAGCTCCAGCGCGAGCAGCCCGCCCGTGATCGCCATCGGGACGTTCAGGTAGATCAGGGCCGAGAGGCGGATCGAGTGGAACGTGGTATAGAGCAAGACGAAGATCAGCAGCAGGGCCAGCGGCACCAACACCGCGAGCCGGCCGGACGCGGCCTGGAGGTTCTCGAACTGGCCGCCCCAGGTGATGAACCAGCCCGCGGGAAGCTCCAGTTGCGCGTCGAGCCGCGCGCGGGCGTCGGCGACGAACGAAGCCAGGTCGCGCCCGCGCACGTTGGCTTCCACCGAGATGCGCCGACTGATGTTCTCGCGGCTGATCTGCGCGGGGCCTTCCTCGATGGAGATCGAGGCCAGTTGCGACAGCGGGATCAGGCGCGGCGGACCCCCATCGACCGCCGGGCCGGCGATCTTGAGGTCGCCGATGCTGGAGAGATCCCGCCGCACGGCCGGATCGAAACGCACCTGGAGTGCGAACCGCTTCTGGCCCTCCAGCACGGTGCCGACGGGTTTGCCGCCGATCGCCTGGATGACCTCGAGCACCTGTTCGGCGTTGATGCCGTACCGGGCGATGGCCTCGCGGTCGATGCGCACGCGCATCGTGGGCAGGCCGATGACCTGTTCGGCCTTGACGTCCGCGGCGCCGGGGACGCCGCTGACGAGGCGCACGGCCTCGTCGGCCTTGCGTTTCATCAGCTCCAGGTCATCGCCGTAGATCTGGATGGCGACGTCGCTGCGAACCCCCGCGATCAGCTCCTGGACACGCAGCTCGATGGGTTGCGAGTAGCTGAAGATCGCGCCGGGGACGCGCTCGCTGAGCGTCTTGTCGATCGCTTCGATGAGGGCTTCCTTGCTCTCGAATCGCCACGTCTTCCTGGGTTTGAGCATGATGTACGAGTCGCTGATCTCGACGCCCATCGGGTCGGTGGCGATTTCGGCCCGGCCGGTCCGCGAGACGACGGTGTCGATCTCCGGGAACTCCTCGACGAGCACCTGCTCGGCGAGCGTGCTGATCCGGTTGGACTTTTCGAGCGAGACGCTGGGCAGCCGCCAGATCTGCATCGCGATCGCCCCTTCGTCGAGACGCGGAATGAACTCGGCCCCCATGAACGGTACCAGCCCGAGGCTGACCACGAAGACGATCGCGGCCGCGGCGAACACCCGCGCCGGCCGACCGACGATGCGGTCGAGCAGCGGGAGGTAGAGGCGCCTGGCGGCGCGGTACAGCAGCGGCTCGGTTTCCCGCACGCGCTTGAGCAGCAGCGACGCCAGCACCGGCATCAGCGTCAGGGCGCACACGAGCGAACCGGCCAGGGCGAACACCACCGTCAGCGCCATCGGGCGGAACATCTTGCCTTCGACGCCGCGCAGCGCCAGGATCGGCAGGTACACGATGATGATGATGCCGACGGCGAACGCCACGGGCCGGGCGACCTCGTGGCAGGCGGCGCGCACCTTCTCCAGATGGGATCGACGATCGTCGCGGTGTTCGTGCAGGTAACGCACGATGTTCTCGATGATGACCACCGAGCCGTCCACGATCAGGCCGAAGTCGATCGCCCCCAGGCTCATCAGGTTGCCGCTCAGGCCCGCGAAGCGCATGGCGGTGAAGGCGACCAGCATGGAAAGCGGGATCGCGGAGGCGACGATCAGTCCGCCGCGCAGGTTGCCCAGCAGCAGCAGCAGCACGACGACGACCAGCAATCCGCCCTCGGCCAGGTTCTTGGCCACGGTCCGGATGGTGTTGTGGATCAGCTCGGTACGGTCGTAGAACGTCTCGATCGTCACGCCGGCGGGCAGGGTCTTGTTGATCTGCTCGATCCTGGCCCGGACGTTCTGGGCGACGACGCGCGAGTTCTCGCCCATCAGCATCATCACGATGCCGACCACCGCCTCGCCGCGGCCGTCACGGGTGACGGCTCCCTGGCGGATCATCGGCGCGAACTCGACCTTGCCGAGGTCGCGCACGTAGATCGGGGTGCCGTCGTCGCTGTGTTTGACGATGATGCGGCCGACGTCGGCCGGCGTTTCGATCAGCCCCTCGCCGCGGATGAGATACTGTTCGCCGTGGTGGGCGATGTAGCCGCCGCCGACGTTGCGGTTGTTGGCCTCCAGCGCCGCGAACACGTCGCTGATGGGGATGTCGTGCGCGGCCAGGCGCCCGGGGTCGAGCGTGACCTGGTAGGTCTTCAGCTCGCCGCCGAAGGAGTTGACCTCGACGATTCCCGGTACGCTCCGGAGCTGGGTGTTGACGTACCAGTCCAGGATGGTGCGCAGCTCCATGGGGCTGTAGTTGTCGCCGCGCAGCTCGAACTGGTAGATCTCGCCGAGGCCGGTCGAGATCGGCCCCATCGCGGGTTCACCGTAGCCCTCGGGAATCGTCTCGCGCGCCTCGACAAGCCGCTCGCCGACGAGCTGCCGGGCCCAGTAGATGTCCGTCCCCTCCTCGAACACGACCGTCACGACGGAGAGACCGAACTTCGAGACGCTGCGGATCTCCTCGACCGCGGGCAGTCCGCTCATCGCCGTTTCGACCGGAAACGTGATGAACCGTTCGACCTCCTCGGGGGGCAGGCCCGGCGAATTGGTCAGCACTTGAACCTGGATATTGGTCACGTCCGGCACGGCGTCGATCGGCAGGCGGGTCAGCGAGTTGACCCCCGCCGCCACGACCAGCAGCCACACCACGATGACCAGAAACCGGTTGTCCAGAGAAAAGTCGATGATTCGATGCATCGTCGTCCCGCTCTCTAGTGGCTGTGGCCGCCGCCCATTGCTTCCTTGCCGGCTTCGGATTTGAGTATGAAGGTGTCGCCCACCGCGACGCGCGCCCCGGGTTGCAGCGCCCCGGCGATCTGGGCGAACTGCTTCGATTGGGCGACGATCTGCACGGGGATCTGCCGGAACGCGCCCGCGCCGGTGATCTCGAAGACCACGTGACCGCCGGCGACGCGCTGGAGCGCCTCGGCCGGCACGAGCAGTCCCGCCGCCTCGGCCGGCGCCTCGGAAAAGACCGTCACCGTGGCGAACATGCCGGGGCGGAAACGGCGCTGCGGGTTGGGCAGCACGACGCGGGCTTCGATCGTGCGCGTGGCGGGGTCGAGCTGGCTGCCGAGGTAGTCCACGACGCCCTCGAACTCCTGATCGGGAAACGCATCCAGCCGCACGATCGCCTGCTGTCCTGCGCGGAGCATGCGGATGTCGCGCTCGTAGACGCGGCCCATGACCCAGACGTCGGACGGATCCGCGATCGTGTAGAGCCGCGACTCGAGGCCGACGCGCTCGCCGCGGGTCAGGTGACGCTGGACGACTACGCCGTCGATCGGGCTGGCGAGCGCGTTGCGCGAGATGTCCTCGTCGATCCGGGCGGCGCGCGTCGCCAGCGCGGTGGTCTGCTGGTTGGTCAGCCCGAGGATGTGCAGGGCGCGTTCGGAGTTGCGCATCTCGGTCCGGGCGACTTCGAAATCGCGCTGGGCCCGCAGGAAGTCCGGCCGCAGGTTGAACGCGATCTCCTCGCGCGTGGAGACGAAGTCGGCCCGCGCGGTTTCGTAGGCCCCCTGGGCTTCCAGCAGGTCCTGCTCGGTCCCCACGCCCTTTTTCAGCAGGCGCCGGGCCCGGGCGTAGGTGCGCCGCCGGACGTGCATCGTCGTGTAGGCCGTCAGCAGCCGGTTCTTGTTCTCGCCGATCTCGAGCTCGTGGGCCCGGGTGAGCGCCTCTTCCGGCGTCGGCTGCTGATCGAGGATGGCCAGCAGCGCTTGCGTGTTCTCGAAAACGGCGGTGGCCCGCTCGAAATCGGCCTTGGCCACCTCGAAACGGGTCAGATCGGCGAGGTATTCCATCCGCGCGTCGCCCATCTCGCGCGAATCGAGTACGCACAGCAGCTCGCCGGCGCGCACCTCGTCGCCCAGCGTCTTGAACACCGACTGCACCACGCCCGGCACGCGCGGCGTCACGTGTACGAGCCGGTCCGTGTTCCACTGCACCTGGCCCGGCAGCTCGATGATCGTGGTCAGTGTGCCGCGGCGCACCTCGACGGGGCGGATGTGCAACGCCGCCAGCTTCTCGGGGGTCAGGTGTACGACCCCCGGCGCGTGTTCCTCGTGACCGTGTTCGTCGTGCTCCTCCCCCTCGCCGCGATCGGGCGCGCCGTGGTCCTGGGCTTCGTGCTCGTTGTGATCTTCATCGCCGTGCTCGTTGGCGCCGCCGCCGGGGAACGTGCCGTGGTCCGGCGCATCCACGAACCCGGCCCGCTGGGCGGCGTAGAACCCTCCGCCCCCGACGAGCAGGCCCGCGAGCAGGGCGATTGCGGTATACAGTCCGACTTTGCTGGTCATGGAAAATGCTCCGTTCCGGCGCGCCGCGTCAGAGCAGCCAGGCTGCCAGTGCGCTGCGCGCGAAATCCACTGCGAAACTCGTGACAGGCTCCGCCCCGGGCGGCGCGCAGCCGGCCGGCAACAGCGTCACCAGCAGCAGGCTCAGGGCGCCCGGCCGACCCCATCGTTTCGAAACCGACCGCATGCTCATGGGTGTGCTCCCGTTGCGTCGGCCGCCGCGCCGGGCGACCGTTTCGTTTCCTCGAGTACGCGTTCGAGCGGCAACCCGACGGCCCGCTCCAGCGCGGGGACCGCCGTCGCCGCGCGCTGCAGCGCCGCGGCGTACTGGTCGCGGGCCGCCAGAAAGCTGCGCTGCGCGTCGAGCACCGAGAGGATCGACGACCGGCCGGCCTTGTACGCCGCCCGCGAGAGCTCCAGGCTCTTGCGGGCCTGCGGCACGACCTCACGCTGGTAGAACCGGGCCACGTCCCACGCCGCCTGCGCCTGATCGACCGCCTCCCGGACCTCCTGCCGCAGCGTGCGCCTGAGCCCTTCGAGCACCCGCAGCCGCTGCTCGAGCTCGTAGCCGGCCTTGGCGATCCGGGCCTGGTTCTGGTCGAAGACAGGCAGTTCGATCGAGAGCATCGGGCCGATGATCACGTCCTGGCCCTTGGCCTGTCTTCGTTCGGAGCGCGGCTGGATGTCCGGGGCGCTCAGCGCTCCCGCCGCGATCGACGACCGGGCGGTGTCCGCCAGCAGCTTGCGGCCGGCCATGCGCCGCCGGGCGTCGCGCTCCAGCGCCACGCCGACCTCCAGCGTGGGAAACACCCGGCGCACCTCGAGCGCCAGGCGCTGCTCGGCGGCTCCAACCGCGTGCTGCAGGGCCCGCACGTCGAGCCGCCGCGTCCAGGCGGCGTCGATCAGACGCCGGGGTTCGAATGCGTGATCGGGTGGTGCGGGCAGCGTTTCGGTCAGCCGCAGCGCGCCCGCGTCGCCGTCGAACCCGAGTACCGTGGCCAGCGCGCGGCGGGCGGAAGCGGCGGCCAGACGCGCTTCGGTCACGGCGAGTCGGGCGTCGAGCACGACGCCGTGGGCCAGGTTGACGTCGAGCTCGCTGCCCGCGCCGGCCTCTCGGCGGAATCTCGTAAGGTCGAGGATCTTGCGGCTGACTTCGAGGTTCTCGCGCGCGATTCGCAGGCGGTGATCGGCACCGACCGCCGACCAGTATGCCGACTTCGCACGCGCGGCGGTCCGGGCTCCCTGCCGGGCGATCGTCAGGATCGTCTGTTCCAGGTTCCGCTCCGCCGCCTTTTTGCGCAGCGGAATCTGCCACAGGTCCGCCAGGTTCTGCGCCAGGTCGAAGTCGATGTTCGCCAGCCCGCCGGCCGACGGCAGCCGCAGGGCCAACCCCAGCGAGGGGTTGCTCAGCAGTCCCGCCTGGACCAGCTCGGCCCGGGCGACCCCGATCTCATAGAGGGCGGCCTGAAGTTCGGGGTTGGACAGCAGCGCGACCTGCGCGGCCTCCTCCGCCGTCAGGCCGTCGGCCAGCAGTTCTTGCGCGAGCTGCGCGTCCGCCGCGCGTTGTTGCGGGTCGAACAGACGCGCATGGCCTGTGGATCGGCCCACGTACCCGGCGGCACGCCGGTAGTCGGGCTGCGGATTCACCCGCGCGCAGCCCGCGGCGAAAACCGCGCCAAGCAGGCCGGCGGCCGGCCCCCATCGGCAAGTCAAACGAAACATGTCTTGCGATCCCCTTGCTGCTCTCGATCTCGTCTGCGCGGTGCGCAACACGCACCCGCGGCGCGCACGACACGTCCGCGCTGCGGCGCTCCGTCTACAGCAGGGGGATCAGTTCAGAAGTGGCAGCCCCGAGTCGTGATAGCGCTCGGGGTGCGGCACAACCGGCGATGAGGCGGAATCCGCCGGCCGGTCTGCGCCGGCGACGAGCCGGGATGGCTCGACGCGCGCCGCGGCCGACGGGGGTACGGCGGCAGCGCCGTCGCAGGCGGCGCGGCCGGTATCGTCTCGCGGGGCGAGCACCTGCCCGCACGGGTCCGCGGTGCAGTCCGGCTCGTGGCCGCACGTCTGCGTCGGCACGCAGTCGCACGCGTGGGACAGCACGCCGCCGGTGCACAGGGTGGGCCCCAGAAAAACCGCCCACGCCGCCGCGAGTATCACGATTGCTTGCCCGAACATCACGCATGACTCTATGAGACACCCCCGGGCAAGTCAACCCGCGCCGCCCCCCGCGCAGGTTTTGCGAGCGTGTGGTGGTTTTTTTCCGTGCCCGCCGCGCGCCGCGGGGTCGTGATGATCCGAGAAAATCACGTTGCGCCGGGCGCGACGCGCGAACGGCGCCCGCGACGACGTGCGCCGCGTGCCGGGCACGGGCGGATCGGGAGTTATCGGAGTGCGGGTCGGGTGCAGAAGACCCGCCCGCCGCCCGATACAGCGGGTGTCGCGGATGTCCGACGCCCGCGGCCAAGACACGGGGTGGAACCAGACGACAACTCGGCTTCCGGCGACATGGAGGCGCCGGCTTCGACCCAGGGATGCCCGTGGGGAAACCCCCGGTGCGCGGATTCGCACCGCTGGCGGGCGCCGACTCGGAGGCGACCATCCATGTCCGAACCCCTGCTCACCCGTTACCTGCAACCCCTGCTCGCCGGCCGTCGGGCCGAATGCTTCGGCGTCATCGCCGAGGCGCTCGACGCCGGGCGCCGGGCCGATCAGATCGCCTGTGACGTGGTCTGGCCCGCGATGCTCCAGCTCGACCGGCTCTACCGCGACGACCGCATCGATGCGGCCACCAACAACATGGCGGCCCGGATCAATCGCACCGTCGCCGACCAGTTGCAGGCACGGCTGCCGCGTGGCGCTTCCAACGGCAAGCGGATCATGGTGGTGTGCTCGAATGAGCTGCGCGAAGGGATCGGTGCGGAAATCCTGAGCGATCTGTTTCAGGCTGCGGGCTGGGACGTGTACCTGCTCGGCGCCGACGTTCCCCACGACGAACTGCTGCAAACCGTCGGAAAACTGTGCCCCGACACGCTGCTCATCTATGGCTCGCAGCCGCACGAGATCCCCAACGTGCGCCGGCTCGTGGAGATGATCCGCGATATCGGGGTCTGCCCGACCATGAACATCGTCGCCGGCGGCGGAGTCTACGGGCGCGTGGATGCGCTCTGGCAGGAGATCGGGGCCGACGCCGTCGTGCGCGAACCGCGCGAAGCCCTGCAAGTCGTCAGCGAACTCGAACCCGCCAAGCCGGGCCGCCGACCGCTGGGCATCGTGAAGAAACGCCGCCGCAAGCGCAAAGTCGCGGTCTGAGGCTCCGGCAACAAGTACAAGCATCGCCACCCGCGAGACGGCTGCGCCACGCTGGGTTCGTGAGAACGGGACGGCGCAACAACGGGACAACGTGACGACGTACCGGAGGCTGGCTGCTCCGGGCCGGTCTGGCGCCTGAACACCCAACCACTGATTTCTTCGCGTTTTGCGAAGATGGCTCGCGCGGTGGCGCCCGCGCCTCGCTTGCGGCCCCTTGATTCCCCGGCCCCTCGGTCCTCTTGTGAATGGCGAATGGCGAATGCCGAATGGCCCTTCGGCGCCTCGCCCCCTTCGTCCCTGTGTCCCTCAGTCCCTGCGTCCCTTGGCCTCAGTCCCTTGGCCTCCGGGCCTGTGTCCCTCGGCCCCTCCGGTTGCGGCCGAAGGCGGCGCGGGGTTCCCGTGACAGCGCCCGGGCGGTGCCGTTGCGGTCGGGGGCGCTTTTTCACACAATGACGCCTGTCGCCCATGGTCGCCTGC
>CAYRXN010000309.1:0-13660 GCA_964428275.1 uncultured Planctomycetales bacterium | reverse complement strand
GACCGCGGCCTTCTGCGGCTCCGAGAGCCTGGCGAACGGGTGGGGCGGCTTGAGGTTCTCCTCGCGGAACATGCCGGGGCGCATCTGCTCGTGGCAGGCCAGGCACAGCTCGTTCGAGTCGATCTTGGCCACCAGCAGCAGGTCGCCCTGGGCCCCGTGGCCCTCGTGGCAGACGAAGCAGTCGATCTCGTCGGAGCCTTCGGGGATGCGGGCGCCCACGCGCGTCAGCACGTCGGGGATCGGCCGATCCATCTCGCCCAGCGGGTGCATGCCGTGCGCGGGGCCGGTGCCGAACTGCGTGTGGCACTTGACGCACAGGCTGGCCGGCTTGCCTTCGGTTCGCAGGAAAACGGCGTCCTTGAGCACGTTGCCCGAGCCGCCGCGCGTGTGGGCCGAGTGGCACGTGCGGCAGACGATCTTGCCGTCGAGCAGCGGCAGGTCGTCGGGGACGGTGATGTTTTCCGGGGGCTCGAAGTCGATCCGGTGGCCGTGCTCGCCCCAGACCGGCCGGCGCGAATCGACCACCGAGCCGTCGTGGCAGCCGAGGCACGAACGCGGCCGCGTCACCGCCGGGTGTTCGGGCGACGTGTCGGGCGGATCGATCAGCCGGGTGCTCACGCCGCTGGCCAGCGGTTCGAGCCATTCGGTGTGGCAGGCGGCGCAGGTGCGCGGCTGGGTGGTGGCGGCGGCCTGCCGCCGGGCCGCCAGGTTGAGGCCGGTCGCGTCCGCGTCGTACCGCACCGTGAACTTGCGCACGCGGTTGGGCATCAGCTCGGTCAGGTAGACGTCGCCGGCCGCGTCGATCGCGATGCCGAAGGGCGTGTCGAACTTGAGCAGCTTCCCCTCGGCGTCACGCAGCACGTCGACCAGGATGCCGTTGGGGCGGAAGATCTGCACGACATCCAGCGTACCGTCCACCACCCAGACGTTGCCGTGCGGGTCCACCGCGACGCCCTTGGCGCGGTAAAGGTTGCCCATGTCGGCCCCGTACGCCGCGATGCTGCCGACCACGCGACCGTCCGAGTCGAAGACCTGCACGCGGCCGCCGAGGGCCTCGGTGATCAGCACGTCGCCCCGCTGGTTGGTGGCCAGCATGAGCGGGTGGTCGAAGCGCCCGAGCGATTCGCCCTTCTGGCCCCACTGCTGGAGGTCGCCGGTCGCCAGCTCGATGCGCGTGAGGCGGTTGTTGTCGTTGTCCACCGCCCAGAGGTAGCGGCCGTCCCGGCTCGGGATCGCGTCGGTGAGGTCGGGGGGGACACCGCCCTCGGGGCCGGGGACCGCGAACTCGACACCCGGTTCCGATCCGTCCTGCGAAAACGCGACAATCCGCTGGTTGCCCGTGTCGGCGACCCAGATGCGCCCGTCGGGGCCGACCTTCACGCTCATGGGCCGGGAAAAACGGCGGCCGAGCGCGCTGGCGATCACCGATACGAACGTGCCGTCGTTGCGAAAGACGAGTACGCGGTCCCGCGCGCCGTCGGCGACGTACACCGTGCCGTCGTCGGCGACGCTGACGCCGGTCGGCATGAGCATGTCGGGCTCGCCGGGGAAGGTGTAGCTCACCGCGGGCGTGACGCGGTATGGGGAGGCGTCCGGGGCCTGCCCGGGCGCCGCCGCGACGCAACCCAGCGCCAGGGCCGCGGTGCAGAGCCACCCCGCCGGCCGCCCGGGCTGGCGAGCGCGACCTCCGCGAGTCGAGTTCGGCGGTTGATACGACACGGGCGCCCTCCCGGGATCAAGGCGTAGCGGGTTCGGTGGCGGGTTCGGTGGCCGGCTCGGGCCGCGTCTGCGGGCCGATGAAACCGGGCAGGTAGAGCGGCCGCCCTTCGCGGATGTCCTGAATCGCGTTGAAGATCCAGCGATCGTAGAGCGACTTGATGCGCTGCGGCGGATACCCGACGGTCTTCAGGTCGACCAGGCTGCGCTGCCGCGTGTGGCACGCCAGGCAGTTGAGCGTCTCCGGGGCCCGCATCGTGTGCACGCGCTGGAGGATCGCCTCGCGTTCCTGCGGCCCGACCTGGTCCCCACGCCGGAGGAATTCCGCCACGGCCTGCTCCGAACCGCGGTGCTTGAGGATCGGCTGGCCGGTCTGCGGGTCGCGGATGGCGAGCTTCTCGCCGTACTCGCCGTGGAAGTACAGCGGCAGCGTGGCCGGCAGCGCGGCCAGCACGTTCTTGAACGGATCGCTGGTGAAGCGGAAGGCGTGAAGCTTGTCGGCCAGATCGTGCAGCTCGGCCAGGTCGTCGGCCTGTCTGGCGGCCCGGCGCATCAGCCTGACGATGAACTTCTGGATCTTCCGCGTGGGCTTGGCGACCGCCTGCCGGCCTTCGGCCGAGAGCGACCACGCATAGGCCCGCAACAGCGCCGGCGGCTCGGCCGCCTGTCCGGTCTTGAGATCGTACCAGACCAGCGGACGCGGCTGGACGTCGGTCTTGAAATGGCACACGCCGCAATGAATGCTGGTCGCGTGCATGTTCAGAAACGCGCGGACCTCCTTGTGGCGGTTGTGCGGCAGCGGGCTGTGGCAGCCGCTGCGGATGCAGTCGTTGTGCGGGTCGGGCTGGAACCACCCCTGGATCCGGTGGTAGTGGGCCAGCGGTGTGCGGGGCGTCGGCGAAAACTCGACGCCGGCCCAGTCCTCGCGCTGCGTTTCCCACACCTCGCGCGTCAGACGCTTGGGAATCTTGGTGATCTGCTGGGGCGCCTTGGGCGGGTGGATCAGCGAAACGACCAGGTAGTCGAACGCCCGGTAGCTCAGGTACACCACCACGATGATCGGGATCAGCGTGTAGAAACGCCGGATGATACCGATGCGCTCGTGCCGGCGGCGCTCGGCGCTGGAGTCGTGGGGCATCGGTTTGTGTCGCTGGTCAGTCATGCTGCGCCTCCGCGGGCACCTCGATGCCCAGTTCGCGGGCCACCCGCTCGACGAACTCGGTGTGCGATTCGGCCAGGCGGACGATCGGGGTCTGCCCGGTCAGCGTCGCCCGGGAAATCGGGAAGACCATCGGCGAGAATACCACGTTGCAGATGTGCAGGATGCCCACGTGAATCACCGCCAGGAACGCTTCGTATGTGTGGGCGATCACGGCGATGTTGAACACGCGGCCGCTGAAGTAGTGGGTGGCGATCTGCTGCCCCCAGAGCAGCGCCCCGGTCGCCCCCAGCAGGAACGTGCCCCAGCCCACGCCGACGTACTCGAACTTCTGGTCGATCGTGAAACGCCCGAACGTGGGCGGGTCTTTCCGCAGGAACAGCAGGTACGCCAGAAGCTGGCCGGCCTTCTTGAGATCCTCCGGCCCGATGAACAGCGGCAGCGACATCACCGCCCGGATGATCCCCACCCGCCGCCCGTCGGGCAGACGTTGACGCGAGCGGCGCAGCGCCATCCCCACCACGAACAGCAGGTGGATCAGAAAACCGGCGACCAGCGCCGCGCCCGCCAGGTGGTGGATCAACCGGGCCACGCCCAGCCCGCCCATCGCGTTGATGACCAGCCGGGCCCAGTGCTGGCTGGCGAACTTCATCGGGAAGCCGGTGGCCACCAGCGTCGCGAACAGGAACGCCAGCAGCCAGTGCTGGACGTTCTGGGCGGGCGTGAAGCGGCGCAGCCGGCGGCGCCCCTCGGGATGCTTGAGGATCTCCAGCGTCAGCCGTTTCATGCGTTCTTCGCCGTGGACGTGCCGGCCGATCACGACCTGCATCAGCTCGAGCACCGTCAGCACCAGCGAGGGGCCGAACGTGAGCATCGTCAGGACGACGAAGAAGATCGCCAGGCCGATCTCGATCCGCCCCAGCTCGGGAATGTCGAAGTGCACCGCGGCGGCCGCGATGGCCTTGTCCGCGCCAGGGTGGCAGGCCGTCGCCCGGCACGAGTTGGCCTTGTTGTCCGGATGGGTGGCCGAGAGCGGGTTCTTCCGCGAGCGGATCAGGTGGGCGTTCTCGCCGTACTTGACGTGGCACGAGATGCAGTCGGCCGTGTGGAACGCGCCGAGCAGCGCCGCCTTGCCGTGGAAGCTGTTCGAATACCCGACGTCCGCGTCGGGCAGGTCGAACGCCCGGCGAACCTTCGGGTCGCTGTGGCACACGGCGCAGACCTGGGCCAGCTCGATCGGCGTGCGGGCGTGGTGGACCCGCGACGCGACGTGCTTGAGGTAGTAGTCCGTACTGAGCGGTATCTGCCCCGCATGGCAGACTTCGCAACGCGCGTCGGAAATCTCGCCGGTCGCTCCCGTGAGCGGGATCAGGTCGCTGAGCTTGCGGAACACCGGCTCGTCGTGGCAGTAGAGACACTGCGACTGGCCGGGCTGGAGCAGCGGCCCGCCGGTGAACTCGAGCTTGGCCAGCTTGTCGGGACTGTGGATGCTGTGCTTGAGCATGCCCACCAGGTCCTGATGGCTGAACCGGCGGGCCAGGCCGCTCGGGTCGTTCAGGTGGCACTCCCGCGTGCAGTTGACCTTCGACACGGGCTGGTGGGGAATGACGGAGACTTCCGAACGCTCGTGGCAGCCCGTGCAGGCGATGCGGGCGTGCGGACCGGCCTGGGTGCGCACGTACTCCGGGTCGACGTGAAACAGGTGCAACTCGTCCGTTTCGTTGTCGATCCGCCCCAGCCCGCGGAACTGGTGGCACAGCAGGCAGTTGTCGGGGTCGTCCGCACGCGCCGGGCGCACGGTCGAGCCTGCCAGCAGCAGCGTGGCCAGTCCCAGCGCCGCCGCCACGCCGCGAGCCCGTGTGGGGCCGCGCCGGGCGTGATCCACTCGCCGATGATCCGTCTTTCTCATGTTCGACACCTCTGGCACGCCCGGTCGCCCGACCTGGGCCGCCTGCCCCACGAATCCGGGTCGTCTCCCCGCCGCTGCGACGGAAATGACGACCTGGCGCTTCCGCTGCTTCTCATCCCCCGGTTCCGGCCGCGCCGGCCGGCCGCCCGCCCGCGCTACGGTTGCCGCTTGCTCGGCTCGACCGGCAGGTAAAACGGTTTGCCCTGCTCGATGTTCAACACGGACTCCATGATCGTGTTGTGCTGGAGTCGCCGCAACCGGGCCTGCGGATAACCCAGCTTCTTCACGTCCACCAGCGTCGGGTCCGTGCGATGGCATGGCGTGCACATCGCCCCGGTCGGTCGCACGTGTTCGTGCACGATATCGAGCAGCGGTTCGCGCTGCGCGTCCCCGGCCGACGGGTCGAGCGCCAGAAACCGCTGAATCGCCTCCCGCTGTCTGTCGGTGGTGCTGCCCACCATCTTCCCCTGGTCGAACAGCGCGATCTTCGCCCCGTATTCACCGTGGACGTGCATGTGGATGTTGCTGCCCATCTCGCGCACGATGTGGCGGAAGACCTTGCTGCGCGGGTTCGTGATACGCAGCCGCAGCAGCCAGTCCTGCAACTGCCAGTGGTTGCCCGAAGCCGGCAGCGCCGCCTCGACCAGTTCGATCAGCCTGCCCGAGAGGGCCGGCGCGTCTTCCGGCTTGATCTCGCGCGTGTTTTCGAGCAGCTGGGCGAGCTTGAGGATCGGCGGGGTGTCCATCGGCGCGCGGTCGGGCAGCGAAATCCAGCGCGCCTGGGCGCTGGTCTTCTCCCCGGCCACGTGGCAGACGGTGCAGTCCGTGAAGGTCGTGTGCATGTTCAGGAACGCGCGCA
The DNA here is from genome assembly GCA_964428275.1 of uncultured Planctomycetales bacterium. Lineage (GTDB taxonomy): Bacteria > Planctomycetota > Phycisphaerae > UBA1845 > Fen-1342 > JALSRY01. Next base: position 8,017 of record CAYRXN010000309.1, on the reverse strand, counting down.
CGGAGACGTGCTCGCCGTGCGGCAGCGGCGCGTGACAACCGGCCGTGGTGCAGGTGTTCTTCGGGTCGGGCTGGAACCACTTGGGGATCTGGTGGAAGTGGGCCAGCGGACCGCGCACGCGGTGTCCGGGATCGGCCGCCTCGGCCGGGCTCGGCATCGCCGCGGCCTTGAGGAACGTGTCGGCGTCGAGCCGCTTGGGGATGCCGACAATCTCGATCGGTGCCTTGCTGTGCGATTCGAGGATCGTCGCCAGGAAGTGCAGCGACGTGTACGCGACGAACACGTAGCCCGCCAGGGCCACGACGCTGTAGAGCCGGCAGAACACGCGTCGCGCCGCGGAACAGACCCGGTCGCGCAGCGTGGTGGCGGTGTCGGATTCGCCGTTGGTCGTCTCGATTCCCAGCTGCGCGGCGATGGCTTCGAGCTCGCCGCGGTGTCCCTCCACCAGCTCCTCGGCCGGGGCCTGCCCCGAGAGCGACCCGGGCGAGAGCGGAATCTCCGCCGGCGAGAACATCACCGAGAACAGGTGGATCGTCGCGATGTAGATGAACGCCAGGTAGGCCTCGTCCGAGTGGATGATGAAGGCGAAGTTGAGAATCCGCCCCGTGAACTGCTCCGAGATGGCGGCGTTGCCCCACAACGCCAACCCGCTCAGGCCCATGACCGGCATGCCCCAGAACACCGCCCAGTACTCGAACTTCTCGGCGAAGTTGAACCGCCCGAAACGCGGCCGCTCTTTCCGGAGAAACAGCAGGTAGGCCATCAGCTGGAGAAAGTCGAGCGCGTCCTGCGGCCGGAGCATCTGCGGCGCGTCGTAGATGCGCTTCCACAACGGCTTGCTCACACCGGCCCGGCGATCGTGGTGGATCTGCATCAGCAGTTTCGCGAGCAGGTAGCCGATGTGGTAGATGAAGACCGCGATCAGCGCCACGCCGGCCACGCGGTGCATCGTCCGAAACACCGCCAGCCCGCCCAGGAACGTCACCATGCTCTGGGCCCAGTGGGCCTCGGCGAACTTGATCGGCATCCCCGTGAACACGAGCACGGCGAAGGGAATCGCCATCCCCCAGTGCTGGAGCCGTTCGTGGACGCTCATGCGCTGGACCAGCCGGCGGCCCTGCGGGTGCTGGAGCACGCGCCGGGCCAGACGCACCAGCCGGGCGTGTTCGTGGTTGTGCGGCCGTACCAGCGCATTGAGCAGCTCGAGGATCACCAGCAGGAAAAACAGCGCCATCACGCTGGCCGTCATCACGATGAAGAAGATCGCGACGTAGAACTCCGGCGAGCGGTTGGTCGGGTCGAGCTCCAGGTGGACGGCGGCGCGGCTCATCTCCGGCGGCGCGCCGGGGTGACACGCCGTCGTGCGGCACGTGTCGGGCAGGTTCACGGGATTGATCGACGAGCCGGGGCTGTCCTTGGCCAGCATCATGTGCTGGTCGCCGTCGGGGGCCGAGTGGCACTCGACGCAGGTCGCCGTCTTGCGGCTGCCGAGCAGGCTGGCCTTGCCGTGAAAGCTCTGGAGGTAGCTCGCGACCACGTCGTGACCGCCGGTCTTCTCCATGACCTTCGGGTCGCTGTGGCACACGGCGCAGACCTGGGCCAGCTGCTTGACCGGCCGGGCCGGCTTCATGCGCGCGGCGACGTGGTTGGCGAAGTAGGTGATGTCGATCGGCACCTCTTCGCTGTGGCAGGTGTCGCAGCGCGTGCCGCCGCTGTGTTGCAGGAAGCCTTCGGGAACGCCGCGGTCGAAGCCGAACGTCGGCTGGTCGTGGCAGTAGAGACAGTCCGACTGCCCCGGCCGCAGCAGCGGCGGGTCGAACTCGAGCTCGTCGAGCTTGTCCGGCGAGTGGATGCTGCGCTGCAGACTCGCCTCCACACGCCGATGGCTGAACCGCAGCGCCACGCCGGTGGCCTGGGCCACGTGACAGGTCTTGGTGCAATCCACCGGCGTCTTGACGTGGTGGGGGATGATGCGAACTTCGTCCACATCGTGGCACCCCGTGCAATCGACCCGGGCGTGCGGACCCTGCCGGTACTCGTAGTATTCGGCGCTGCAAAAGAACAGACGCAGCTCGTTCGTCTTCGGGTCGAGCCGGCTGAGGCCGCGAAACCGGTGGCAGAGCAGGCAGTTGTCTTTGTCCGAGGCCGGGGCGCTGCCGCACAACACCAGCAACACGCCGACCGCCGATGCGAGTCGCGCGAGGGATGGACGCATGCTTCGCCTTCGTGAAGGGATCGGGTCGTTCATCGGTCGCGCAATATTAAAGCCAAATTCGCTCCTGCCGAAATGCGGCGGACGAAAAAAGGTCGCACGCGGCCCGACCCCACCGGTCGGGAACACGCGGTGGTCATTCGGCCGCCAAGACTGCCACCCGGGCGGCCCCCGGCGGTGGACGCCTTTCGCGCAGCGCGCCACCTGCGCCACCCCGGCGCCACGCATTTCGCGCAGTGCATATTCTGTGCCGCGCATGGATTCCGCGACGCGCGGGCCCCGCGCAGGACCGCGATGGCTTGCGAGGGCGCGGCTGCGCCGCGGGCTGTGTGGAAGCGCGCACCGGATGGGTGATTCTCCGCATCGACCACCAGCGCCACCTGGTGCATACCGTACAAAAACGATATTGTATTGGTCGCCTGGATGGTGGGAATCGGGCTCGAAAGGTCGGCCCCGCGGCGCGGCGGCCATTGTCGCCCGCGTTGTCCGGATTTATGCTACCAGCAGTCGCAACGACGGAGTGAACCGGATGCCCGACGCGAAGAAGTTCAACGGCAAGTGTCCCGGAGACTGCCCGAGCGATTGCTTGATCGCGCAGGCCGTCTCCGGATTGTCCGTTGGCCTGATGCTGATAACCTCCACCGGCAAGGTGAGTTGGATGAATCGCACGGCCGAGCGCATCATCGGCCGCACGTGTCGCGAGTGTCTCGGGCGCCCGGTGACCGAGCTGTTCAAGGACCCGCAGATGGCGGCGTTCTGGAACGACGCGCTGGAGACCGACCAGAACTACCTCGCGGACATCTCGGTGCACTGGCCCGAGCCGATGGAACTCAAGCTGCACGCAACACACTGTGTGGACGACCAGGGCCAGTCGTTGGGGCGCGCGCTGCTGCTGTGCGATCTGACGCAGGAGAAGCGGATACAAGTCGAGCTTTCGCAAGCGGTTGCAAATCGCCTGCTGGACCTGACCAGCGGGCACATGCCGCCCGAACCGGTGGCCAATCTCACGCAGCAGGAGCTCCGCGTGCTGCGCCTCGTGGGGCGTGGACTGGCCAACGAGGAGATCGCCAAGCAGGCGAACATATCGCCCTCGACGGTGCGGTCGCATCTCAAGAGCCTGTACCGCAAGCTCGGGCTCGACTCCCGGGCGGCGGCCGTCAGCTTCGCGGTTCGCCATCACCTGGTTTGACGGGACTCGTCGAAGGGGGGGATGAAACCACCGCTTTCGGCGATTGTTGCGCACGTGCTAATGCCCGATATTGTTTGCGGCTGGCGCGGCTTGTGAAGTGCGCGCGTAGTCCCGCTGGCGTGAAGTACGCGTGCGTTGTCGGTGCGCCGATTGCAGCGAAGGCGCGCGGGCACGCACAAGTTGGCGGAGTCAAGTTCCTGGCCTCAACACACATCAGGGCGGTGGGTCGCCCGCAGCATTGAAGGAGAAGGAACGATGAAACGTCGCGGTTTCCAGGTTGCCACACTGTCGGGGCTGGCCGTCGCGCTGCTCGTGACGTTGGGCGGGTGTCCCATTCCGGGGCTTTGTCCGACGTGCCCCGAGCCGAACTGTCCCGAGCCGAACTGCCCTGAACCCAACACGTCCGAGCCCAACACGCCGACGACCGAGAAGTCCGTACACGAGAAGATCTTCACGGAGATTCTCTCCAGCCCTGACTACGAAGGCACCTCCACCTGCCTGAACTGCCATTCGGACAAGGCCGCCGACGTGCTCGCCTCGGCGCACTTCGCGTGGGAAGGCCTCGCCGAGAACATCGTCGGCCATGAGACCGAGATGCACGGCAAGCGCGACCTCATCAACAACTTCTGCCTGTCGATCCAGTCCAACGAAGGCCGCTGCACCGCCTGCCATCCGAGCTACGGCTGGGTGTCGGGTGTCGGTGACGACTTCTTCACGAACACCGAGAACGTGGACTGCCTGATCTGCCACGACAACACCGGTCTCTACCGCAAGCACCCGACCGCCAACGGCGGCGGCGGTCAGCCGGCGTTGTTCGTGGACGGCGAGGTCGTCACCGTCAGCGACATGTCGGAGCTCAACGAGCAGGCCTACAGTGTCGGGCCGCCGACCCGCAAGAACTGCGGTCTGTGCCACTTCTACGCCGGCGGCGGCGACAACGTGAAGCACGGCGATCTGTCCAGTGCGCTCATCGAGCCGACCGAAGACCTCGACGTGCACATGGGCGGGCAGGGCTTCACCTGCCAGCAGTGCCACACCGAGATGGATCACACCATCGAGGGTACGACCGAATACACCGGGGCCGAAGGCATCGTCGCTTGCGAGGATTGCCACACCGAGCAGCCCCACGCCGACAGCTCGCTGGCTTCGCTGCTGAACCTGCACACCAGCCGCGTGGCCTGCCAGACCTGCCACATTCCGACGTTCGCCCGCGGCGTGGCGACCAAGCTGGAGTGGTACTGGGATGAGGCCGGCGACGACGACGCGCCCGTCGAAGAGCAGTTCGGCCGGGAAACCTACAACAAGAAGAAGGGCCGCTTCGTCTGGGGCATGAACGTCCAGCCGGTCTACCGTTGGCACAACGGGATGTGGGCCAAGAAGCTGGTCGGCGCGGAGGATCACTACGACGAAGCCGGCACCGAAGCCGACCCGATCGTGCTCGCCACGCCGGTCGCGACTGCGGCCGACGCCGACGCCAAGATCTATCCGTTCAAGAAGATGATGGGCCGCCAGCCGGTGGACCCGGTCAACAAGCTGCTGGTCGTGCCGCACCTGTTCGGTACCGGTCCGGGCGAGAACCCGTACTGGTCGAAGTTCGACTGGGCCGCCGCGATCGCGGAAGGGACCGCCTACGCCGGTCAGGACTACAGCGGCACCTATGACTTCGCGAACACCGTGGCGTATCTGTCGATCAACCACGAGATCGCGCCGAAGGAAGACGCGCTCCAGTGCGAGGATTGCCACGGCGTCGATGAGTTCTGGGAGCAGCTCGGTATCGAGGATCCGTTTGGTCTGTAAAGGCAGACGCGGCCTGTAGTACCTGCAGAACGACACCCACGAGCGGGCCGGCGGCAGCGTCAAGCGCTTTCGCTGGCCCGCTTCGTTGCGCGTGCCGTGCCCGGCAGTGGGGGCGCTGGCGGGACGGCCCGAGGAGTCGCTCAGTCGGCGTGAGGGAGGCGCGGCTGGAGGTCGTCGAGACGGCGGCCGCGCAGCTCGTCGCGCAGGCGGGCCGCGGTTTCGAAGTCTTCCCGCTCGATCGCGCTGCACAGGCGCTCGCGCAGCGTCTGCGTGATGCCGTACTGCTCACGCAACCGCTGGGCCACCTGCCGCAGGTAAGCGATGGCGGCGTTGTCTTGCCGCTGCGCCTCGTCGTAACCCGCGTCCGCCAGCGTCTGGTTGAGATCGTAGATGCCGCGTTCGGCTTCCTCGATGGCTTCTTCGTAGCGGTGCTGGGCGACGCGCAGGTTGGTCATCAGCCGCACGCGGTTGAAGGTCAGCGTCGGGACCAGGACGGCTTGCGCCTCGTCCCATTGCGGGTCGTGCGCGCGCAGGATCGCGAGGATATCCAGGCAGCGTTGCAGGTCGCGGAACGTGCGGTGCAACAGCCCCTGGCCGCGTGTGAGATCCTCTTCCCGCAGCGCCCGTTCGGCCAGCCCCGAGAGCGCCAGGCGGCGGTAGTTGTATTGCTGCAACTCGCGGTGCAGCGCGTCGAAGTCTTCTTCGCGCAGCTCCTCGTCGCGGGCGAGCTTGCGGCGAACCCGTTCATAGACGGTGGCAGACTCGCCCGGCCGACTCCCGTCGGGGCGCCCGTCGAGCGTCATCTGGAGCAGCCCCAGGTCGACGCGCAACTGGACGAACTCGCAACCGTCGTCGCCGGTCACGAGCCGGGCGGCGACCTCGTCACGCGAGGCGTCCCAGCCGTCCAGAATGTCGTCGAGATCGAGGTTCATCGCTCTGCACCCGTGCCGAAGTCAGCGCTTATATCGACCCCGCCCGGCAGCGGCTGCAATTCAGTGCCGTGGCTGATAATGGACGAAGCCGCGGCGTGGGTCCGGGAGCTGCCAGTTTGACAGGACGTGCGCGGTGCGGCGGCCCCCGGATAGGTGGGCAGGCCTCCGTCCGGGAGCTTGCCGCGGCAGCGGCTGGTTCGCAACCAGCGTGCGCGGCGGATGTTAGCGCATTCGGCGCCCCCGCCGGCCGGGCTGGTACGTCACTTGCATAGCTCGGGACGCATCGGAGGTGCGCGCGATTCGCATTGACGCCCGCGGCGCGCCGAGGGAAACTCGTAAGTTACGTGGACTTTTTCACAAGGAGCAATCCATGGCGCGGGTTCCGATCCGTCCGTTGGGTGAGAAGGTATTGGTCAAGCGTATCGAGGCCGACGAGAAGACCGCCGGCGGGATCGTCCTGCCGGATACGGCCAAGGAAAAACCCAAGCGGGGCACGGTGCTGAGCGTCGGCGAGGGGCGCCTGCTCGACTCGGGCGAGCGGCAGCCGCTCCAGGTGCAGGAAGGCCAGGAGGTGCTGTTCAGCAGCTACGCCGGCACCGAGGTGAAGGTCGAAGGCGAAGAGATGATCATCATGGATGAGAGCGACATCCTCGCCGTGCTCGATTAGCGACACGGTGCAGCATGAACCCGGACATCCGAGCCGCGGTATCCCGGGCGATCAATCGCGTAAACCTCTGCCCTGGGAAAACTTGTGTTCACCTGTGGTATGCGGGTGATCCCAAAGGGGTCGATTTCGTCGCCAACCGTGCCCGCCTGGATGGTTCGACGTTCGAGTTCCAGGCCGGCTTTGAACGGTACTGCGGCTCGCTCGAGGAAATCGCTGAGATCCGGACGGAACCCATCGGGGACTAGCGGGTTTCGTTCCACACCCAGACGCCGCGGAACGGCCAGCCAGGTCGTTCGGCGGCGTCTGCGTGCGCCGACCCGTTCCGGTCGCGAGGATGGCGCTGCCGCGGGAGCTGTCGCCAGGCCGTGAAACGCCGCGCCGTTGCCACTTTGGCACGGTTCCGGTCGGCGCAGCCGCGGCGGTGCCGACGGGTTCGCCGGCGTAAGTTGCCTGAATACGGCATGTTACGAAACCAGCCCGCGTGGCGGCGCCGCTGGCACGCGACGTGATAGGCAGGTGGGCACCGGATTTGTCCGCGCGCCGGGCGCGCCGCGACGAACCGGCCTCTGGGAACGAGGTAACATCCGGGAGTTCTGGTCTTGATTGCGGCGGGCGCCAGGCCCGCCAGGCAGGAGACATCGATGGCAGCCAAACAGATTGCGTTCGACATGGAAGCCCGCGAGGCGATTCGCCGCGGGGTCAAGACACTCGCCAAGGCCGTCAAGGTCACGCTCGGCCCGCGCGGCCGCAACGTCGTGCTGGAGAAGTCCTTCGGTTCGCCGACCGTCACCAAGGATGGCGTGAGCGTCGCGAAGGAAATCGAGCTGGAAGACGCCTACGAGAACATGGGCGCGCAGATGGTCAAAGAGGTCGCGACCAAGACCTCGAACATCGCCGGCGACGGCACGACCACCGCAACCATCTATGCCGAAGCGATTTACGACGAGGGGCTCAAGAACCTCGCCGCCGGCGCCAACGCGATGGAGCTCAAACGCGGCATCCAGATGGCCGTCGATGCCACCATCGACGCGCTCGAGAAGCTCGCCGTGCCCGTCAAGGGCAAGGAGCAGATCGCCCAGGTCGGCACCTGCGCCGCCAACCAGGACGCCGAAATCGGCAACAAGATCGCCGAGGCGATGGAAAAGGTCGGCAAAGACGGCGTCATCACCGTCGAGGAGGGCAAGAGCCTCGAAACCACCGTGGACCTCGTCGAGGGCATG
>CAYRXN010000308.1:0-6424 GCA_964428275.1 uncultured Planctomycetales bacterium | reverse complement strand
CATGGCCGTCACGGGCGGCGTGCGCATCATCCCCCAGTCGCTCGATGCCGTGGACGAGCGCTTCCGCGCCGTCGCCGCCGAGCTTGGTCTGCCCGCAACGACCTGACGACGCATCGAGGGCACGACACGCCGACACGTCGGCCCGGTCCCCGGACCAGCCCGTCGAGCCGCAAACCCGATCCGGACCGTCTCGCCTTTACATACCTCCCTCCGGCCGCGAAACTGACGACTCAGCCAAGGAGGATCCAACCCGTGTCCACGAACTCCCCGCCCGATGCCCGTGCTGCCGAGACCAGCTCCCACGCAGGCGCCCCCTCGCCCCCGTCGCTGAGCCGGCGGGAAATACTCCGGCTCCTGGTCGCGGCCGGCGGCGGGGCGGCACTGGGTCACGGGGCCGACGCGCTCGCCTCCCAGCGTGCGGCGGCGCCGGCCGGCTCGCGGCCCGCCCGGCGGCCGAACATCCTGTTCATTTTCACGGACGACCACGCGCTCAACGCGATCAGCGCCTACGGCTCGCGTATCAACCGCACGCCCAACATCGACCGCATCGCGCGCGCGGGTGTGCTCTTCTCGCACTGCACCTGCGGCAACTCGATCTGCGCCCCCAGCCGGGCCACGGTCCTGACCGGCAAACTCAGCCACCGCAACGGCGTGATCGACAACCGCTGCCGGCTCGCCCCCGACCAGACCACGTTTCCGCAACTGTTGCGACGCAGCGGATACGAGACGGCCCTGATCGGCAAATGGCACATGAAATCGGACCCGTCCGGCTTCGATACCTGGGAAGTCCTGGTGGGCCAGGGTGCCTACTACAACCCGACCTTCCGCACGCCCGCCGGTCGCCGGCGCTACACCGGTTACGTCACCGACATCACGACCGACCGCGCGCTGGCGTGGCTGCGGGCGCGCCGCGACCCGAACAAGCCGTTCCTGCTGATGTGGCAGCACAAGGCCCCCCACCGTCCCTGGATGCCCGGCCCCGAACACCTGCACCTCTACGAGGACGTCGAGATCCCCGAACCCGAAACGCTCTTTGACGACTACGCCGGCCGCGGCACCGCGGCCCGCGCGCAGAAGATGAGCATCGCCAAGGACCTGTACGAAGGGTACGACCTCAAGGTCTCGCCGAAGTACCTCTCGTCCCCCGAGAAGCGCGGGCCGACGTTCCCGTTCAAGTGGCTCAACGAGCAGCAACGCGCCGCGTGGGACGCAGCATACGAGCCGCGCAACCGCGCGTTCGCCAGGCGCCGCCCGCAGGGCCGCGACTACGTGCGCTGGAAGTACCAGCGCTATATCAAGGACTACCTGCGGTGCGTCGCGGCGGTGGATGACGGGATCGGGCGCATGCTCGACTACCTCGACCGGTCCGGGCTGGCCGAGAATACGGTGGTCGTCTACGCATCGGACCAGGGCTTCTACCTCGGCGAACACGGCTGGTTCGACAAGCGCTTCATGTACGAGGAATCGCTGCACATGCCGCTGATCGTCCGCTGGCCGGGCGTGACCCGCCCCGGCACGCGGACCCCCGCGCTGGTGCAGAACATCGACTTCGCCCCGACCTTCCTGGACATCGCCGGCGTGGCGGTGCCCGCCGGGATGCAGGGGCGCAGCGTCGTGCCGATCCTGCGCGGCCGCGTTCCGGACGACTGGCGCACGTCGATCTATTACCGTTACTACGAGTACCCCAACGAGCACGGCGTCTATCCGCACTACGGCGTCCGGACGCGGCGGCACAAGCTCATCTACTACCACACGTTGGGCGAGTGGGAGTTGTTCGACCTCAAGCAGGACCCGCACGAGCTGCACAGCGTCTACGACGACCCGGCCTGCGCCGAAATCCGCGCCCGCCTGAAGCGCGAGCTGGCCCGATTGCGAAAACTCTACGGCGACGACCAGGACTAGCGACCGAACCCGGTCTCGGCGGCACGGCGCCAGACGGCGGCACCACGCGCAAACGGCAGCCTGCGCGCCACGACGGGCCGGGCCGACCGCGCCGGGCGGCGCCGTCGCAAGAAATGGCGGGTATCCTCTCGATCGACGCCTGCGATGGCGCGGCGTTCGACCATGCCGGGCAGAGGCCGACCCGCCGCGGCTCCTCCCTCGGCCCCTTGCCTTCGTGCCTCCGCGCCTTTGTGTCTTGCTGCTCCTGGTTGCGGCCCAACGCCGCGCTGCGCCGCCGGCGTGCAGCCGGTGGCGCCCTCATTCTGCACTTTGCGTGGTGCCCTGCACGCTTCTTGCCGCCCCCACTCGATAGATCTCGTACATCCCTTCGTTGCGTCCGTCTCCCGGCCCGATGCGTTCGAGCCCTGCCGCTTCGAGCCGCCTGACCCAGCGCCGTGTCACGACCGGTGAAAAACCGTAGGTTCTGCGCAACCGGGCGATTTCGCTCCACGCCAGCGCCACGTGCGTGACCCCCTGGGCCCGCAGCCATTGCACACAGGCTGCCGGCGGCGCCCCGCGCTGCGCCATGGCAATCCACGGGTCACGATTGAATACCACCCAGTAGTGCACATGTCGTATGATGTAGTACGCGCGTGCCTCTCCGACCAGCCACACGGTCGCGTCTTCGGGCAGCGCTTCGTTGAGCGGATGGAACCGGACGAATGCGGCCGTCTGCCCGACGGCCGCCACCAGCGGGGCCCCGCGTTGCCGCTGAAAGCCGCTTGCCGCCGCCCGGTAGCGTCCCAGCAGGATCGCATCGCCAGCCAGCGCCCCGATCAGCACCGCCGCCGACATCACGCGCGACACTTCGCCGGTCCTGGCGTTCGCCCCGATCGTTCCCATGCCGCCCAACAGCGCCAGTGGGACCACCAGCCCGACCGCGAACCGCCCGGGCACGAACGTAAACGCCAGCCAGCCTGCGAGAATCAACCCGCTCCAGATCAGCAGCATCGACCGCCCGCGCCCGCGTGCCGTCACCAACCCGCCCAACCCCGCGAGGAACACCGCCGGCCCGAAGAGGCTCGGAACCAACCCGCCCGAGGCCTGATCGAACCGCCCGAAGAGCTCGCGCACTCCGAGCCGCACGCGTCCGATCGGCGAATCGAATTCCGCCGCCACCCGATGGGCGCGCGCCCATTGGGCAGCCTGCGCATCGCTCCAGGCCTTGCCGCCAAACCACCCGTACGCAAACGGGTAGACCGGATTGCCGGCCTGCGTCGCATTGCGAATCAACCACGGCGAAAGCGCCAGCAGCGCTCCCAGCGCGTACAACGCCGCCGACCGCCCGCGCAGCGTCCAGGTCGCCCGCATCGCCGCCATCCACGCGACCCCCAGCGCCGCGACGACGAGCGCGACCGCCGTATACTTGCACGCCCCGGCAAGCCCCGCGCACAGGCCGACCGTCAGCACCAGCCGCCAATCGACCGGCCCGCGCTCGGCCCGGCAGGCCTCGAGCGCCAGCCCTCCCGCCACGGCCGCGAAGAACACCATCCCGTTCTCGACGTAGGCCAACGCCCCCAGGTACGCCAGCCAGGGCGTCGCCCCTGCCGCGAGCGCCGCCAGCACAAACCCGCGCCGGGCCGGCAGCAGCGCACCGAGCGCCAGCACCGCCAGGACGCCGCACCCGACGTGCACAAGCTGTGCCGGGATCGCCGCCGCGTGGGCGTCCCCGGCCTGGTACATCAGCAGCAGGTAGAGCATCTCCATCTGTTGTGGAAACGCGGCGTACACATTGTGCGGCAGAAAGGAAATGCGTCCCGCCTCGAAGTACTCGCGCGGCACCTCGAGGTGGTATTCCAGCACGTCGTAGCCGAACGCTTCCTCGGGCCACAACACGCCCGGCGGAAGCGTCGCGCCAAGCAGCGCGACGACCAGCGGTACCGCCAGCACGAGTGCCGCCGCGACGTGCCATCCGCGATCGACACGATCCGCCGCGCCCGGGGCCTCCGTGGACTGCGCATCCGGCGCCGCCTGCGCACACGAAAGCCGCACCAGGCCGCAAAGTCCGCCTGCCGCGAGCAGTCCCCACGCCACGGGCTGCGAAAGCGCCCCCGCGACCCCCAGCGTCAGCGTCGCCGTACTCAGCCAGCCCAGCCCGAGCGCGGCCGCGATGCAGACCTGCACCAGCGGGCCGCGCCGCCCGAACCCGAGCCACACCACCGGCCAGGCGCCCCACCCGATCGCCCCGGCGATCACCGCACCCGCGAGCAATCCGTCGGTCAGGAGCACGAGCCAGGCAGCGGGCGCAAGAAGCGTCAATCCCAGCGCGACGCCCGCACACAGCACCACGATGTCCATCCGTAAACGCCGCATCACCGGGCATCATAGTGAACCGGGCACAGCGAGTCAGGGCATTGGCCCCCCTGTAACGGCGGCGCGCAAAGGTGTTTCACGTGAAACACATTTGCCGAAGCGCGCGGCCGGTGCCGCAGCACGCCGCGAAACGACTCAGCGGGAAAACTCCCAGAACACGGCGGCGGCGTTGTAGCAGGCGTGGAGGATGATCGCAGTCACCAGCGCCGGCAGCCCCATCGGCAAACTCGGCGCGCGCAGCTCGGAGATCGTCCGCTCCCAGACACGCACGAGCCCGCGCGTGGCCACGGACGTGCAACCCACGTGCAGCGCCACGCAGACGGTCCAGCGCCAAATCACGGTTTGCACGGAGGGGTTGGGAATATACACGTGCAGGTACAGAAAATTCTCGATGATCGCAAAACACAGGGCCGCTCCCAGCGTTGCCAGGCGAATCTGCTCGGGCCGCTGAAACACGTAGGGGTGCGTTTCGATGATCAGCGCCGCGGCGCCGATCTTCATCGATTCTTCGATCGCGGGCCCGAACACGATCACGAGCACAATGCCGGTACGCGTGGCCGTCGAAGGGTAGAGCCCGTCCGACAGGGCCGCCAGAACGGCCCAGATTCCGCCAAGCAGCGCCAGCCCAAACGCGACGCGCCAGCCCGCCCCCCCGGGCGTGCGCTCGATCCGCACCCGCAACCAGTTCTGATAGCTGGGGCTCTGCGGCGGACTGGGACAGTACAGCTCGATGTGCCCGCATTCCGGACAGGGCTGCCCGGTGCGCAACCCGCGCAGGTTGTAGCCGCAGCGGCTGCACGTCCAGTCCTGTTCGATGGGAACGTTGTCACGATTCGGAAAGATGTTGGGCTCGTCGAAGACACTCTGGTTGAGATCGGCGTCCGGATCGCGCCGACGCTGGCGGCGCAGCTCCTCGGCGGCGCGACGTTCCGACGGGTCGAGCTCGCCAGCGCCGGCGCGAAACTGCGGTTCCTCGAATACAGATGGATCGTCAGGCGGCTTCATGGCCTTATTGTATGCCATCACGATACCGGGACGCACGGGGGCGCGGGCCATGCGCCCGCCGCTGTTTGCCCGCGATCACGTGGGACGGCCACCCCGGACGCGCACAAACCACCGGAAGCATCAGGCCCCGCGCACGCGGGCCCCGAATTGCCTTTTGACAACCGCCCCCCGCGCGCAAAGAATGAGGTGGGCCGTCAGAAGGCAGTTCCCGCGTCCAGACGCCGGGCAACGGACGCACCGTCACCGCCGACCCCCGACCGTGTGGCAGGACGCTGCGCGTCCGCGCCGGCAAGAGGAGTGGCTTCATGGAACAGATCCGCAACGACATCACCGGGGCGATCGGCGATACGCCGCTCGTGCGCCTCAACCGAATGATCGACGCGCCGGCGGAAGTCTGCGCCAAGCTCGAGTTTCTCAACCCGCTGCTGAGCGTCAAGGACCGCATCGGCCGCGCGATGATCCAGGCGGGGATCGACGCGGGCCGCATCACGCCCGACACGACGATCATCGAGCCGACCTCGGGCAATACCGGCATCGCGCTGGCGTTCGTCTGCGCCGCCCGCCGGCTGCGGCTGATCCTGACCATGCCCGAGAGCATGAGCGTCGAACGGCGGGCCGTGTTGCGCTCGCTGGGCGCCGCGGTCGTGCTTACGCCGGCGGCCGAGGGCATGCCGGGCGCGATCCGCAAGGCCGAGGAACTGGTCGCGCAGACGCCGGGGGCGTTCATGCCCCAGCAGTTCGAGAACCCGGCGAACCCCCAGGTCCACCGGCAGACCACCGCCGAAGAGATCTGGCGCGACACCGCGGGACGGGCCGACATCCTCGTCGCGGGCGTCGGCACCGGCGGGACGATCACGGGCGTCGGGCAGGTGCTCAAGCGGCGCAAGCCCGGTTTTGCGTGCGTCGCAGTCGAGCCAGCCGATTCCCCCGTCATCACGCAGGCCCGCGCCGGCGAACCCCCGCGGCCCGGCCCGCACAAGATCCAGGGCATCGGCGCCGGCTTCATCCCGCCCGTACTCGATCTCGACGTCATTGACGACGTGGTGACGGTCGGCAATGATGACGCTTTCGCGTGGTCGCGCAAGGCGGCCCGCGAGGAGGGAATCCTCTGTGGGATCAGTTCCGGAGCGGCGTTGTGCGCCGCGGCCCGAGTCGCAGCACGGCC